>DATHQY010000063.1:0-10501 GCA_035482215.1 Polyangiaceae bacterium | reverse complement strand
CGTCGAATACCGCCCCCTCTTGTGGATCACGTAGAGCATGTCCATGCGAGCCGCGGTCAGCCCCATCTTGCGGAGCGTCCGTCGCGTGAGCCCGAGCGTGGCGTAGTACGCGCGCTTCAAACCGAAGAACACGGGGTGCATTCCGAGCCCAAAGAACACGTCTCGTGCCAACCAGCGGAAGCGCCCTTCGAGCTCGCGGTCGCCGCCGGGCGATCTTCGAAGCCCCCGCGAAATTGGCCTCACAATGGGCATTCCATTGCCAAGGCAATCAAAGGCCGATAGCCGGGGTATCGGGCCGCGGGCCGGTCCCCGAGGCGCCGGTCGGGTGTCTCGCGATGGCGCCGAGTGTCTCCGGACAGGCAGTGAGTTCGCCCAATGCCGGGCGGGCGTTCACCGCGCGCCCGGGCTTGGCGCACCCCGACAGGCGCCGCGGAGACCGCGCTGCGGCGCGTCCCTATCTTTTGGGCGCGGTTAGGTAAAGGCGTGCTCGGTGACCGGGCGGGCGATGACGACTTCGGCCTGCCGGTGAACACGCACGGTTTCGAGCAAGACGCGCACGACGGCGCGCTCGCCGAGCCCGTCGAGGACGATGTGCACGGTGCCGTCGGTGCCGAGCCCACCTTCGAAGAGCACGCGACCGATCACGTCGGTCACGGTGACGATCGCGCCCTGCGCGTCGGCGCCACGAAGCCGCGTCGCGACGTAAAGCGAGCGCGCAATGACGGCTTCGACCGGCCGGACTTCCGACGAAGGACCCTGGGCGTCGGCTTCTTCGGTGCACTCATTGGCACGCGACCCGCGCGGGGGCTTTGGGCGTGCTCGATCCTTCATCGGGAGCGAATAGGTGACCATCGCTCGCGCTCGGAAGCCAATTTTTTTAGGCTCCGTCTTCGTGAAATCCGGAATCTGGAATTTGGGCTTCGGTCTCGTCGCCGCCCTTGCCGGCGCCAGCGGACAATTCGTTCTTCCGGGGACGACGACCTCCGTGCCGCTCATCGTCCTCGGCGCGCTGCTCGCCACGTTCGGGGCGTACCAATTGTGGCGAGCCAGCCGAGGACGCTAGCCCCCGAAGAACCGGCGGCTTGCGATGAGCGCGGCGAGCTCTTTCCGCTGCCGCTCGTCGAGCGCCTCCGTTACCGTTTTCAGCGCTTCGACGAAGGACACGCGCGCCCGAGCGAGCACGCGATCGTGGCGAGCGAACGTTTCTTCCAGCGCTGCATCGTCGACAAGCCCACCCTCGATGACGCGCGCCACTGCGGCACGCGACTGGCGAAGCTCGTCGAACACCTGACTGCGCTCGTCACGAAGACGGTCGAGCGCCAGGAGGATCGCTTTTTCCTGGCCGGGCGTCGTCTCGAGGCGTTCGAAGAGGCCGCGCAAAAGCCATCGACGGGGTCCGTCGAAACCGTTCCAGATTCCGGCGCCCGGCGCGGCGTCGCCGTGGCGATCGCCGGCCCATCGATCGCGGTCCGGGCCGTAGCCGTCGCGAAAGCCGCCGAAGCGGCCGAATCCGCCGCATCCGCTTCGTCCGTACCCGGGCCGATAGCCCCCAAAGCGGTCAACAAAGGGGTGTGCGAACGGCTGGCAAAAGCGTCCGCCATGGTGCCACATCCAGCCGCGACGCATCACTTTGACCGCGGCGACGACGCAGAGCGCCCCCAGAATAAATCCGAGCATGTCGAACTCTCCTCTTATTTCATTGTTCGCGTTGATTCGCGTGACGGAGAGATCGATGTGTCGCCGTGGGTCGAGAGCGCGCGTACCCAGCGTGAAGATTCGTAAAAGGAGCCAAGGTCGAGTCCTTCGCGAAGGCAGAGCTCCGTCGAAAATGACGCGGCGCTCCGTGTGCCGTCCCCCGCGCGTCTGGGCCCACGATGCGCGTTTTTCACCGTTAGAGCCCTACCGTCGCCCTTGCGTCGCACACCGGTTGTGCAAAAAGAAAAGGAGGGACGGAAAGCAAGAACCCCAGTTGCCTACAGCTGTCCGGGCAAACCAACATGTCGAGCTCTGATTCAGGCCTTCCTCCGCAGCGCCCGCGGAAGCTCGTGCTTCGTAAAATATCGACGCCGGCTCCGCCAGGAGCCCCTGCGCCCGCGTCTTCGGCGCCGATGTTCCCTGCGTCCGCCAGCTCGGTCGTCGGGCCGCTCCCTACGGTGACGTCGCCGTCGGTGCGAACTACCGGTAGCGCAGTGGCCGCAGCGGCGCGTCTTACGGCGCCGCTCCCCACATCCGGCTCGCACGCGCCGGCCCCCGGGTCGGGCGCGTTTGTTCCGCCGATGATGCCGCCGCCGCGCTCTTTCGAAAGCATCGCGAGCACGCTGCCTCATCCGGTGCCGTATATCGATGCCTCCGGATTCGTTCCGGCGCCGCAGTCGGTTCCGCCAACGAACGCGGAGGCGCGCCCGCCGGTACCATCGTACGCCGTTCCTTCGCACCTGGAAGCGCGCCCGCCGGTACCATCGTACGCCGCTCCGTCGGCGCCGCCGTGCGTAGCGCCGATGCTGTCGCCGACCGCCGCCCTCTTGGCTGCCCCACCGTCGCAAGCCTCCGTTGCGCCGATGGTCGCGCCGGTGTTCCCCGCAACGATGGCCGACGGGTTCGAGTACCCGGCGTCTCTCCGCAGGCGCAGCTCGCTTTTGATTCCTGGGGGCGTCGTCGCGGCCGGCCTTCTGATCGCGATCGGAATGATGCTGCAAGCGCATCGGGGCGCTCCATCGACGGACTCCGAGTCGACGTCCGCGCAGGCGCAAGGAGCGGCTCAGTCGTCCGCGAGCGCGCACGCGAGTCCTGCGCACGCGCCTTCTCCATCGAGCGACAGCGCTTCGCAAACGCCGACGCCGCCCGGCGGCTTGGTCGCCACGGCGAACGTCGATGATCTGCCGCGCGTGCCCGCGTCTCGCCGTTATGTGGCACCGATAGCGCCGGCGGTGCCCCATCCGCTTCGCCCGGCGCGAAGTGGTGCGGCGCGCGCCGCGGGTGACGCGACAAGCATAACCAGCGATTCGGACACGACGACCGAGGATTCCAACCCTCCTACGGTTCAAGCGGCGGTAGCACCTTCGCGCAAGGACACTCCCGCGCAAGATCCAGCCACGAGCGAACCGGCCGCCATGCCTGCTCCTGCAGCAGCGCCTTCGATCACCGCAACGCCAACGGCGCCCGAAACGCCGGTAAACGAGGACCCGCTCCTGAAGGCGATGCGCCAGGCGGTGGACGATCAGGCGCGCGGTAAGTAAGTTTTTTGTCGAATGCCGCGCTTTGCTCTCCGTGTCGCGTGGTGCGCGGCAGCCACGGGTCTCGTTTCGATCGCAGGATGCTCGCTCGACATGAACGGGACGGGGGTCCCCCTCGGTGACGTTGCGGACGGTCCGGAAGCTTCGAGTTTAGGCCCCGACGGGACGACCGAGACCATGGAAGGATCGGTCGCTCCGGATGCGAGCGACACGAGCCTTTCCGACGCGACGCTGCCGGACGGAGCTCTCCGCGACGGCGCGGCTCCCGACTCGAGCGGCCACGACGCGAGCGTACCGGACGGCACGCCACCCGACGTCCTCGTCGTCGGAAGCAATGATGGTTCGCTCGACGCGCCGACCTGCGCTACCGCGACGAACGGAGCGACGTGCGTCGTCGTTCCAACGGGGTGGTCGATCGTGGCGTTCGCCGGAGACCGCACGCAGCCTTGCCCGGCCGACTTCAGCGGCGGACCGAATGACGTGGTCGAGGCGCCGAACGCCGCAAACGCATGCAGCTGCGGCGCGTGCGCCGTCACGAGCCAGCCCTCATGCGATCAAGGGACGATCGGCGCTGCGTACGGGACCAGCAACGGCGGTGGTTTCGGAGGCTTCGGGAGCAACGGCGGGGCACCGGCGACGTGCACGACCGCGGGCGCGGCCCTCGCGCTCGATCCGGGAGGAAATTGCCTTCCGTATCCGTCGCCTGGCGGCCAAGGCCCGAACACGTTCGACGCCGTAGAATACACGCCGCCCGCTCCGGCCAGTGGTTCCTGCTCGTCGCCGGGCGTCGGGGATCCGAGCCAGATCACTTACGGAGCCGAAGAGCGCATGTGCACGGCCGGCGTGTCCCTGACCCAGGCCTGCAGCACGGGTGAGCCGTGCGGCGCGGCCATCGACGGGGACTACATGGTCTGCATCATGATGCCCGGCGCGCCGGTCGGGTGCCCCGCAGGCTCGCCGTTCTCCACGCCACACTGGGTCGGCGGCCCGGCGAATCTTGCGTGCAGCGACTGCGGCTGCGCGATCGGCGCGGATACATGCAGCGGAACGCTGGACACATTCAGGGACAATACGTGCCAGACGATGGACACGGCGTTCCGCGTCGACGGGTCGTGCCAGAGCTCGTTCAGCGCGATGAATGCCACCTCCTACACGTTCGTGCCGGATGCGGTGAATGCGAGTTGCACCGCGACGGGCGCTTCGTCCGCGACGAACGTGGCCCTCACGTCGCCGGCGACGATCTGCTGTGCGCAATGACCTCTCGCCGCGCCTCGTCACGCCAACTTCCTGACGGACGCGCGCACCGGGCGCCGTCAAATTTTCGGCGCCCCCGGGCGCGTCGCGATTTTCGTCGAATGGTTAGCGTCAGTTAGAGCGCACCCGGACGGGCGGCCCGATTCCTGCTTTTCGTGGATTCAGTCACCCACGAGGACGGAAACCAGCCATGCCCATCTATCTGCAGACCAACACCTCCGCGCTCGTTGCGGAAGAGAACCTGTCGAACACCCAGAACTCCGTGCAAGGCAGCTTCACGAAGCTGTCGAGCGGTTACCGCATCAATAGCGCGGCTGACGACGCGGCCGGTCTCGGCATCGCGAAGAGCATGAACGCGCAGATCCAGTCGTACGGAGTCGCCGTTCAGAACGCGAACGACGCGGTGAGCATGTGCCAGACGGCGGACGGTTCGGCCGATCAGATCGACAGCCTCTTGACCCGCATGCGCGAGCTCGCAGTCGAAGGGCAGAACGGCACGATGAGCTCGAACGACGTCACGAGCCTCAACACCGAGTTCCAGCAGGACCTACAGGAGATCGACCGTGTCGCCGGCGACGCGACGTTCAACGGCAACACGCTCCTCGCGGGCGCGCAGACGACGGTGAACTTTCAGGTTGGCATCGACGGCACGGCCACCGATTCAATCGGCGTCACGTTCGGCGGATGCGACACCGCGGGCCTCGGCGTCGCCGGCACGACGGTGACGAGCGCCGGCATCCTGCAGACGATCGACACTGCGATGCAGTCGCTCAACACGACGCGCGGCGTCTTCGGCGCGGCGATGAACCGCCTTCAGGACGCCTCGCAAGCCACGACGAACATGCAGAACAACCTGAGCTCCGCGCTCAGCACGATTCAGGACGTCGACGTCGCCAGCGAAACCGCAAACCTCGCGCGTGAACAGGTGCTCGCCCAAGCCGGCGCGTCGGTCCTCTCGCAAGCCAACCAGGCTCCGCAGCTCGCGCTCAAGCTGCTCCAATAATCCCCGCATCGCCGCCGGCATGAAGCGGCGCGCGGGCGACTCCGCCGTATGGCGGAAGCGCTCACGACATATTGCAGCCGCCCTGGCCTTTGCAGGCGTTCTGTCCTTTGCATCCGTGGCTGTCCGTTTTGCAGCCGCCCTGGCCTTTGCAGGCATTCTGGCCCTTGCAGGCATGCTTGCCGGACGCGGTCGCTGTCGCGGCCGACGCCGGCGTGGCGCCCGAAGAAGGCGCCGCCGAATCCTTCTTGTCGCAGCCCGAAGCACCGGCCAAAAGGCCCGCCACCGCCGCGACCAACATAGGGCTTTTCCACTTCGTCATTTAGGCTCTCCGTGCCGGGTCCTCGCGCTTGCCGCCTCCCAAAAGGTAACCGCGCGCTCGTTCGCAGAGCAACTGGTCCAGCGCACGTCGCGCAAAGCAACGCAACTCGTCCTGCGCACCCTCGCGCAAAGCAACTCGTCCGGGTCCCGTCCGATAGGGGAGCAAAGCTGCGCCTCTTCGCGCGCGGCCAACCGACGAGGTGGCTCATGGCGGGTTTCTGGTCTCCGTTCGCGTTCTCGTTTCGTCGTCCCGTCCTTTACGTGCCGTCGAACATGCGATTTTTCCCGCGGCTTCTCGCTGCGATCTTGTTCGTCACCGCCGCATGCGGCACCGAGCCCGCCGGCGAAACGGCCGCGCCGCCCCCTACGCAGGCCTCGCCGGGGAGCGACGCAAGCGCGAGCGACGCGATCGGATCGACCGAGGCGAACGAGCCCGACGCACGGCCCCCGGTCTACGGGCGTGTCGACGCAGGACCGCTGAGCACTTCGCTCGAGACGGTCGGGGACTCAGCGCCCGATGGCTTCGCCGCGTGCGCGACGCGCAGCGTGCCAGCAGTGCGCACCCCGCTCGACCTCTTCTTCATGCTCGACACGTCCGGCTCGATGAACGATCTGGTGGCGGACGGCCAATCGAAGTGGAGCCAGGTCTCCGCGGCCGTCGCGGCGTTCACATCCGATCCGGCGTCCGCCGGGCTCGGGATGGGCGTCCAGTACTTCCCTTCGTACGCGGCAGGTATTCCGTCCTCGTGCTCCAGGGATTCGCAATGCGGCGCGGCCGGTCCGTGCGTGACGCGGATCTGCGATGACGGCTCGGGAGCCTCGTGCCATTCGGACGACGATTGCTTCGCGGCGTCCTGCGTGCCGGTCGGCACCTGCGCGAGCGATCCCAATACGTTGTGCACCACACCTGGAAGCGGCTGCGGGCGCGACGCCAATGGCTTCGATCTCGGCGTTTGCCAGACGTCGACGCCGGCCTGCGCGAACGGCGACAGTTGCGCGAGCGCCGACTACGCGACGCCAGCGGTCGGCATCGATTCGCTTCCCGGAATCGCGGACGCCGTCACGCAATCGCTCGCATCGCGCACGCCTCAGGGCGGCACGCCGACGGCGGCCGCGCTCGAGGGGGCACTGCAAGGCGCCAGCAACTTCGCCGCGGCCCATCCGGACCACAAGGTCGTCGCAGTGCTGGCGACCGACGGGATGCCGAACGAAGCCGCGGGCCAGAGCGGGCCGCTTTGCTCCACCTCGGGCACGACCGATGCTGTCGCGGTCGTCGCAGCGATCGCGGCGTCGGGGTTGGCTGCGACGCCCTCCATCGAAACGTTCGGCATCGGCGTTTTCACGCCCGACGACATCACGTCGGGCACGGACGCTCTCGACCGTATCGCGGCCGCCGGCGGCACTGGAAACCCCTACATTATCTCGACCGAGCTTGCCGACGGCGGCGGATCCATCGAGAGCCAGTTCGTCGCGGCCCTGAACGCTATCCGCGGCTCGACGTTGCCCTGCCAGTTCCAGCTCCCGGCGCTCACGAGTGCGTCGTCGCAGATCCCGGACTACAGCGAAGTGAATGTGGAGCTGTCGGCGGCGGCCGGCGGTGAGGACGCCGCCATCGCGACGCTCCCCTATGCGGCGAGCTCCCAGGGCTGCGATCCCGCGTCCGGAGGCTGGTACTACGACGTCGACCCGAGCCAAGGCACGACGGGCACGATGCCAACGGCGATCGATGTATGTCCGGCGACATGCGCGGAGCTCCAAGCCTCGGAGGCGAGCCAGGTCGAGATCGTCTTGGGGTGCCATACCGTCGTATCGGTTCGATAGCCGTGCTATCTCGCTGCCACTCGGATGGCGACCGCGCGCCGCAAGCGCCCCTGGTATCTCGTTCTCGCCGTGGTCGGCGCCATGGGCATGGGAACGATGGGGGCCTGCGTCGGGCAGGAAGGGATCGAGATCTACCAAGTTCCGAACGATCCGACGGCTCTGACGCAAGTCTTCACGGACGCCACCGATCGCGCCGCCGTAGTCGCCCAGTTCGAACTGCTCCTGCACGCCGTCGACGCCGCCAAGTCCCGCGGGTGGCCCCTCTCTGTGCTGGTCATGCTTCTCGGAATCGCCGTATTCATCGCCGCGTTTCGGACCTTGCGCGGCAGCCGGGGCGCGAGAACCGCCCTGGTCCAGCTCATCATCGCGCAGGCCGCCGCCAACGCAGCGGGCTACTGGCTCATGCGGGACGCGGTCAGCGCGTACATCCAATTCCGGCAAACGGTGGGGCTCGCCGTGCTGCACATGCGCCCGGATCGTACCCGCGAGGAGGATGCCGCCATGCGCTCCGACGCGCTCGTGCGGGGGTTCCCCGTGTCGATCGCCTTCGGGACAATGGCCAGCGCCCTTATCGTGGTCGGCCTCACCCGGCGCCGATCGCTGGAGTACTTCGAGCCCGCAGCCGATCGCGCCCGAGGGCGGTGACGCCCCGATGGGCCGGATTCAGCAGCTGCCGGACGATCTGGCCAATCAGATCGCTGCAGGCGAGGTGGTCGAGCGGCCGGCGAGCGTCGTCAAAGAGCTCGTCGAGAACGCGATCGACGCCGACGCGACGCGTGTGCACGTGGAGATCGGACGCGGCGGAATCGACCTGGTTCGCGTGACCGACGACGGCGAGGGCATGGACGCCGACGACGCGGTGCTCGCGCTCGAACGGCACGCGACAAGTAAGATCCATCGCACGGAGGACCTCTTCGAGCTGCGCACGTTCGGGTTCCGCGGCGAGGCGCTCCCGAGCATCGCGTCGGTCTGCAAGTTGCGGCTCGTCACGCGCGCGCGAGGCGCCACCTCCGGAACGGAAGTCGTCGTCGACGGCGGGCGCCGCACGCATGTTCGCCCGGCCGGGGCTCCAGAAGGCACGCGCTTCGAGATCAGCGATCTATTTTTCAACGTCCCGGCGCGACGCAAATTTCTGAAGTCGACGGGCACCGAAGCGGCCCACGTGACCGAGGCTCTGCAGATGGCGGCGCTGTCGCGGCCCTCGCTCACCTTCGTCCTGGTTCGGGACGAGCGCATTGTGCGCGAATGGCTTCGCGTCGCCACGCGGAGCGACCGCGCCGCACAGGTGTTCGACGGCGAGCGCCTGCATCCATGCCTCGGAGAACGAGGGCCTCTCCGCATCGAAGCGCACCTTGGCGCGCCGGAACGTGCGAGGGCCGGCGCCGGGGGCCTCCACCTGCTCGTCAACGGCCGGCCCGTCCGTGATCGCGGTCTCGCGCGCGCCGTCGCGCAAGCTTACGGGTCGGTGCTCGAAGTCGGCCGGTATCCGGTCGGTGTCGTGTACGTCGACCTCCCGTTCGAGCAGGTCGACGTGAACGTGCATCCACAGAAAGCCGAAGTTCGGTTCGCCGACGGCCGCGGGCTACTCGATGCGGTGACGCGCGAGTTGCACGCATCACTGGCGCGCGCGTTTTCGCTCCCCGCACTGGGGACACGCGCATGGCCGGCGGGGCCGACGCACGCGCTGCCGTCGCAGATGCCCCCATTGCAAGCGCCGCCGGCTCTCGGCTGGCCGGGCAGCCTTTCCGAGCGCGTGGCCGAGCCCTCCCCATCCCCAGCGATCGACCCGTGGAATCTCGGCGTCGCTCCAGCCCCCGCTGCGTTTCCGCAGGACGACGCGCCGAACCAGTCCGCGGACCCCTTCGACGCCCCGGCCACTCTCTTCGAGGGCGTCGGCTTCTACGGAACCCTCGAGTTTCTCGCGCAGGTGCGCTCCACGTTTCTCCTTTGCAGCGGGCCGGACGGCCTCTACGTCATCGACCAGCACGCCGCCGCCGAGCGCGTCACGTTCCACCGGCTGCGCAAGGACTACGCTTCCCGTGCCATCGCGACGCAGCGGCTGCTCATCCCCCAGCTCGTCGAGATGTCGCCCGCGGAGGTCGCCGTCGTCGAGGAGCACGTGGATGCGATGGCGGCCCTCGGCGTCGAGGCGCGTCCGATGGGCGAGGGCGCCATCGTCGTGGATGCGATCCCGGTGCTGCTCACACGGACCGGCCCCGAACGGATCGTGCGCGATCTCGTCGCCGAGATGGCGCGCATGGCCAAGCGGCCGTTCGGCGACGCGGCGGATCTCGTTCTGGCCACGATGGCGTGCCACGGGAGCGTCCGCGCGGGCGATACCCTCACGCGCGAAGAAGTCGGGGCGCTTCTGACCGCGCTCGACGGCATCGACTTCGCAGGCCATTGCCCGCACGGGCGACCGCTGGTCACGCGGATCGGATATGACGAGCTCGAACGACGCGTCGGCCGTTGAGCAGGCGCTCGCGATCGCGCGCGCGTGCGCAGCCCCGGGGCAACTCCTCGCGGTCGTCGGGCCGACGGCCAGCGGGAAGACGTCCCTCGCCGTAGCCGTGGCCGAGCGCATCGGCGGCGAGGTCGTCAGCGCCGACAGCATCCAGATCTACCGCGGCTTCGACATCGGCTCGGGAAAGCCGAGCGCCGAAGAGCTGGCGCGTGCCCCCCACCACCTGGTCGGCGCGATCGATCCGCTCGAACCGATGGACGCCGCGCTGTGGGCCGAACGCGCTGCGCGCGCGGTCGAAGACGTCCGCGCGCGCGGAAAGACGCCGATCGTCTGCGGGGGGACGTTCCTCTGGGTGAAGGCACTCTTGTGGGGCCTCGCGAGGGCGCCCGCGGCGGATCCCGCGGTCCG
>DATHQY010000062.1:0-4344 GCA_035482215.1 Polyangiaceae bacterium | reverse complement strand
GAAAACCCGGAGCCCGCGCGAAAATGGCCAAACTATGGGCACTTCATTGCCAAGACAATGGAAGGCCTATAGCCGCAGGTTTCGGCCCGGGGCCTCCCCGAAAGGAGCCGCTGACGTGTCTCGGGACGGCGCGGGGTGTCCCGGGACGGCCCTGCGGTCGCTCGACGCCGGCGTGTTTTTCGCGACCTGCCTGGCGGAAAACGGCGCTAGTGAGCTGTCCCGTGAACGCGGAACCCTACGACGTGAAGGCCTATTGCGCGCGCATTGGATATGACGGCGACTGCACGCCCGACTACGACGTGCTCGCGGCGCTCGTCGAGCACCACGCTCTGGCGCTGCCCTTCGAGAACCTCGATGTCTTGCTCGGACGTCCGATCCTGCTCGACGCTCTGTCGCTTCAGGAGAAGCTGATTCAGCGCCGGCGTGGCGGCTACTGCTTCGAGCACAACACGCTCCTCGCGGGCGTCCTCGAACGGATCGGCTTCGACGTGAAGAGGCACATGGGGCGGGGGCGATGGCGCGTGCCGGAGGGCGTGACCCTACCTCGCACGCACATGGTGCTCACCATTGGCATCGGAGGCGTGCGATTCCTGGTCGACGGAGGATACGGCGGCGTCGGACTCACCTCCCCGCTCGCGCTCGGTCACTCGGAGCCGCAGCCGTCGCTCTTCGAGGCCCAACGCGTCCTGACCTTCGCACACGAACGGCTTGTGCAGGCCCTGGTTGCGGGCGAGTGGCGCGACCTCTACACGTTCACGGACGAGCCCCTTCCCCCGATCGATTTCGAGGTCGCCAATTGGTACACGGCGACCCATCCCGCGTCGCGGTTCCGGCAAAACTTGATCGTGAGCTCGGCGACGCGCGAAGCCCGCTTCGTCCTCTACAACCGCGAGCTCACAACCTACGGCCGTGGCACGAAGGAGGCGCGAACCGTCGACGATCCCGAAGAGCTCCTTGTCGTCCTGTCGTCGCGTTTCGATCTGACGTTCCCCGAGGGCATGCGCTTCGGCGAGCCTGGATCGCCCTGGGCAAGGTCGTAGCGCAACGGCGCTAACGCGTTCGCGTCCAGCGGTGCTTGATGCCCGGCGGGAAGTAATCCGCGTCGTGGAGGGGCCGGAGCTCGATCGAGGGCTCCTGGCGTGACGACGGTACGTAGGCGCCGTACTCGCTGTTCAGACGCAAGAGCCCCTGGACGATCGAAGCGCGGACGCGGCTGGCCAGCGCGGCGCTGCCTTCGATCCCGCGCGCAAGCTCGATCACGATCACGAAGCGTGCGTCGCGGCTCGCGTCCTCCTCGACTTGCATGACGAACTTGCCTGTCAGGCCCGCGCGCACGGAAGGGTCCGCGAGGCCCACGCTGATCATCTCGGGAAAGACGTTCGCTCCGTAGAACGACACGGCGTGGTGCGACCGCCCGAAAACGTAGACGAACGGCAGCGCCGCGACCGGCGCGAGCGCCACGGACGGATCGATGCGCGGGTCGAATCCCCTCGCGGCGAGGGCCGCGATCATCGCGTCGTACGCGATGACGCCGCCGCGGTCGGAGATGTGGTAGCGCACGAGCGGCGCGACGCCGTCCGCCGAGAAGAGGAGTGTCCCCTCCGTCGCCTCGAAGAATCGCGCGTGGGGATCGTACTGCACGAGGGTGGGGAGCCGCCGTTCGCCGAAGAGCGACTCGGCGGCGTCCGGATGGGCGGCCAGATACCGGCGGATGGCGACGGATAGGCGGGTCTCGTTTCCGAGGACGCCGGCGTCGGCGGTGCCGTAGAGAGCCGCGACGTCGCTGACCGGATCCGCGATTCCCGCCTGCTCGGCCACCCAGCTTCGCCATTCCTCGGTGAAGACTTCTCCCGCGAGAACGAGCTTCGGCCGAAGCGCGGACCAGTCCATGCCGCGCGCGATGCCCTCGTCGATGACGCCTTTCACGAACGGCGGGTACCCGAGGAGCACGACTTGCTCGAACGCGCCGCCGAGCAGCGACACGATGCGGAGAATCTCCGGCACGTTGTTGCCAGGGGTGACCACCGTCAGCGGGTAGCCCTTCGCCGCGAGCATCCGGCAACACGCGGCCGTGTACATCCCGCCGACCCAGGTCCCGAGCGGAAACGCGACGACCGCGAGCGTCGACCGATCGGCCGCGCGAAACCCGTGACGAAACACGTGTTCGAACCGCCGCGTGACTTCAATCTCGGCCTGCAAGTCCCGCGGCCACACGGTGGCTTCTCCCGTTGATCCCGATGACAGCGCGAGGGTCTCGACCGCGTCGAGCCGGCCGCCGCGGCATCGCTCCGCGAGCGGGTAGACGCGCACGTAGTTGTCTTTGGTCACGAGCGGGAGGCGCGTGTAATCCGCGAGCGTCCCGATTGCCGCGGGGTCGACGCCCTGCGCCGCGAGGAACGCGCGATACGCGGGAACGCTCGAGACAGCGCGATCGAAGAGCGCGAGAATGGCCGCGTCGACGGGCGCCTTCGCGCGCGCGAGAAGCGTCGTCTCGAGCGATTCGAGGGCATACGCCTGTGCGAGGGCGAATCCTTCCGCGGCGGGCTCGTAGGTCATCGCGGCCGGCCTCCGGCTCACACGGGATCGCGCCGGCGGAGCGCGATCAGGAGCACGATCAGAATGACGAGCGTCATTCCGTAGAGCACCGCCGCAGGGAGCCAGAGCGTGCTCCATTCGGTGAAACCCCAGGCTCCGGAGATCGAGTCGCTCGCGACTTGCGCGGCTGCGCATTGGAAGCGTCCGGCCGTGATGAAGTCCGGGAGGCTCGTCAGGTCGGGTTTGCTCAAGTCGATGTTCCACGCCGGCTGCGCGGCGATGGCCATTCGCTCCGGCGTAATGGCGCCTTCGAATCCCCAGCGCGACGGCATCATGAGCATGAGGGGCTTGAGGTCGGCGTTGGTGGTCATCGGCACCATCAGGCCGCCCAGCACGACCTGAGGAATGAGCGCGATGGGCGTGAGCGCCATCGCCGCCTCCGCGGAGCCGACCAGCGCGGAGATCGCGAGGCCGAGCGCCGTCGCATTCATTCCGAGCGCGACGAGGTTGCCGAGCTCCAGCAAGCACGCGGCCGGGCCGCCGCTGAAACCCAGCGAAAAGAACACGATCGCGAGAAGCACCGAGCACTGCACGATGCAGAAAAACGTGAGAAGAAAGTATTTCGAAAGCACGTAGTTCACGAGCCCGAGATTCACCATGCGCTCGCGTAGATAGATGGCACGCTCGGTCACGATTTCGCGCGCCGCATTGCTCGTACCGAACCAGATGCAGCTCACGACGACGAAGAACATCGCGGCCGTGTGATCCATGGTCGGCTTCATCGAGTTGAGCAGATTGGTGGTCGTGCTCTGGCTCATGTTGTTCTTCGAGGAGAGCTCTTGCAGCGCTCCGAGGCACCAGTACGGCACCGCCTCTTTCTGCGCGCCGAAGACGATCCACAAGAGGAGGCCGATGACGGGCGCCTGCAGAAACATGATGGCGGAACCCGTGCTGTCCCGAAGTTTCACTTTCCAATAGCGCGACACGAGGAGCCCGAACTGCCGGAGCTTGGCGACGCCGGCCTTGTGGGGCACGCCGGGAGCCCCGGACGCACCGCCGACCGCGCGCCTGCCCGAATACATGCGCTGGAAGACGGGATTGTCGTTGCGGAAGAACTCCGTGCGCCATGCTTTGGCGGCTTCGAGGCGCGCCGCGATGCGCACGACCTGTGGATTGCCGCGGCGCATCTCTTCGAGCGTGACGCGCTCGCGCACGTTCAGCATGTCGAACATGTCGCGCGGGTTGTCGACGCGCTTGTGGGTCCCCGGCGACGTGCGTTCGGCGATCGAACCGAAGAAGTCGTATGCGGAGCTGCCAGTCGGACCGAAGTACGTCGGGACGCCGCCGTATCCCATGATGAAGCACAGATTGAATTTCTCGAATTCGTCCTTCGCCGGCTGGTGGATCGTCATGACGATCGTCTTGCCGGTGCTCTTGGCGAGCTCGGACAAGAGATGGATGAGCGCCGTCGTGTCGTCTGCCGCGAGGCCGCTCGTCGGCTCGTCGAGAAAGAGAATCACCGGATCGGTCACGAGCTCGAGCGCGATGTTCACGCGCTTTCGCTGCCCGCCCGAGAGCACTTTCTTTTCGGGCCGGCCGATCTGGAGGTTTCGCACCCCTTCGAGGCCGAGGTCGCGGAGCGTCTCGTCGACGCGGCGGTTGATCTCGTCATCCGAATAGTCGGGCGGGAGGCGAAACCGCGCCGAGTATTTCACGGCTTCGAAGACCGTGAGCTCCGGGTGCACGATGTCGTCCTGGGGGACGTATCCGATGCTCCCCCGAAGCGCATCGTAGATGGTATAGAGGTCT
>DATHQY010000061.1:0-8669 GCA_035482215.1 Polyangiaceae bacterium | reverse complement strand
GGCGAAGCTCGCGCTCCTTCGTGAGGACCGATCGCCCCTCGATCGACAGAGCCGCGAGCTCTTCGAAGCCTTCGCCGCGTTGGTCGGCTCCGCGCTCGAGCGGACGGTGCTCGCCGACGAGGCGCAGCGCGCCACCCTCCGTGTCGAGACCGAGCAGTTGCGAAACGCTCTCCTGAGCTCCGTGTCGCACGATCTGCGAACGCCCCTCGCCGTCATCACCGGCGTCACGAGCACGCTCCTCGAGCGACCCCCGAAGGACGAGGCGAAGCGCAAGCTCCTCATCAACACCGCGCACGAAGAAGCCCTCCGTCTCAATCGTCTGGTGCACAATCTCCTGGACATGACTCGGCTCGACGCGGGCGCGCTCGCGGTGCGCAAGGAACCGCAATCGCTCGAAGAAGTGGTCGGCTCCGCGTTGAACCGGCTGGACGACCGACTTCGCGACCGGACGGTAGGCACGAGCCTCGCGGAGGATCTTCCGCTGGCCCCGTTCGACGCCGTTCTCATCGAGCAGGTGTTCATCAATCTGCTCGAGAACGCGGCCAAGTACACCCCTCCGGGGAGTCCCATCCACGTTGCGGTCACCATCGGCGATCGGGAGCTCGAGATCGAAGTCGCCGATCGCGGGGGCGGCGTGGCCTCCGACGACACGGAGCGTGTCTTCGAGAAGTTCTATCGCGGCCACGATCGGGAAGGGGGCGGGGTTGGATTGGGCCTCACGATCTGCCGCGGGATCGTGCGCGCGCACGGCGGCCGCATTTGGGTGCAAGAGCGCCCGGGCGGTGGAGCTTCGTTCCGTTTCACGTTGCCCCTCGACGAACCCACGTCCAAGGCCCCGGAGGAGCCGGATACGGCGGCTCCCGCGGCGGGGCTCGAGGCGTCGTGAACGAGTCTCCGCCCCGGGTGCTCATCGTCGAAGACGAAGCGCAGATGAGGACTTTCGTCCGCGTCGCGCTCGAAGCGTACGGGTACCAGACGCTGGAGGCGTCGACGGCCGCGGAAGGGATTCGTCAAGCGTTCGCCGAATTGCCTGATCTCGTCCTTCTCGATCTGGGACTGCCCGACGCCGACGGGGGCGAGGTCACGCGGCGGCTCCGCGAGTGGAGCAACACGCCGATTCTCGTCATCTCCGCGCGGACGACCGAGGCCAGCAAAGTGAAGGCTCTCGACGAAGGCGCCGACGATTACCTGACGAAGCCGTTCGGCGCCGCGGAGCTCATGGCGAGGGTTCGCGCCTCGCTGCGTCGAGCGAAGCGCACCCGCGACATGCCGGGGGACGTCGTCCACGTGGGTAGCCACATCCGCGTCGATCTGGAGCGCCGACTCGTCACGGTTCGCGGCAAAGAAGTTCACCTCGCGCCCATCGAATTCAAGCTTCTGGCGACGTTGGTGCAGAACGCGAACCGGGTCGTGACGCACCAGCAGCTGCTCGAGTGGGTCTGGGGCCCCGGCAACGAGCAGACCGTTCAAACGCTGCGCGTGTACATGACGCACTTGCGCCACAAGCTCGAACGCCAGCCCGCGCGCCCGAAATACCTGATGACGGAGACCGGGATTGGGTACCGGCTCCGTCTCGAACCCTGACCGGAGTCGCCGATTCGTCGCGTCGCGTCGTCGCGTGCCGCGCTGCGCGTCGCACCGCGCCGCATGTTCGCCCGTATGCGCGCACGGACGAAAAAGTAAGCTTCGCCATGTCTGGATGCCTCGACGACATGAACGCGAAACAAGTGGCCTATTAACACAACGTTAATAGCGACGAGCGTTCCCGGACGGCTCGTCCACGTCACCAAACGCCCGCAGTTCGCGGCGAAAATCGAGGGAAACCGATGTTAGAGAGAATCAAAGAGCGCTGGCGGCAACAGGAGTACCGCCGCTTTTTCATGTACTACTTGGGCGCGAAAGTTGGCGGCGTGCTCTTGTGCCTGGCCATCATCAAGGTGGTCAGTTCGTACTGGTTCCATCCGGCTTTCGCCGATGACGCAGCGGCAGCAGCGACGCCGCCGACCCCGGCGTATATCAACCCGATCAACACGATGTGGACCGTCATCGCGGCGTTCCTCGTGTTCTTCATGCAGGCCGGGTTCATGTTCCTCGAGGCGGGCTTCGCGCGGACGCGGGAGGCGGTCAACGTGCTGCTGGAAGGCATCGTCGACACGTGCCTCTGCGGCCTTCTGTTCTACGCATGGGGCTTTGCCTTCATGTTCGCCCATGGCAACGGCTTCATCGGCTACCACTGGTTCTTCCTCCAGGGCGTCCCTGACACCTACGAAGGCACCGGCGTCGCGTTCCTCGCGTACTGGCTGTTCCAGTTCGCCTTCGCCGACACCTGCAGCACCATCACGTCGGGAGCCATGGTCGGCCGGACCGGCTTCTGGGGCGACCTTCTCTATAGCTTCGGCGTCAGCGGCTTCATTTACCCGATCATCGGCCACTGGGCCTGGGGTCCGGACGGCTGGCTCACTGCGATTCAGCCCGTCGCGTTCCACGACTTCGCCGGTTCGACGGTCGTCCACACGATCGGCGGCTTCATCTCTCTCGCCGGCGCCATGGTTCTCGGCCCCCGCATCGGTCGCAAGTTCAAGCGCGACGGCGGTGGCCCGATGCCGGCCCACAACATGACGCTCGCCGCTGTCGGTGGCGTCATCCTCTGGTTCGGCTGGTACGGATTCAACCCGGGCAGCACGCTCTCCGGGATGGATATGATCGGCTGCGGTCGCGTTGCCGCGAACACGACGCTCGCCGCGTGCGCCGGCGGTCTCACCGCGATGTTCTGGCTCTATCCGCGCAACAAGAAGTGGGATTGCGGCATCACCATCAACGGCTTCTTGGCGGGTCTCGTCGCGATCACGTGCCCCTGCTACTGGGTGTCGCCCACGGGCGCGGTCATTCTGGGCGCGGTTGCCGGCGTCGTCTGCATCTACGCAGTCGATCTGCTGGAGTACCTCCGCATCGACGACCCGGTCGGCGCATGGCCGGTTCACGGCGCGTGCGGCATCTGGGGCACTCTCAGCCTCGGGCTTCTCGCCTGCGGCAAGTACGGCGCTTCCGGCCCCACGGGTCCGGATGATTCGTCGCCGGTGACGGGCCTCTTCTATGGTGGCGGCAGCCAGCTTCTCGTTGCGCAGCTCATCGGCAGCGCGAGCATCACGGCTGCGACCTTCGGCGTCTCGCTCATCATGTTCTACCTCGTGAAGATGACCGGAACGCTCCGCATCTCGAAAGAGGGCGAGCTCGAAGGCATGGACCTCCACGAGCACGGCACGGGCGCGTACCCGGAGACCCCGACCATCGAACCGGCGGCAGTGTCTTCGGCGAGCCCCGGCGGTGGTCTCGTCGGCGCTCCCGTCGCGGCCGAATAGGCGCGAGTCGCGAGCAGTGCCCATCGATCCGAATCCCGTCGGTCGCGCGTCGTCTTGTGCGCGGCGGACGGGGTCGGGTCGGCGGTGTTTCGCCGTCCGGATGGCGAGCGTGGATTTGGCATTCGCGCGTCGCAGCGGCCATCGCTCTCCCGCGTCAATGGTGACCGGTTCTCGCGCGTTGGTGACGTTGCAGGACTAAGGAGCGCGGTGGCCCCTACGGCGCGCGAAGTCCTCTCGACCATCCGCCCAGCGGCGGTGTGTTTCGCAGCAGAGACCGAGGTTCATGAAGATGGGTTCGATGTCTCTCGGAGGGCCGCAGCGTAATCGAGCGGCGTCCGGCGTTCGGTGATTCCGATGAACCGCGCGGCGACGCTGGACGGCGCTCTCCCGGAACACGATCGGTCCCATACGCACGCGACTTCCTCCGCGTGGAAGCTGGCGCTCCCCGCGCTGGGCGTCGTCTACGGGGACATCGGAACCAGCCCGCTCTACACCTTGGCGGAGTGCTTCCACGGGGACCACGCCATCGCGGCGAATCCCGTCAACATTCTCGGTGTCGCGTCGCTCGTCTTCTGGGCGCTCACCCTCACCGTCACGATCAAGTACCTGATCTTCATTCTCCGGGCGGACAACGAAGGCGAAGGCGGCATTCTCGCGCTCCTCGCCCTTGCCCTCCCGCGAAAGGGCCAGAGCGTCCCCCCGGCGAGGAGCTCGTCGGCCGCGACCGCCGCCTCACGCACGAAGGCGACGCGCGTTCTCGTTCTCTTGGTGCTCTTCGGCGCGGCGCTTCTCTACGGCGATGGCGTCATCACCCCCGCCATCTCGGTCCTCTCCGCGATGGAGGGGCTCGAGGTCGCGACCACGGCTCTTCATCCCGCCGTGCTCCCGCTGACGCTCGCCACGCTGATCGCGCTATTTCTCGTCCAGCGCAGAGGCACGGCTGGAATCGGCCGCGTGTTCGGTCCCGTAATGCTCGTGTGGTTTGCGACGATCGGGATCCTCGGCGCCATCCAGCTCGCACACGACCCTTCGCCGCTCGTGGCGGTCGACCCGCGGTACGCCGTCCGCTTCTTCGTCTCCAACGGTCTGCACGGCTTCTTCGTGCTTGGCGGCGTCGTTCTCGCCATCACCGGGGCCGAAGCGCTCTACGCGGACATGGGCCACTTCGGCGCAGCGCCGATTCGCCGATCATGGTTTCTCGTCGTCCTTCCGTCGCTCTTCTTGAGTTACTTCGGGCAAGGGTCCTTGCTCCTGCGGCACCCGGAGCTCGCCGGAAATCCGTTTTACGCGCTCGTCCCGCCGTGGGCTCTCTACCCGATGGTGCTCCTCGCGACCGCGGCCACGGTGGTCGCATCGCAAGCCTTGATCTCGGGCGCGTACTCGCTCACGCAGCAAGCGGTGCAGCTCGGGTATTTTCCGCGCGTCACGATCGTGCACACGTCGAAAGAGACCGAGGGGCAAATCTACGTACCCGAGGTCAACACGCTCCTCCTCTGCGCCTGCGTCGGGTTGGTGCTGTCCTTCAAGAGCTCGAGCGCGCTCGCGGCGGCTTACGGCATCGCGGTGACCGGCACGATGGCCATCACCACGATCACGTACTACTTCGTGGTCACGCGAACGTGGAAATGGCCCGTCTGGCGAGCGATGCCTCTCTGCACCGCGTTTCTGCTCGTCGACCTGGCGTTCTTTTTCGCGACGTCCGCCAAGATTCTCGAGGGCGGGTGGTTTCCGATCCTGCTCGCTTCGGTCGTGTTCCTCGTCATGACGACCTGGCATACGGGGCGCCGCTACCTTGCGACGAGCTTGGCCGATGCCGCCTTCCCGATGGATCTCTTTCTCAAGGATCTGGCCGCGCACAAGCCCATTCGTGTGAAAGGGACGGCGGTGTTCATGGCGTCGAGTGCGGACGGAGTGCCGCCCGTCCTTCTGCACTACCTGAAACACAGCCAGACGTTGCACGAGCAAGTCGTGCTGCTGACGGTGACCGGTCTTCACGTTCCGGAGGCCCACGCCGACGAACGCGTTCGCGCCGAGCCGCTCGGAGAGAACTTCTTCCGGGTCACCGTCCGCTATGGATTCATGGAGAGCCCGGACATTCCACGAGCGCTCACCGACTGCACGTTGAAGGGAGTGCCACTCGCGCTGGACCGTGTGAGCTACTTCCTCGGGCGAGAAACCCTGCTCCCATCGGGCGAGGCGCGCATGCATCCCTGGCGAAAGCGCCTCTTCTCGTTCATCGCGAGGAATGCGGTGCCGGCGACGGCGTATTTCGGGTTGCCCCCGGGCCGCGTGGTGGAGCTCGGAATGCAGATTCGTCTCTGACGGCTGGCGTGCTACGCAGCTCGCCGGCATGCCTCGCAACGACGCCCACGAACCCGCCCCCGCCGTTCGAGCCGCCCGACCGTCGGCGGTGCTCGTCGGGGTGCAACTTCCCGGCGTCACCGACGAGGAGCACGAGTCCGACCTCGCGGAGCTTTCGCGCCTGACCCAGACTCTCGGCTACGACGTTGCCGCGACCGTGACCCAGAAACGGGACGCCCTGTCGGCCGCCGCAGTGCTCGGGGAAGGCAAGCTGAAGGAGCTGGCGGATTTGACGGGTGGGCGCGGCGTCGTGCCGACCGGCGCGAAGGAAGTGAAGACCAAGGCCCGTGCAAACGCGAAATGGGCCGCGGCACGCGAGGACACGAAGGCGCCGCACGGCTCCGGTGCCGAGGGCTCCGCCGATGACGACGACGACGCGGGCGAGGAAGGCGGCGCGACCGGCCGGCCGGCCATGGTCGTCGTCGATCACGAGATCACGCCGAGCCAGGCGCGCAACCTCGAGCGGGCGACGGGCGCCGAGGTGCTCGATCGCACGGGCGTCATCGTGGACATCTTCCACCGGCATGCCCGCAGCCGGCAGGCGCAGCTACAGGTCGAAATCGCGCGCTTGAACTATGTCGCGCCCCGCCTTCGCGAGGCGCCCGGCGGCAAGGAACGGCAGCGCGGAAAGGGCACGGGCGAAGCCGCGATCGAGCTCGATCGGCGCAAGATCCGCGACCGCATCGCGGAGCTTCGCGAGCAGCTCGTCGCCGTGCAGAAAGAGCAGGACCAGCGGCGTCACGCGCGCCGCGACCAACTGCGCGTCGCGCTCGTCGGCTACACGAACGCGGGCAAATCGTCGCTGATGCGCGCGCTGACGGGCAGCCAAGTCCTCGTCGAGGACAAGCTCTTCGCGACGCTCGATACGACCGTGCGCGCGCTGCAGCCGGAGACCAAGCCGCGCATCTTGTTGAGCGACACGGTCGGTTTCATCAAGAAGCTTCCGCACGACCTCGTCGCCTCGTTCCGATCGACCCTCGACGAAGCCCTCGAAGCGGCTCTCTTGCTGTACGTGGTCGACGCGACCGATCCCACGTACCTCACGCAGCTCGAAGTCACCCGCGACGTCCTCGCGGACATCGGGGCGGACGCGGTGCCCAGGCGTCTCCTCTTCAACAAGGCCGACGGCCTGTCCCCCGAGCAACGCCGCGCGATCCGCCACCGCTTCGCGGCCGAGGATCCGATCATTCTCTCGGCGCACGATCCCGCCGACGTCGCCGCGCTCCGGAGCACCCTCATCGGCTTCTTCGAGCAATCGATGATCGACGCCGAAGTCCTCGTGCCGTACTCGAAGCAATCCCTTCTCGGTCAGGTCTACGAAGCGGCGCGCGTCATCGCCGAGGAGTACGACGAGCAGGGAACGCGTCTCCGCGTGCGCGCCATGCCGGCCGCCGTGGGGCGCTTGCAGCGCCTGTTCGACGAGCGGGCGTAGCCCGACGCCTGCGCGTCAATCGAAGACGACGCTCTTGTTCCCGTAGACGAGGAGCCGGTCTTCGAGGTGCAGCCGGAATGCGCGCGCCAGGACGATCTTCTCGAGGTCCCGTCCTTTGCGAATCAGGTCCTCCACGCTGTCCTTGTGCGAAATGCGCGCGACGTCCTGCTCGATGATCGGCCCTTCGTCGAGCGCGGCCGTGGCGTAGTGCGCGGTCGCGCCGATGAGCTTCACGCCGCGGCGGTGGGCCTGGTGATACGGCTTTTGCCCGATGAAGGCCGGGAGAAAGGAGTGGTGAATGTTGATGATGCGATTCGGGTATCGCCCGACGAAATCATCCGAGACGACTTGCATGTAGCGGGCAAGGACCACCAGATCGATCTCGTTCTCCGCGAGAAGGCGGAGCTGGGCGGCTTCGGCCGCGGCCTTCGTGTCGGGCGCGACCGGGATCAGGTGGAACGGAACGTCGTATTGTTTTGCGACCTCCTCCATGTCGGGATGATTGGCGACGATGAGGCGGATCGCACAATCGAATTCGCCGAGGCGATGCCGGAAGAGCAGATCGTGCAGGCAGTGGCCGTAGCGCGAGACGAAGATGGCGACGTTCTTGGGCCGATTGGCGTACGAGAGCTTGTGCGTCATGCCGAGCCGCCCCGAGACTTCGGCGATCGCCTTTTCGATCGCGACGCGATCGGTGTGCATTTCGGTCAAGTCGAAGCGGATACGTTGAAAAAATTGGCCGGCGAGGGTGTCCGTGTGTTGATCGGCGTCGAGAATGTTCGCGCCGTGGCCGTAAAGGAGCTGGGCGAGGGCGGCGACGATTCCTTTGCGGTCCGGGCAAGAAACGAGGAGGGTCGCTGCGTTCTCGCTCGGGGCGGTCATGGGCCGGCTAGAATAGGCGAGCGGAGGACGGCGCGAAATGGCGAGCGTGGAGCGCGATCTCGAGGGGACCTTCATCGTCGTGACCGGGGCGAACACGGGAATCGGCCGGGCGACGGCGATCGCGCTCGCGCGCCGCGGGGCGTCTCTCGTGCTCGGATGCCGCTCGGAGGAGAAGACGCGGCCGGTGCTGGACGAGATTCGCGCCTGCGGCAACGGCTCCGCCGAGTTCGTGCCTCTCGATCTCTCGTCGCTCGAGTCCGTCCGCGCGGCGGCGGCCAGGATCCTCGGGATCGCGCGGCCGATCGATCGCCTCGTCAACAATGCGGGCATGGCCGGGCAACGCGGTTTGACGCGCGACGGATTCGAGCTCGCGTTCGGCACGAATCACCTCGGCCACTTTCTTCTCACGATGCTTCTTTACCCGGCGCTTCGCCGCGCCGATCGCGCGCGGATCGTCAACGTGTCGAGCCAGGCGCATTACGACGTGTCCGGGATCGACTTCGACGCGGTCCGCCAGCGCACGAAATCGATCACGGGGGTGCATGAATACGGCGTTTCGAAGCTCGCCAACGTGCTCTTCACGAAGGAGCTCGCGCGGCGCCTCGGTCCCGCTGGAGTGCACAGCTATGTGCTCC
>DATHQY010000060.1:0-2384 GCA_035482215.1 Polyangiaceae bacterium | reverse complement strand
CGATGAACCGCATCGGCGGCCGGTCGAACAGCGGCGAGGGGGGCGAAGACGAAGCGCGTTTCGTGCCGTTGCCCAACGGCGACAGCAAGCGGAGCGCGATCAAGCAAGTCGCGAGCGCGCGCTTCGGTGTCACGGCGCACTACCTCGTCAACGCGGACGAGCTCCAGATCAAGATCGCGCAGGGCGCCAAGCCCGGCGAGGGCGGTCAGCTCCCGGGCCACAAAGTCGACGAGCACATTGCTCGCGTACGGCACTCGGTGCCCGGCGTCACGCTGATCTCGCCACCGCCGCACCACGACATCTACTCGATCGAAGACCTCGCGCAGCTCATCTACGACCTCAAGGCGGTCAATCCGCGGGCGCGCGTAAGCGTCAAACTCGTGAGCGAAACGGGCGTCGGCACGATCGCAGCGGGCGTCGCGAAAGCGAAGGCCGATACGATCCAGATCGCGGGACACGACGGCGGCACGGGCGCGTCGCCGCTGTCGTCGATCCAGCACGCGGGCACGCCGTGGGAGCTCGGCCTCGCCGAGACACACCATGTGCTCGCGCTGAACGGCCTTCGCTCGCGCGTACGCATCCAGGCGGACGGCCAGCTGAAGACCGGCCGCGACGTGGCGTTCGCCGCGCTCCTCGGCGCCGACGAGTTCGGGTTCGCCACGGCGCCGCTCGTCGCGAGCGGTTGCATCATGATGCGCAAGTGCCACCTCAATACGTGTCCGGTGGGCGTGGCGACGCAGGATCCCGTTCTTCGCGCGCGCTTCCAGGGCACGCCCGAGCACGTGATCAACTTCTTCTTCTTCGTCGCCGAGGAGCTTCGTACCATCATGGCGTCGCTCGGCTTCGCAACGCTGAGCGAGATGGTCGGCCACAGCGAGTGCGTCATTCCGCGCGAGACGTCGCACCCTAAGGCGCGCTTGCTCGACTTTCGCGAGCTTCTGACGCCGGTCAACCCCGAAGATTCGTTCCTTCCCAAGGAGACGATGGACGCTCCTGCGGGCGAGGATCTCCTCTCGCAAGCCCGGCCGACGGACGAAGCCCTCCTCGAGGGAACGCGCCTCAGCCTGAAGTACGGCGAGCCGACCACCATGCAGATCCAGCTCTGCAACGCCGACCGTGCGTTCGGCGCCCGGCTCGCGGGCGAGCTCGCCCGCAAGTACGGGGCAGAAGGCCTGCGCGAAGGCACGATCGTGATCGAGGCGACGGGCACCGCGGGCCAGAGCTTCGGTGCGTTCGCCACGCGCGGGATGCTGCTCGTGCTGGAAGGCGACGCGAACGACTACGTCGGCAAGAGCCTGTCCGGCGGTGTTCTCGCGGTACGGCCGCCGGCGCGCTCGTCGTTCAAGGCGCACGAGAACGTCATCATCGGCAACACGTGCCTGTACGGCGCGACGACGGGCAAGGCCTTCTTCGCCGGGCGCGCGGGCGAACGATTCGCGGTTCGCAACAGCGGCGCCGTGTCGGTCGTGGAGGGCGTCGGCGATCACGGGTGCGAGTACATGACCGGCGGAACCGTCGTCGTGCTGGGCCCCACTGGGCGAAACTTTGCCGCCGGAATGAGCGGGGGTCTCGCGTTCGTGCTCGACGACGAGCGCATGCTCGCCGGCCGCGTGAGCAAGGCGATGGTCGATCTCGAGCCGCTCACGCCCGAGGACGAAGAGCTCGTGCAGCGCCTCGTCAAAGAGCACGAAGAGCACACGCGGAGCGCTCGCGCACGCTACGTGCTGTCGACGTGGTCCAAGCGTCGATTCGTCAAAGTGATGCCGCACGAATGGCGCCGCGTGCTCCAGTCGCGCGCGCAGCAGAACGCAGGGAAAGTGGCCGGCGCTCATGGGTGATCCGAGAGGCTTTTTGAAGACGACGCGCGTCGAGGAGGACGAGCGTCCCGTCGAAGAGCGAGTTCGCGACTGGCGCGAGATCACGGTCCACGCGTCGGCCGACGACGTGAAGGCGCAGGCGGCGCGCTGCATGGACTGCGGCATCCCGTTCTGCCACCAGGGCTGCCCGCTCGGGAACCTGATCCCCGAGTGGAATGACCTCGTCTACCGGGGCAAGCTCGAGGAAGCGACGCGCCGACTCCTCGCGACGAACAACTTCCCCGAAGTGACGGGGCGGGTGTGCCCTGCGCCGTGCGAGGCGTCGTGCACGCTGAACATCCGCGACGAGCCGGTCACGATCAAGACGGTCGAGCGCTCGATTTCGGACGCGATCTTCGCGCACGGCTCCCTCACGCCGCAGCTCTCCGCGGTCCGCACCGGCAAGCGCGTCGCGGTGGTCGGCTCCGGTCCCGCCGGGCTCGCGTGCGCCCAGCAGCTCGCGCGCGCGGGGCATGACGTGGTCCTTTTCGAGCGCGATTCGCGCCTCGGCGGCTTGCTCCGCTTCGG
>DATHQY010000059.1:0-5347 GCA_035482215.1 Polyangiaceae bacterium | reverse complement strand
CGAGGCCGGCGCCGCCGTACTCCTCCGGGATGGCGACGCCGAGAAAGCCGAGCTCGCCCAGGCGCTTCACGATCTCGGTCGGCCAGCGGCCCGACTTGTCGAGCTCCGCGGCCTTCGGGGCGATCGCGCGCGCGGCGAAGTCCCTTGCCGTTTCGCGGATTAGGCGCTGCTCTTCGGTGAGCTCGAACTCCATGGGTTCGTTCAGAATAGCACCGCGGGCGCGCGGTTATTGCGGGACGAGCTCCACGAGGCCGGGCACGGCCGCAGCGCGATCGCGGAGGCGCACTTTGGGACGGACGGCGACGGGCACGCGCGCGCTCGCGAGCATGGCCACGTCGAACGCGTTGTCGCCGAACGCGGCGTAGAGCGGGCGGCTCGCGGGAACTTTTTCGCGCAGGCGAATGACTTTGCCGTCGCCGTACGGAATGGGCCGGTGCACGCCTGGAAGCATGCAATCGCCTTCGAAGCACGGGCGTGCGGCGACGACGTCCCCCGGCGCGAAGCCGACGCGCGTCCCGGCTTCCACGACGACGACCTCGGGCGATGCGCTGACGAGGACGACTTCGATGCCGCCCGCGCGTGCGCGGTCGAGAACCGAGAGCACTTCGCGGTGCAGCCGCGCGGCGAGGCTGCCTTTGTCGACGGCGGCGCGCGCGAAGGCGCGCACTTCGTCCCTCCGCCATCCCGCGAAGCACCACACCATCAGTTCGCAGACACGCTCTTCGGGGAACTGGCCGTCGAAATAGGCGGCGTAAATCCTGCGCGCGACCTCCAGGGCGGTTCCTGCATCGGAAAGAGCGTGGTCCCGTGCAGTTTGGCGAATCGCGTCGTCCGAAGACGGCTCGATGCGCCCGAGGTCGAGAAACGCGTGAAACAGGTCTTCTCCGACGTCCCCCGTCCAGAGCGTACCGTCGCCGTCGGTGGCGATGACGCCGCCGGGCTCGGCGCGCACGGCCGCTTCGATGCGGGTCCACACCTCGTCGGCCGTTTGCCGCTCCACGGTGCGAGCATAACGGATCGCATCGGGGGCGGCTTGCATTAGGCTGCGCGCACTCATCTTGGGAACGGTTGGCGGAACGGATCGCGAAACGGGTTCGAAAGGACGGATTTGGATGCGGACAGTCGTCAGGAGGAAGAGCGTCGCTCGGGGAAGCGTCGTGATGGCGGGGATCTTGTTCTCGGTGGCTTCGGCGGCCGTCGCGGAGGCGGCTCCGGGGGATGCGACCGCGCCGCCCGCGGGGGCGTCGCCGGTCGCGCAGCCGGGTACGCCGGGGACGGCGCCTGCCACGCAGCCTGCCACCCCGGGGACGGCTCTCGCGCCGGCGACCGTGCCTCCGCCGCCGGATACCACCATGACCCCGCCGCCCAGGGAGCTTCTCGAAGTCCATGCGGGCGGCTTGACCGCGGAGCAAGTGGGTGAGCGCGCGGCGGCCACGAGCTACAACGCGAAGGCGAACGAAGAAGCGCTGCGCGGCGCCACCGCCCGCGTGGACGAAGCGTGGGCAGCGTTTCTTCCGCGGCTCTCGGGCATCGGCAAGTACACGCGCCTCAGTCCTTTGACGCCGCCGGACCTGGGAAACATCGTCGTCGAGGGCGCTCCCAACCCGAACGCCCCGGCGGGCTCACTTGCCGCCCTGGGCCTCCAGTCGGTGCCCCTCTCGTTCCCCGTCGTCCTGAACAACTGGCTCTTCCAGGCGACGCTCACGGTCCCCATCAGCGATTATCTCGCGCGGACCAATCAGAATTACACGGCGGCCACCCGATCCCAGGAAGCCGCACGGTGGGACGTCCTCAGCGCGCGCGCATCGTCCGCGTCGAACGGCAAGATCGCGTACTACAACTGGCTCGGGGCGCGGGCCGGCGTCGTCGTCGCCGTGCTCACCCTCGATGACCAGAAGACGCACTACCGCGACGCGCAAAACCAGTTTGCGGTCGGCAACGCGTCGAAGGCCGACGTTCTCCGCGCGGAGACGAACGTCGCGTCCGCGGAGCTCGCGCTCGATCGCGCGAAGAACCTATCGGACTTGACCGAGGAGCAGCTCCGCGTCGCGATTCACGCGCCCGAGGGCGAGTCGCTCGTCCCCGCCGAAGACCTCGAAGGGGCGGTGCCGCCCGTGCAGGGGAACGTGAAGGAGTGGACGCGCGAGGCCCTCACGAACCGCGCGGAGATCCGGAGCGCCAACGCGAACGCCGAATCAGCGCGCGAGCTCGTGTCGTACACGAAGGGAGGCAACTACCCGAACCTCAGCGCGTTCGCGGACGGGATTCTCGCGAACCCCAATCAGCGCCTCTTTCCGCAGACGAATACCTGGTTCGGGAGCTGGGACCTCGGTGCGCAGGTCACGTGGTCGCCGAACGACACGGTGACGACGGGCGGAGCGGTGAAGGACGCGGAATCGAAGGTGAGCCAGATCGTGGCCAATCGCCAAGTCGTGAAGGACAACATCGACGTCGAGGTGGTGCAGTCGTGGCAAGCGGTCCAGGAAGCGGACTTCTCGCTGGAGACGAGCGCGCGGGAACTCGCGAGCGCGCAGGAGGCCTACCGGGTGGCGCGCGAGCTCTTCACCAATGGCCGCGGGACGTCGACCACGTTGACCGATGCGGAGAGGGACCTGACGAATGCGCGCTTCGACTTGCTGAACGCGAAGGTCGCCGCGCGAATCGGACGGGTGAAGCTCGAGCACGCGCTGGGACGCGACACGAATACGCGCTGAACGAGGTGGCCCGATCCGCGGAGGTCGTGCGCCGGCCGTCGCGGTTCAGGCCGGCGCGTTCTCCGGGGCGGGCCGTAGCGATCCCGGCTTGCGCGGCAGGGTCACCACGAAGGTCGTCGTCTCGGGGTTACTCGAGGCGCGAACGAAGCCTTCGTGGCTGCGGGCAATCTGATCGACGATGAATAGGCCGAGCCCGAGGCCGGCGCGGCCGGGGACCGACCCGCGACGAAAAGGGTCGAACAAATGGGGCAGAAGGTCGGACGCGATGGGCTCGCCGTGGTTTTCCACGGTGAGCGTCACGTCCTCGGAGTCGCCCTCGAGGGAGACCGCGATGGGCTCGCCATGGCGCCCGTGTTCGAGCGCGTTCGCGATGAGGTTCGTGCACATTTGCATGAAGCGATCGCTGTCGTAGAGGCCGCGCGTTTCTCCCGTCGCCACGAAGTCGATCGTCGACTCGGGATGTCCGAGACGCAGCTCCTCCACGAGCGTTAGGCACGGCTCGCGCAAATCGACGTTCAGCCGATGAATGAGCAAGCCCCCGCCCGCGCGACTCTGCGTGAGGTCCAGCATGTCCGAGATCATGCGTTTCATGCGATCCGCCGCGTTGGCCAGCCGCTGGACGGTCTTCTTTTGGGGCTCGGAGAGACCCTGACCGAGGAGAGCGCGCGTTCCGAGCGCGAACGTGTTGAGCGGCTGGCGCAGGTCATGCCCCAAGATCCCGATGAACCGTTCGCGTAGAGCGGCATCCAGTAGGAACTGATCGTTCTGCTCCTTGCGCTCGACGAGGGTGGACACCCGCGCGCGGAGCTCGCCGGAATTGAAGGGCTTTTGGACATAATCATTCGCGCCCGCGTCCAGGCCCGTCAGCAACGCGTCGCGCTCTCCGGTCGCGGTGAGAATCAGAATCGGCAAACTCGCGCGATCGAACGACTTTCGCAAAAACAGGCAAATATCCAAACCCGAGAGGTCGGGCATATGCCAGTCCAGCACGAGCGTCGCCGGCGCACCGCCGGTCGCGATGCGCTCGAGCATCGCGAGTCCGGCCGAAAAGACCTCGACGTCGAAGTCAGCCGCGAGGGCGCGCCGCGAGAGCTCGCGCTCGAGAGGGCTGTCGTCGACGAGCCATACGACGGGACGCCGCTTCTGGGTCACCATCGCGCCTCCACGTTACTCGCATCGCACACAGGGGCCAGCCCGTTCGTCCCTGCGGGCGCCCGATTCAGACGAGTGGCTCATACGTAGAGTGTCTTGAAACCTTCACGCAACGCCGGAGACGAGGGATGCGGCCTTTGCCGACGGGATCGAGCGTCGCGCGACCTCCACGGCGACTCCACCCCATGAAGGCGTGCTTCATCGCACGAGATAGCGCAACACGAGGTCGACGTTTTCGTCGACGAGGGCCGCCTCGTCGAGCCCGGGCGGTCGTTCGAGGAGGCTCGCCAGGTGCGCGCCGAGAACGGCACGCGCACGAGTACTGCAAGCGTCACCCAGCAGCGACCGAAGGCGAAGACCTGAATGCGCGAGAAGATCCAGCGACCGAGCAGGTCCGGACTCCACGTCCCGCGCGAGAAGAACCGGTGGAACGCCTCGTGGTGATATCAGGCCGCGGCGGAAGGTCTCTTCCCAAAGAGCGCGCAAACTGCGAAGAGCAGGAGACGGCATGTCCCGGTACGCGCAGGGGGGATCACGTGGCAAGTCTAGGAATGCGAAAGAAGCCCGCGTAAACGGCGAAAGCTGAGTCTGAGCACAAAGCAAAAGGCAGGCGTGAAAGGGAACGTGACCGGAGTCGTGGTGACACCGGTCACGGCGCCGGCGGTGGCTGCCGCACCGGCGGTGACCCCGCCTTCGCCCGCACCGGCATCCCCGTCGCAGTCGCAATGCAGACACCGGCCACGGCAAAATGGTCTGACGTAAGCGTTCGCCGAGCGACCGGACAATGATGTCCAAAAACGAGAGCGGGAGGGCGCCCCCCCGATCAGGGGTCTGGGCTCGCCTCCGGTTCGTTTTTCCGGTCGCGTGATTGATACCGCTGAGGGTCCGCTAAGGTGGCAACGCGCCGGGGGTCCGGGGGCGAGAGCTATCGACCGGTGAACTTCGCGGCCAAGTAGAGGCCGTTGCTGATCCCCATGAGAGCTACGTACGAATCAGGGATCGGGGGAATCGTGCCGCTTTGGAGAATTTTCAGGCCGACGAATACCGCCGAAATAAGAGTAAAAACCAGCATCTGCACGCGAGAGACGTCGACCTGGGATTCGTTGCTGTCGTCGGTCACGAGATCGGACCAAGCCGGGATCCTGCGCGCCGTGCGAATGGACGTCTCCGTCGCGGGCGCATCGATCGCATCGTTGTCGACGGCAATGACGCGGATGTCGTATTCGGTGTCGGGTTGAAGACCTCCTATTTGGCTGCGTGCTTCGCTCACCATTTTCGCCGTTTGCCAATCGCCATCGCTCTCGTGCTTCCGAATCTCCAACCGATAGCGTGTCGCCTTGGAATCTGGAGTCCATTGAAGAGCCACCCGTCCGGACTCCGGATCGCCGACGACGCCGAGCCCTTTCACCGGGCCTGCTGCGCTGGGTGCGAGCGCCGGCTCCGGGCCGGTCCGCAGAGACACCATTTCGCTCGCGCCGGCG
>DATHQY010000058.1:0-2416 GCA_035482215.1 Polyangiaceae bacterium | reverse complement strand
AGATGAACGTACCCCGTTCGAACCGCACCGTCTCCCGTTCGCGGTTCGCCGTCGACACCGGGCACGACGAATCCGAAAAGAAACCCGATGATGTCCGACCCCTGTTCCACCACGAGCGCGCCTTCCCCGAGCTCGTAGAAGAAAACTGGATGGGCGAACGTGCCGATGGGCCCGCCCCACCAATGGTCGATCACCTCGACGATACGATCGAAATCGGCCTTGGTGGCGCCGCGCACGTTCATGTCGCCCCCAGCGTCGTCCCTTTTTCCGGATGGCGCAACACCGTCGCGGTCTACTGCGCGCGAGAGAAGCGGGCGGGGCCCTTGACGCGCGACGAACCATCCGTACGTGTTCGATGCGTGAGCCCCGCCGGCAACGAAGTCCTGGTCGCGCCGTCAATCTTGTCCGCTGACTTCGGCCGCCTCGCCGAGGAGGTGCGCGCCGTCGAAGCCGCAGGAGCCGATTGGATTCACGTCGACGTGATGGATGGCCGCTACGTCCCCAACATCACGCTCGGGCCGCCCGTCGTCAAAGCCATTCGGAAGGCGACGCGGCTGCCCCTCGACGTGCACCTGATGATTGTCGAGCCGGAGAAATACCTGGAGGATTTCGCACACGCTGGAGCCGACCGCCTGAGCGTCCACGTCGAGACCTGCCCGCATCTCAATCGGACCATCCAACAGATCCACCAGCTCGGAAAACGCGCGGGAGTGGTTCTGAATCCGTCGACCAGCGAAGAGACGATCCGGTACGTCATGGGCGCCGTCGATCTCGTGCTCGTGATGAGCGTCAACCCCGGCTTCGGCGGGCAAGCGTTCTTGCCTGAAGTGCTCCCGAAAGTGCGCGCCATCCGCGAGATGATCGACCGCGCGGGCCGCCCAGTGGCGCTCGAGATCGACGGCGGTATCGCGCATGACACGGCGGCGCATGCGGTCGAGGCGGGGGCGCGCGTCCTCGTCGCCGGCAGCGCCGTATTCAACGAGCAGAGCTACTCCGACGCCATCGCGGGGCTCCGAGCCGAAGCTGCCCGCGGGCTGGGACTGCGCGCGTGACCAAGGGATCTTCTTCTGTGCTCGGACGCCTCGGTCTCTGCAGCCTCGCAAGCCTGCTTCTCGGCCTATCATGCGGGGGCTCGCCGGTGCCGCAGGCTGTCGCCGCGGCGCCCACCCAGGCCTCGCCGTCGCCGCCATTGGGCGACGGCGCGTCGCCCCCGATCGCCGCGGCCGGCATTACGGACGGCGGCGGCAAGACGAGCGCGGACTCGAAAGCGGACGCGAGAAGAAATGCGGAGAGCCGCCTCGTCGAGCGCATGCTTCGACGGGTCGAGGCGGCGCGCGGCCTTTCCTCCACCAAGACCGTGCCGGGCGTCCAGCTCGACAGGGCCGCCCTCATCGCACGGGTGAAGGCCCACGTGGCACGCGAACTTCCCCCGGAAGCCATCCGCGACGAGGGGCTCGCCTTGTCGCTCTTCGGTTTCGTCCCTACGCAGTTCGACTACGAAGCGGCCGAATACCAGCTCCTCGAGGATCAGCTGGCGGGGTACTACGAGCCGGCGGACGGCAGCATGTACATGGCGCGGGATCTCGGTGACGACGAGGCGACCGCCACCCTCGCCCATGAGCTAGTCCATGCGCTCCAGGACCAGCACTGGAACCTCGAGCAGCGCGCGAAGTACAAGGCCGGCGACGGCGATCGGTCGGAGGCCGTCAGCGCCCTCGCCGAGGGCGACGCGACGAGCGCCATGTTCGACGTCATGCTCCAAATCGCCGCGCCCGGAAGCGGTAGGAGCGCGCTCGACCTTCCGGAGGACGTCTTCGTCGCCCAGATCCGCGCGGGAATGAGCCAAGGGCCCGGCGCGAACGCCCCGCAAGTGATGCGCGGCTCCCTCTCCGCGCCGTACATCTACGGCACCCTCTTCGTCGACGCGCTCCGCCGTCGTGGCGGATGGAGCGAGGTCGATCGCGCATGGGACGATCCGCCCACGACGACCGAGCAGATCCTTCACGTCGACAAATGGCTCGCCCACGAGCCGCCGCTCGCCGTGAGCGCGCCTCCGTTCGCGACGCTCGGCTCCGCCTGGCGCGTCGCCGACGAGGACTCCGAAGGAGAGATCGGCGTACGCATCGCCTTCGAAGAATGGATGGCCCCCAACGCAGCCGCGGAAACGAGTAGCGGTTGGGGAGGCGATCGCGGCGTTCTGATCACGAACGATCGCCAAACGGCTTTCGCTTGGAGGCTCCGCTACGATCCAGGGAAGACGAAGGACGAGCGGACCGTCCATGCGTACACCGCCTTGACGCGCGCGCTCGACCACGCGTTGGGCCCCGCCCAGATGAACGAGCCCGCGCTCGTTTGCCGCGAGCGACCGGATCGCGGTCCGATCGCCGTGGCGCGCGCCGGCGCCGACCTCGTGTTC
>DATHQY010000057.1:0-26914 GCA_035482215.1 Polyangiaceae bacterium | reverse complement strand
GCTCCCGAAGAGGCTGTTGATGTTCATAGGTAACTCCCTCGAAGGCTCGCCGGGCGTGGATGCCGTTGCCCTCCCCTCCGGGAAACGGCGCTCGCGACGGCTCCCCTCAGCGAGGTTCGCGGTGTTTCCTACGAGCGGTATGCGGACGCCGACGGGCAAGCCCGATCGAGGAAAATCGGCAGATCGATCGAGGCAAAGGGACTCGCGCACCGGCGCCGAGGCGGGTCACGGCGTCTCGCCAGCTCCATTGAGCCGCCGGACGAGAGGTGGGATCGTCGGTCACAAAAGCACGGCCTCGCGTCTCTAACCTTCCGATGACCGCAACGACACGACAAGACGCCGGGGCCGCCGACCTCGCCGAGAAGGCGAAAGCCGCCGCAACCGGCGACGAGACGGCGGCCGAGGAGGTGTTGGCGGGCAGCGGATGCGCCCTCACCCGGCGAGGCTCGCGCGCGCGGCCGACGAAGTCACGGAGCTCTATCGGATCGCCGAGACGATGCGCGGCCCTTCTTCGCCGCTGGCGCCTTCGAGCCTTGCGTCGAACATGCGCGCGCTCGTCCGTTCGGACCGGCTCGAGCTTTTGCGTCGCTGCCAAGGCCACGCGCGACAGGGTCGCGGTTCGCGTGGGCGCCTTCGTTCGACGAGGTCGTCGCCGCCCACCGGCTGATCGACTCCGGGGAGGCGCGCGAAAAGATCGTCGTCATCGCGGGATGAGACGAACGTCGCGCATGTAAATCCAGACTTCGCGGCCGGTCGAGTCGTGGATGTTGCGGCACTCGAGCGGGTCCGGAAGCGTGCATTCGGCACGGAGGACGCGCACGTAGCCGAGGCTACCGTCGAACAGCGAGCGAAACAGCCCGTGCGACTTCGCGTCGGCGTACTGCATCAGGCCGAACGGCTTCGATGCCGACGGCGGCTCGATCACGGCCGGAGTGCTGAGCTCCGTCGACAGGACGATGGCCGCCGGCGATCGCGAACGCGGGTTCATCGCGGGATCGACGACGTCCGTGATGCCGGCGATCGCCTGCCGGTCCGCGATGGGTTCGATTCCGAGCCGCTCGGCCACGAGGCTCGAAGGGATGCGCGGAAGGAAGATCGGACCGCCGTAGACGACGACGTGTGCTCCTTTCTGCATGCGCTGGAGAAAGCGCTCCGCGTCGTAGCGGGAGTCGGCGAGGAGCGTGGCGTCGACGGATGCGACGGCGAGAAGCGCGGGCGTGAAGGCCGCTGCGGCCATGCCGACGAAGACGAGGCGGGGGGAAGCCCAGCGATCCCACGCGGCGCCGAAGGCGACGGCGGCGTAGGGGAAGAAGCCGAGGCTCTCCGGCAACAAGAAGCGGTCCTCGCTGCGGCGCGCGCCCAACGTGAAGAAGACGGCGAACGAGACAGCGGCGGCGAAGGGCACGAGACGGCGAAGGCGAAAGGGCGCGGGCGCGGCTTTCGCGGCGAGAATGAGCCCGGCGATCGCCGCGAGGGCCACGGGCCAGGACGAGAAATGCGGCGTGGCAAGGAGCGCATCGCGCGCGAGCGACAGCGCGCCAGGAGCCGTGTGCGGATACCCGGCCCACGTCTGGCTCGCCGGTCCGAGCAGAAATGCGATGCGGCGCGCGAAGCCCACGGGGTTCGTGACCGCGCCCGAGACGAGCGCGTACGCCACGGCGGCGATGGCCGCGGCCGTCACGAGCGAGCGACGCGCCGGCGACGCGCGGCGTAGGACCCACGGCACGACGAGGAGAGCCAGCGGCAGCGGCAAGAGGAGCGCCGCCGCGGCCTGGTCTTTCGTAAGCACGGCGGCGGCCGCGAGGAGGAGCGCCGGGCGCTCGCGCGGTTCGCCGGCCATGACGCGGTCCATCTCGACGAGCGCCCACGTCAGCCAAAAGAGATACGGCACTTCCAGATTGCCGGTATGCGCGTAATAGACGAGCGTCGAATTCAGCGCGACCACGGCGCCCGCGACCACGCCCACCCGCGGATTCCAGAGGCGTGTCCACAAGCGAATCGTCTGGACGACGATTCCGAGCGCCATCGCGGCGGCGACGGCGCGCGCGCTGGCTTCGATTCCGGTCATGTAGAGCGGCTTGATGAGCTCCGCGGCCAGCGCGCCGGCGCCCGTCCCTGCGCGCGCGGCCGCGAGCCCCATCCACGGGAGCGACAGGACGGTGAGGATCGCCATATGGAGCGGCGGGTACGTGTGGAAATGGCCCGGCCAATAGGTCTGCGCGATCGCGCCCAAGCCGCACGATCGTGGCGAGATCGAATCCGCTGCCCACGTGTCCGACGACGGCAGGCCCCAGGTGATCCCCACGAGGATGGCCGTCGCGAAGAACCCGAGGACCGGCGCCGATCCACGCATCGAGGGTCTGGGGAGCGCCAAGCGCATCAGCGGAGGAGGAGGGATTCGAACCCACGGTGGCCTTACGACCACGCCGGTTTTCAAAACCGGTTCCTTAAACCACTCGGACACTCCTCCAGAGGGTCCGCCCGAAGATGCCACACCCGCCGGGCCCGACAAAGCCCGCGCTCGGCCCCTCAGCAGGATCGGCCGTCAGTCGCAGGTCCCCGGCGAGGGGAATTGGACGCCGAGGTCGCCGCCGGCGGTTGGTACCTTGGCGGTGACGACGTGCCCCTCCACGTCCGTCATCGTCAGCGTCGCGCCCGCGACGCTCGTCCCGTTGAGCGACCACACCCCGTAGGAAAGATGCGTCGCCGCGTTGCCGTTGACGGTGACCGACGCAATGGGCAATAGAGTGTTCTGCAAATAGACCTGATCGGTATTTCCCGACTTCGGCAATGCCTGGATGTTGCCCGTGACGGGGCACGCGATGAACTTCCACGTCGTCCCGCTCGGATCGCCGGTGCTGTAGCCGAGATCCTGCCAGGCCTGATGGCTCAGATCGAGGTGCCCGGTCTGCGTGCACAAAGGGTTCTGGCCGTTGTCGGTCGGGCACTCGTCGATGATCGTGGCGATGATCTTCTTGGTCCCGTTCGTGATCTCGACGCACGCGCCGCAGTCGTTCACGGTATTGAAGTTGTTCGACCCGGGAATTGCCGCAAAGTACGTGCTCTTCGCGAGTCCGGTATTCGCGATGTTCGAAACGCTATCCGTCATTCCGCTCTCGGTCCCCGAGTAGCCACAGGCCGTCAGGTACTCGCCGTTCGGGCCCTTCGAGGTGCCCTGGCCGAAGTAATACCAGGTGAAGGACGCATCGCCGTTGTTCGCCGTGCCCCAGGTGCACGCGGCGGGGCTCGTGCTCGTACCGCTGCCGGTTCCCGTTCCGCTGCCGGTTCCGGTGCTCGTGCCGGTTCCGGTGCCAGTTCCCGTGCCCGTGCCCGTGCCCGTACTCGTGCCAGTGCCCGTCTTCGTGCCGGTCCCCGTGCTTGATCCGGCCGACGTGCCGCTACCGCCGGTACCGCTCGTGGAGCCCGAAGTGCCCGTGCCGGACCCCGACGTGCCGCTCGTGCCGCCCCCGCTACCCACCAGCGCGACCGAAACCAGTGTCGGGTGGTAGTTCGTGCCCGTCGCGTTCCCGCAGAAGCCGAACGACGTCGTCGCGCCGGGCGCGATGACCCCGTTGCTCGACACGTTCGTGACCGTCAGCGTGCCGTTGGACACGGACGGTGTGCCGTTCCAAAGGTTCTGCAGAGTCGACTGGTTCAACGCGATCGTCGCAGTCCACCCGGTCGTCTTCGTGCTGCCCGTGTTGGTGAGGTTGACGTTCGCGCAATAGCCCTGCGTCCAATCGGACGGGAACGAAAGCGCGCCGGAGCCACCCGATGCCGCGAGCGCCTGTTGTTCTTGCGCCGTCGTGCCTTCTTGCGCGGTGCCGCACGCGACTACGCCGAGGGCGGCGCAGAACGCAGAAACGCTTGTCGTACGGGCGAGACGCGAAACGCGGGTGGCTGCCTTCATCCATTTTCTCTCGGGTTGGGGGGTAGGCGAGGCGGTGGACGTATCCGACACGTCGCTCACCCAGGTGAGGAGGAGCTCCGTTCTTCGCCCGCGATCCCGCCGCCGGCAATCCGTGCGCGAGAAAAGCGCTAAGTGATTGAACCTGAATACGATTTTCTGTTCGGACCGGATCCGATCAAGAGAGAACTCTTAACTCTGCCCCCGACTGCGACGTGTGAGAGGTATCGACGCTGCTCCTCCCAGCGTTCGATCTCGCCCCCGGCCGATCGCTCGGCACGGGGGCGTTCCTTTGGTTCGCGCCAGGGGCCCTATTTGTTCTTTTGGGGCTCCTCGTCTTCCCGCCCGGATGGCTCGACCGCGACCGGCGGAGCTTGCCCCGACGATGGATCGCGCGGCGCCTCGGTCCCGCCGGACGGATTCGTGACGCGCGTTCCGAGCGCGATCCACGTGGCGGCGTCGTGCAGCAAGAATGCGCCCGTGGCTCGCAAGAGCGCCGTTCGGCTCGCAGCGCTCCCCTCGCTGCCGACGGACCACACTTCAATCGCGGCTTGCGCGAGGACGCGTGTCTCGAACGCGTGATCCGCGGCTTCGCGCGCGATGACGACCGCGAGCTCGTTGCCTTCTCCTTCGTAGCGCTCACCCGGCGGATCGATCGACGCGAGGCCGACGGTGCCAAGTAGCATCGGTTCGAGGCGGCGCTTGGCGGGGTCCGCATCGAACGCCATGGCCTCGAGCGCCCGCCGGCGCTCTTCGGACGTCACGGCGTCGGCCATGCCGACGTATCGGCGAGGGCGGGGCGGAAGCGCCACGTCGTCAGCCGCGCGATCAGTTCCCATCGGCCACCTCGCTGCAACGCGCAAAGCGCATCTCGCCGTGACCGGGCATGCTACTTTCCATTCGTTCCTCCTCTTCTTTCGAGACGGGTTGGGGCCATGCGCCGGGACGGGGTCCAGCCGTTGCCGGCGCGATTCGTTCATGAAGATCGGCGACGTTTCTTTTTCGCCGGAGCCTTCCGCGGCGACTCCGAAAGCATGTGCGCTCCGTGCGAGACGAACGATTCCGCGGTCGGAATGAGCGGGGCGGGCCGCCGACGGCGGACGGTGGTCGCCGCGGGCGCCTCGGGCATGCGCCGAGCCGGCGTCGCTGCGGCCAAACCCAACGCGTCGAACTCTTTTTTGATGAGAATGCGGATCACGGTCGCCGCGGGCGCCGAATAATGCTCGGCCACCCGATCGAGCCGCTCGCGATCGGCATCATCGAGACGGAGTTTGAACATGAGGGTCTTCGTCATGGCCGTCACTCTCGCACGATCCGCGCAAGTTCGTGGTGAGAGCCAAGCCCATGTCCGATTGTGGCCACAATCGGACCCGCCGTCAAGCTACACGAGCTTGAAGAACTCGCGAATCTGGCTGATGAACCGACGCGAACGCTCCTCGGGCGCGGGCGTCGCCACGCGCGTCGTGGCGGCGGCGTCGAGCGCGGCCTGTCGTGACGCGAGGAGAAGGCCCATGCGTTCGACGACCTCCGGATGCGCGGCGAGCACACCGTGAAACGACTCGTGATCGACGACGACCAGGCGACAGATCTTCTTCGCGCGCACCGTGGCGGCGCGCTTTTCACCGGTGAGGAGGCCCATCTCACCGAAGCATTGGCCGGCGCCGAGCTCCGCGACCTCGTGCGCGCGAGGAGGCGGCACGGTTCGTTGGTTTGTGACCGGCGACGTCGATGTGCCGAGGGGGGTCGCCGCAGCACCGCCGACGAGCCCGGACGCCCCCGCCGCCCCCGCCTGCGCTGCAGCGAGCGCCCCCGCGACTTGAGGCGGGAGCGCCGGCGTCTCGTGCCGGATCTCGATGCTGACCAATCCGCTCTCGATGATGAACAGCTCGTCGCTCGAGTCGCCTTGCCGCACGATGGCTTCGCCAGGGCCGTAGATGCGAAGGTGCGCGCGCTCGGCGAGAAATAGCCGCGCGTCCTCCGGCAGCGGCTGGGCAAGATCGAGCGCCGCGATCGCCTTCGCGAAGCGTGCCGTTTCTTCCCGGCGGGTCGCGGCCATATCGGGCGGCGGCAACGCGTGCACCGTTCGCGTCGGATAAGGGATCTCGATGCCCGCGCGCGCGAGCGCGTAATACACGCGGTCGCGCACGGCGCCGTCGAGGCGCGGCGCAATGCTGAAATCGTCGATGAAGAAGAAGAGCTCGTACTCGACGGCGCTGTCGGCAAACGCGCGATTGCGCGACGACGGCGGCGGGTTGGCGAGGACGCCCTGCACTTCGCGCGCGGCGGCGACCAGCGCCGCGTGCACGTCGTGCGGGGCGGCGGCATAGCTGACGCCGACGACGATGCGGCGGCGCGAGATCGGCGACGGGCGCGAATAGTTGCGGATCGCGGCCTTCGCGAGGTTCGCGTTCGGAAGGATGACCTCGACGTGGTCGAGCGTCATCACCGTGGTCGCGCGCCAGGTGACTTCGGTCACGCGCCCGGCCTGCTCGCCGGACCCGACCTCGATCCAATCGCCGACGTCGAACGGCCGCTGCATCTGGAGCGCGAGCCCGGACACCAGATTGCCGAGCGTGTCCTGCATCGCGAGGCCGACGACGGCGGTGAGGAGCGCGGACGTGGTCAGGATCGAGCCCGGTTCGACGTCGATGGCCCGGAGCGCGACGAGGCCGACGACGAGGTAGGTGACGCCGGTCGACAAGTCGCGAAAAATGCGCGGCGTCGTCCGCGCGGAGCGCCGCTCCACGACGACGTCGAGCGCGATGAGCACGATGCTCCGACCCATCGAGGCGAGCAAAAAGAACGTGGCGGCGAAGAGCAGCGCGCGCGAGATGACGAGGTCCGCGGGAAAGAGCAGGCGCAATGTGCCGCAGACGATCGAAAGCCCGAGCGAGACCGCGCCCTGGCGGGCGGGAATGCGCGCGCTCCGTGGCAAGAGCAGGACCGCCACGATGAGCAGAGCCACGGCGAGCGGGATCCCGAGCATCTCGCTCGTGAAGTTCAGGCTCAAAAGCGATTTCATCGTCGTTCGCGGGGCATATTAGCGGTCGGGCCAGCCTTGGGCCTCGACGTAAGCGCGCAAAAGCGAGTCGTCCTTCGTGATGGGCCGGAGAACGACGCGGAGCCGCTGGCGCGTCCACCAAGCCCCGTCGCGATTGCCGAGCGGAGCGAACTCGTAGCGATAGAGCACGCCGCGAATCCAGCGCGGCGGCGCGTTGGGAAACGGGTCGACCGCGAGCAAGTGCTTGGCCGCAGGCTCGCCCGACAGAAGCTGCCAGAGAAGATGCACGAACCAGGGGTCGCCCTCGACGACGGCGCCTTGCGCCATGCTGTTGCCGACGAACCACATCTGCCAGTCGAGTCGATGCTGGTACGGGCTCACGAGGCAGGGCCGGCGTTTCGGGTCGCCAGGCATGCACGGCAGCTCGTATTCGCGCCAGTCGCCTTCCGCCGGGAGGGTTTCGGCGCTCGAGCCTTCGAGAATCAGCTCGTTTCGCGTTCGATCGACGCTGCCGAACGCGCCGTACGTGTTGACGAGGTCGAGCGGCTCGAACGACGCGTTCATCTCCTGTTCGGACGACAGGAGATTGAGCACGACCGGCACGCTCAGGATGGCCACGAGCACGCCGTACACGGCTGCAGCGATTGCCATGGGCCGCGAGGCGGGGCGCGTCGCCGGACCTGGCACCGGATACGTCACCGGACGAGCCTCGCCGCGAACGCGAGCCGCCACCGACCGAACGAAGCGGAGAAGAGACGCGTACGCCGTGTCGTCGAAGCACGCGAGCGCGGGCACGATCGTCAGCCAGTTGAGGAAGGAGAGATTGCCGCTCGCGATCAGCGTCACTTGCAGCAGCACGAGGAGCACGCCGGCGGCGTGCCGGATGCGGCGCGTGCCGAAGGCGAACCAGGGGACGACGAGCTCGACGAAGTGCGTGAAGACGATGCCCGCGGCGTGCACGGCGTGCGGCGCGAAGTGGAAGAACGGCGACAGCGGGTTCGGATTCGGCTGGGTCTCGAAGTGGTAGTCGAGGCACGTGAGGTCTCGCCAGCAAGGATCTCCGCGGAGCTTGATGAGCGCCGAGCCCACCATGACGCGGAACACGATCCACTTGAGAAGCCAGATCGTGATGACCGGGACGCGTTCGGCCGGCCACGGGCGCACGGTCCGCCACGGGCACATGAACACGGCGAGCAGCCCCGTTTCGAGGAGCTGCATCTCCCAGCCGTACCAATAGAAGTACCGCGTGCCGTGCACGTAGGAGCCGTAGAGGACCCACAGCGCGAGGAGGACGCCGCCGTTGGTCACGCCGGCGAGGACCGCGAGCGAGAGCAGCGTGCCGCCGACGGCTCCCGCGATCAGCGCGCCGTCGGGGGCGCCGAACCAGAACAGCGTGGGGAAGCGCCAGTACGCGCTCGCGCCGACCTGTTCGCGAAGCGAAGGGAGATCCATCGCGATCGGCGCGAGCCCGTGCGAGCCGTAGAGCGGCAGCACCTGCAGCGCGAGCGACCCGAACGCGACGAAGTAGACGAAGCCGAGGAGGCGCAGGACGGCGAAGCGCGTGAGTTCGTACTGGGCCGGCTCGAAGAGAATGCGCTGCCACCAAGCCGAGGCCACGGCAGAGCGAAAAGGCGCGACGTCCTCGCTCTGCGAGCCTTCGCCGTCGCTGTCCGGGCTGACGTCGAGCCCTCCCGGCGCGACGTCGTCGTCGCTTTCGCGCGCGCCGTCGCCCTGGCCATCCCGCGTCATCCGGCTCGCCTCACGGGCTTATGCTAGACCCTGGCGAGCGACTTGCAGGACGCACGTGGCCAAAGTAGGCTCCCGTCCCCGTTTCGGCAGAAGCCGCTCGTCCGCATGGACGGGTCGGCGGCCCCAGAGGAGCACCATGGCCCGTGTCACCGTCGAAGACTGCCTCGAGCGCGAGGAAAACCGTTTCGCATTGGTCGTCCTCGCGGCCCAGCGCACGCGCGTCTTGATGAAGGGCGCGACCCCGCTCGTGCACTCGAAGAACAAGGCGGCGGTCACGGCGCTCCGCGAGATCGCGACCGGCAAGGTGCACTACGATCGGCCGAGCATCGAGGCGGTCCAGGAATACATCGAGGAGACCAGCCGCCGCGAGTTCGGTTGATCCGCACGCGATCGCGCCGCGATCGCGAGCTCGAAGCGGGTTCGCTCGCTCATTACGAAGACGCCGCGTACTACACCGCGACGTACCGCAACCGGATCGACGACGTCGCGTATTACGTGACGCTCGCCGAACGCGCGGGGGGGCCGGTGCTCGAGTACGGCGTCGGCAACGGCCGCATCGCCGTACCCATCGCGCGGCACGGCGTCGAGGTCAGCGGGATCGATCACAGCGCGCCGATGCTCGCGGACTTGCGCGAGCGGCTGAAGGAGGAGCCCGCGGACGTGCGGCGTCGCGTGCGGCTCCGCCGGGGCGACATGCGGCGGACGAAGCTCGGCCGCCGCTTTCCGCTCGTCGTGGCTCCGTTCAACGCGGCGCTCCACCTCTATGCGCGCGCCGACGTCGAGCAGTTCTTGGCGCGGGTCCGCGAGCATCTCCTGCCCGGGGGCCATTTCGTCGTCGACCTGTCGATGCCGACGCCCGCGGATCTCGCGCGGCCGCCGTCCCGCCCGTTCCACGCGCCGCGTTTTCGGCACCCGACGGCCGGCATCCGGGTGAAGAACCGCGAACGGTTCGATTACGACCCGGTGCGGCAAGTCCTCTTCGTGGCGATGGAGTTCGAGCCGGAGGGCGATCCGGAGGCCGCGTGGATGACGCCCCTCGCGCACCGCCAGTTCTTCCCGCAGGAGTGGGAAGCGCTGCTCCACTACAACGGATTCGACGTCGAAGCGCTGTTCGGCGACTTCGCCGGCGGGCCGCTGACCCGCGAGAGCGACACGATGGTCTGGCACGCGCGCGTGTCGAGAAAGCCGAGGCGCGCGTGAGCGTGGCGGCGCGGCTCGTCGAGGTGCACTCCGCGATCGCGCGTGCGGCCCGTGCCGCCGGGCGCGATCCCGCGTCGGTGAAGCTCGTCGCCGTGTCGAAGACGAAACCCGTCGAAGCCGTGCGCGCGGCGTACGCCGCGGGCCAGCGCGCGTTCGGCGAGAACTACGCGCAGGAGCTCGCGGCCAAGGCGGAGGCGCTCGCGGATCTGCAAGGGATCGAGTGGCACTTCATCGGGCACTTGCAAAGCAACAAGGCGAAGATCGCGGCCAAGCACGCGCACGTCGTGCATACGGTCGACAGCACGGCGCTCGCACGCGAGCTCGGCAAACGAGCCGCGAAAGAGCGGACTTCGCCGATGCCCGTGCTGATCGAAGTGAACGTGGGCGGCGAGCCGCAGAAGTCCGGCGCGGCGCCGAGCGAGATCGCGGAGGTCGTCCGCGCGATCCAGGACGACCCGGCGCTGCACCTCTCGGGGCTGATGACCGTACCGCCCGCGGGCGATCTCGCCGTCGCGAAGAAGACCTTCGAGACGCTCGCGCTCCTCCGCAACCTGCACGGCGGGGCGGCCGTTCTGCCCGAGCTCTCGATGGGGATGACGGCGGACCTCGACGTCGCCATCGCGTGCGGCGCGACGATCGTCCGCGTCGGCACGGCGGTGTTCGGCGAGCGTGAGCGCGCGCCCGCCGTCGCACGCTGAGTGCTCGCGATGAAGCCGCGCAAGACCGTCGCCAGCCGCGTCCTCGCCTCGTTCGCGATCACGGTCGTCGCCTTTGCCGTCACGCTCGGATGGGGCATCGTGGCGCAGCGGCGAGCGGCGGACGACAGCGTCGAGCTCGCGCGCGGCTACGTGCCCGTCGCGATGCGACTCGCGCAACTCCGGGCGGCGCAAACGACGCTCTCGACGCTGGTCGACGGAATCCCCGACGAGCGCGAGCCGGGGTCGATCCGCGTCTTGCTCGACACGCTGGCCGGCGCGCGGCGGACGATGTTCGTGGAGACCCGCACCGCCGTGACGCAGACGCTGGCGGCCGTCGGCAGCGACCACACGCGCGCGCTCGCGGGAGAGCTCGCGGCGGAGCTCGACGCCATCGAAGCCGCGCTCGACGGCGACCGGCCCCTCTTCGAGCGCCTCTTCGCCGCCCTCGCGAGCGCGGATCACGACGGCGTCAACCGCACGATCCTTTCGCTCGGCGCGGTCGAGCACGACGCCGACCGGCGCCTGCGCGTGATGGCGACGCACCTCAACGCGTCGATCGACGAGCTGTCCTCGGCCGCGCGAACGCGCGAGCTTCGTTCGATCGAGATGCTCGCCGTGCTGGCCGCGCTGACCTTCGCGGTGGGGCTCGTCGTGTCGTTCCACGTGCGGCGCCTCCTCGCGCCGCTCGCGCGGATGACGCGGCGCGCGCAGGCCGTCGAGAGCGGCGACCTCACGGCGCGCCCCGTCGAGCCGAGCGACGACGAGATCGGCCAGCTCGAGGCGGCGTTCGAGACGATGGTCGCGGGCGTCTCGCGCGCGCAGGCGCTGGCGCTCTCCAACGAACGGCTCGCGGCGATCGGCAAGATGGCGGCGCACGTCACGCACGAGATCCGCAACCCGCTGTCGGCCATGGGCCTCAACGTGGAGCTCCTCGAAGAAGAGCTTGCGCAGAACGGGGCCGCGCGCGGGCGCAGCGAAGTGACGAACCTCCTCGCGGCGATCGCCCGCGAAGTGCAGCGCCTCGAGCACCTCAGCGAGGAGTACCTGCGCGTCGCCCGCCTTCCGCAGCCCCGCATGGAAGCCGACGACGTCACGGCGACGGTGCGCGACGTCGTGGCCTTCGCGCGCCCCGAGATCGAGGGGGCAGATTGCACCGTGACGCTCGACGTCGAGCCGGACTTGCCGCCGACGCTCTTCGACGAAGCCCAGCTGCGGCAAGCGCTCCTCAACCTGCTGCGCAACGCGCGCGAGGCGACGCCGAACGGCGGCCCGATCGACGTACGCGTCGCGGCGAAAGGAATGAGCGTCGTCGTGGAAGTCGCCGATCGCGGGGGCGGGATCCCCGAAGAGATCCGCCCGCGCGTGTTCGATCCGTTCTTTTCGACGAAAGGCGAAGGCACGGGCCTCGGCCTGGCCATCACGCGCCACATCGTCGAGGCGCACGGAGGGACGGTCACGTGCGAGCCGCGGACGGGCGGCGGCACGCTCTTTCGCATCGCGCTGCCGCTCGCTCCCGCGCGCTCCTTCTAGAGCGGAGCTCGTTCGAACGGAACGCTCGAACGACGGAGCGATCCGCCGGGTCCTGGCACGCGTCGCCCGGCGTGCATGCTAAAGACGCCCTAGCCCATGCCCCCCACGACCCGCGCCGGCGGGCGCGCCCTCGACGCGCTTCGCCCCATCGAAATGGTTCCGCACTTCCACCGTCCGTCCGAAGGTTCGGTGCTGTATCGAACGGGCGGTACCGTCGTCTTGTGCACCGCCTCGATCGACGAGAAGGTGCCTCCGTTCCTCGAAGGCAAAGGGCAAGGCTGGCTGACGGCGGAATACCAGATGCACCCGCGCGCCAACCCGAGGCGGCAGGACCGCGACGGGAGGGGCAAGGCCCCGAACGGGCGCACGCAGGAGATCCAGCGCCTCGTCGGGCGCGCGCTGCGCGCGGCGATCGACCTGCGCAAGCTCGGTCTTCGCACGATCACGGTCGATTGCGACGTCCTCGAAGCCGACGGTGGGACGCGCACGGCCTCGGTCACGGGCGGCTTCGTGGCGCTCGCGCTGGCGCTCGCGAAAGTGGGCGTGAGCGCGCTCCGCGAGCCGATCGCGGCGACGAGCGTCGGCCACCTCGGCGAAGCCGGATTCGCGCTGGATCTCTGCTACGTGGAAGACTCGACGGCGCGCGTCGATCTCAACGTGGTCGCCACGGCGACCGGCAAGATCGTCGAAATCCAGGGGACGGCGGAGGGCGAGCCCGTGCCCCGGCGCGACGTGGACGCGATGGTCGATCTGGCGCTCGCGGGCATCGCGAAGCTCGCGCAGATGCAGCGCGACGTGCTCGCAGGTGCGGGCGTTAACCTCGCTGCCATCACGGCCGCCGGGCACGGATGAACGCCGGCGCGCGCCCGTATCCGAACCGGCTCGTCGTCGCGACGCACAACCGGGGCAAGCTCGAAGAGCTCCGCGCGCTGCTGGCGGATCTTCCCCTCGAAGTGCATGGCGTGGGCGAGCTCCTGGCCGATCCGCCGCTCGTCGTGGAAGACGGCGCCACGTTCGCCGAGAACGCGCTGAAGAAAGCGCGCGCCGTCGCCCGCGCGACGAACATGCTGTCTTTGGCCGACGATTCGGGCCTCGAAGTGGACGCGCTGCAGGGGCGCCCTGGCGTTCGCAGCGCGCGCTTCGCCCACGAGCGCGCGACCGATGCCGAGAACAACGCCGCGCTGCTCGCGGCGCTCGAGGCGCTCGTGCCGTCGGCCGACGGCGCGGCTTCGGACGCCGACCACGTCTCGACGATCATCGCGGGCGAGCGCGGTCTCACGGCGCGGTTTCGGTGCGTGCTCGCGCTGGTCGATCCGTTTGCCGCCGGCGCGCCTTCGATCGTGGAAGGCGCATGCGAAGGCGCCATCACCCGGACGCCGCGCGGGTCCGGCGGCTTCGGGTACGATCCGCTCTTCGTCGTGAGAGACGAAGGCAAGACGATGGCCGAGCTCGGCGCCGACGCGAAGAATCGGGTGAGCCATCGCGCGAGAGCGTTCGCCGGACTGCGCCCCGTGCTCGAACGGGTCCTCGCCGAGCGCGCCGACGCCGTCGCACGCCTCGGGTAGCATCGCGTCCGCGAAGATCCGGTCGGGACCACCCAAGCCAAGACGCCGGGAATCTCACTCTCTTCTCTCGGCGCCTTGCGCGAAGAGGTCGAAGTGCATGCCGCACCCGACGACCACCGCGTAGTAGCTGGTCTGGTCGGATTGGGGGATGCTCGCGCCGTTCGCGAACGGGGGCGATGTTTGCTGGTCACCTTGGTTGGGGCCGAAGCGAACGTTCCCGTTCGTGTTCGTGAAAGTCCCGCCCGACAAGGTGATCGCGGGCGAGACGGTGAGCGTGGACGACAATCGGATTTCGACGCCGAGCCCAAGGCGGAAGATCTCGATGGCGGTGGTGCTCCAGCTCGAACCTTCGCTGGCGACCTGAAGCCTCCGGATGCCGAACGAGACGTCGCCGAGGAAGGCGATATTGTCGGGATCCCCCGCGATGTAGCGGAATCCCCCGCCCGCAAAGATCGTGTTGGCGCCGGCGCTGACGCCGTCGAAACGATGGCCGGCTTGCATGAGACCGAGCTCGAACCCGACGTACGGGATGTAGCGCTTGCCGAGGCGCGCGCCCGCGTCGATCTCGAGCGCCGGCCCGGTGCCGACGAAGTTGCCGGTCGTCTCGACGTCGCCGGTCTTGGCGCTGTTGACGTAAACGCCGCCGCCGTAAGCGAGCACGCCGAGGCGCGCGCCCAGCCACATCGCGTACCAGGGTGCGCGCACGGGCGGTGCCGGTGGCGGCACGTACAAGGTAAGCGCCGACGGCGACGGCAATGGCGGCGAAGAGGCGGACGGCGCAGGCGGCGGGGGCGGCGGCGCGGCCGGCGGCGGCGGCGCGACCCCGGGAGGAGGCGGCGGGGGCGGCGGCGCGGCCGTCTGGGCGACCGCCGCGCGGCTCAGGCTCCCCACGATGCAGGCGGCGCCGACCCGAACAGCGGCGATTCGCGAGAAGAACCTCATTCTTTGCGGTTGACCCTGAAGAAAGACCTGCGCCGGCACGAGGGCGAGGCCATCATAGGCGAGGATCGCGTTTTCGATGGCCCGTCCCTGGAAAGACATCGGCCGCTACGGGAGCGTCGGGATCGAGTTCGTACTCACGATCCTCATTTGCTCCGGGATCGGCCACTGGTGGGACGGGCGGTACGGCCACGGAAGCGGCTGGGGCCTGGTCGTCGGGTTCCTCATCGGCGTGAGCGTCGGCTTTTACAACCTGTTCAAGACCGCGCAGGGGATGCAGCGCGACATCGAGCGCGCCGAGGCGAACGACCCGCTGCCCCCCGGGGCGCGTCGCTGGACCGTCGACGAAGGGTGGCTATACAAGCCCGATGACGGCGGCTCCTCCACCGAGCCCGGCGCCGACGGGGGCAAGCGCGACGATCCCGACGGCGGAAGCTCCGGGCCTTCGCACTGAGGCATCCGCGCGTCTCGGCGTTTCGCTCCGCGCGGTCCTTCTGACCGGCGCCGCATTGACGCTTCCCGCGTTTGCCCTGTTCGGTAGCGGCGCAGCCATTTCCGTGGCCATCGGCGCGCTCGTCGCAGCGGGCAATCTCTGGGTGATGACCAAAGTCGTCACGTCCCTTTTGCCGTCGGAACCATCGCCCGGAGCCCCGGCGCCGCAGGCACCCGGGCGTGGCCGCGCGGCCTGGGGTCTGGTCGCCGCGCTGAAGATGCTTGCGCTCCTGAGCGTCGTGTGGCTGCTCATGCGTCACGCCCTCGTCGCGCCCCTTCCGATGCTGGTCGGCCTTCTTTCTCTGCCTTTCGGGATTGCCATCGGCTCGCTCGTGAGCGATAGAAACGCCGCCTCCGTAGAAGAACACCCCTGACGGCCCATGCCCGAGCACACGTCCTTTTTCAATTATCTCCTCGCGATGTTTCCCGAGCTCGCTCGCAACATGAGCGTCTTCGGCGACACGTTTCTCGGCCACCGCCCCGTCGACGCGCACGGCGCCGAGCCGCTCACCGCGAGCGTGGCCGTGATGCTGCTGATTCTCGTGCTCGTCTTCGCGGTGCGGCCGGCCCTCGCGAATCGCGAGCAGGCGGTCATCCCCGAGGCGAAGCTCACGCTGCGAACGTTCTTCGAAATCTGGATCGGCTACTGGTACGGCCTGATGAAGGACATGATGGGTCCGAAGCGCGCGAAGCAGTACTTCCCGCTCGTCGGCGCCCTGTCGCTTTTCATCATTTTCGGCAACGTCCTCGGGCTGATTCCCGGCTTCACGCCGCCCACGTCGAACTGGAACATCACGCTCGGCTGCGCCGCCATCGTCTTCGTGATGTTCAACTATTACGGCATTCAAGCGAACGGACTCGGGTACTTCAAGCACCTGTTCGGTCCGTGGCTCGGCTGGCCGCTCGTCCCGGTCAATCTGCTACTTTTCGTCGTCGAGACGTTTTCGCTCTGCATCCGGCCGATGACCCTCAGCATTCGTCTGATGCTGAACATGGCGGTCGACCACCTCCTCGTGACAATTGCGCTGGGAATGATCGCCCTTTTTCTACCCGTCCCGGTGCTCATTCTGAGCACGCTCGTGTGTGTCGTGCAGGTGCTCGTTTTCTGTATTCTCACGTCGATCTACATCACGCTCGCGACCGAGCACGACGAGCATGACGCCGATCACAAAGGCCACGGCGAAGGCGCCGCGCACGCTGCGGGTGCGGGTTTCTGACATTCGTGGCCGCGAGCCCGTGCGGCGGCCCCTGGCGAACCGGTGCCTTTTCCCCTAGAAGCGGTGCGATTTTCAGACTAAGAGGGCCGGCCGGATCACGGCTAGCCGTAAAGACCCATCTCCGTTCAAGCTAAGGAGTCACTGACGATGTCGACCTCGAAGAAGCTCGCCCTTGCGGCGTTCGCGTTCGCCGCCTCTTTCCTCGTTCCGCTCGCAGCGTTCGCGCAGGACGACAAGGCGGGCTCCAACATTTTCGACGTCCGCTCGTGGGCTTCGATCGGGGCCGGCCTCGCCATCGGTCTGGCCGTCCTCGGCGGCGCGCTCGGCCAGGGCCGCGCGGCGGCTGCGGCACTCGAAGGCATCTCGCGCAATCCCGGCGCGTCGGCGCGGATTCAGACGCCGATGATCCTCGGCCTCGCGCTCATCGAGTCGCTCGTCCTCATCGGCTTCGTCATCGCGTTCTGGCTCCGCAACATCGCCGCGGGCTGATCTCCGCTCTAACGATTCGCCGGGCTCGCAGGGCCCGGCGATAGCGCCGCCTCGGGGGTGGCGCTCGAGCGAACACGTACGACGCTTCCCTCGTCCATCACGGTTGGATACACGGCGACCCAGCCGACCGGCAGGTGCGGCTCGGTAAAGGCGAACAGCCATTGCGCATCGAGGGGGGCCAGGTTCACGCAGCCGTGGCTCCGGACGTGGCCGAAGTCGCCGTGCCAGTAGGTGCCGTGGAGAGCGACGGAGCTGTCGAAGAACTGCACGTAAGGCACGTCTTCCAGCGAGTAGTGCTCCTCGTCGTCGCGGGCGGCGTTGCCCATGTCCGACGCGAGAATCTTCACCCAGACGCGATGCACGCCGGTGGGGGTCGCGCTCGGCGTCCTCGGCGCGCCGCGGCCGCTCGAGACGAGCGTGGCGTAGACGGGCCGCGCGCCCTCGTAGGCGACCAGCGTCTGCGTGGCGAGGTCCACGTCGATCCAGTGCTCGCCGGGCCGTACGACCTCCGCCGGGGGCGCGGCGACGCTGGGCCGCGCGAGATCGCGCGCCTGCATCCATGCGCCGTCGCCCACGCGGACCATTCCAGGCGCGCCCGCACCGCCGGCGCCCACGCCCGCGTCCGTCGACTCGGGCCCCTCGAGCACGGGAACGCGTTCGAAGCGCGCGTGCTGCGACGACGGCTTGCCTTTGGCTTTGGGGTCGGGCCACACGCCGGCCCGATCGGCCGTCACCCATGCGAAATCGAGCTTGCCCTCCTCGAGGGCCTCGCCGTGAAACGCGGAGGGACGCGCCGCTCCCAGGTTGCTCATCGCGATCCACAGCCCGTGCGTCGTATGCGCCCAGCGTTCGCTCGGCACGACGCGGCCGGCCTGCTCGGCCGTGACCGCGACGCCCCAGCCGCCGTCGAGCTCCCGATTCGGAGAGCCGCTCTCCGCGTCCTCGACGGTGTCGTATGCGTCGGCGCCCCGCGAGGTCACGAAGTAGTACTGCGCGGAGAGCCCCAGCGCGTCGACCTGGCGTAGCGGCGCGATCGGCTCCGCCGCCGTGAGATCGGCGTCGTCCGCGCAGGTCCACGCGAGGGGACCGACGAGCCACCACGGCGAGGAGCAACCGGCCCCGCGCCGCTCGCCGAAGAAAGGCAGCGTCGCGCCCACGGCCGTCACGCCGCGCTTGCCGCTCGCGCGGCTCGGGCCGACGAAGAGCTCCAGATCGCCGGGACGGCCTCCGTCGTCGTGCTTCGGAGCCACGGTGCGTGCCCAGGACGGCGGCGGGACGTCGCCCTCGGCAACCCACGGGGGGGCGATTCCATCCGCACGCGGCGAACCGGTGATGGTGGCTACCGTCAACGCCGCGCTCGTCCCGAGGAGCCGAGCCGCCAGAACGCCCACGCGTCGCCCGCAAGCGCCCTTCCGACTCGCCCGGAGAGACCCACGAGCCGGTTTCGTGTTCACGGCGGCGGCTGCGGGAGGCGCAGCTTGAACGTCGCCCCGCGACTGGAGGATTGCACGGTGATGGTTCCCCCGTGCTCTTCGACGATCTTCTTCACGATCGCCAAGCCCAGGCCCGTGCCGCCTTTCTTGCCGCTCGTGACGAACGACTGGAACAGCCGGTGCTCGATCTCCTTCGGAATGCCGGGCCCGGTGTCCGAGAACGAGAGAAGGAGCGCGCGGTCGGTCTTGTCGCGCGTCACTTTGATCACGAACTTGCCGCCCGGGTGGCCCATGGCCTCCGCCGCATTGCGCGCCAGGTTGTGCACGACCCGGAGGATCTTCCCCTCGTCGAAGCGGGCCGTCCCCCGCTCTTGCACGTCGACGACGAGCTCCACCCCGCGCTTCGCGAGGTCCCCCTCGAGCTCCGTGCGAACGTCGTCGAAGAACTTCTGCAGGTAGACCTTGCGAACGAGGATGCTCTTCTCGCCGCGCGCGAACTCGAGCACCTCGCGCTGCATCGCGCCGATGTGATCGAACTGCCGCAAGATGAGGCCCGCGTACTCTTCGCGCTCCGCCGCGTCGGTCGACGACTGCATCAGCTGCACGTACCCGCTGATGACCGTGAGCGGCGTCTTCAAGTCGTGGATGACGCCGGAGAGGAGCCGCCCGATCGTCGTCAGCCGCTCTTCGCGCTCGCGCGAGTCGCGCGAGAGCTGCAGGCGGATCGCCGTCGACACGTTCGCTCCGATGAGCTCCAGGAGCTCGCGGTCCTCGTCGCTGAACGGGCGGCCGCCGCGCTTGTGGTAGAGCGCGATGGCGCCCATGGCCTTCGGCTCGCCGTCGAGCGGAATCACGAGCGCCGTCTTCGCGCGGCTACCGCCCACGCGCCGATCGAGCTCTTCGTCGCGCCGGGGATCGCCCTCGGCGTCCGTCGTGACGAGCACTTTGTTGTTGCGTATCGACCAGCCGATGAGCCCCGCGTCCTCGGGATAGGGCAGGCGTTTCAGCTTCTTGGCGCGCTCGTCGATGACGAAAAGCGACCCCGTCGCGTCTTCCGGGTCCCGCAGCGCGACGGCGCCCATGCGCGCTTCGCACGCGCGCATCGCTTCGCCGAGCACCGCCATGAAGAGCTCCTCGAGCGACGTGGCGCGCCCCATCGCGTGCTCGAGATCGAAGAGCAGCTTCAAGTCGTGGACGCGGTGCTCCAGCTGCTCCTTCGTGTCCAGAAGCTGGATGTTCTTCTGGTTGACCGACATGAAGAGGCGCGAGTTGTCGATGCTCACGGCCGCTTGCGTGGCCAGCGCCGCCAGAATGTCCGCGTCGTCGTCGCTGAACTCGCCTTGCTTCTTGTTCAACACCTGGACGACGCCGATCGTTCGTCCGAGGTGATTTTTCATCGGCGCCGCGAGGATCGATCGCGTGCGGTAACCGGAGATCATGTCCCATTCGGCGTTGAAGCGCGTGTCGCGGTAGGCGTCCGGCACGTGCAGCGGCTTGCCGGTCCGCGCGACGTGGCCCGCCAGGCCGTGCCCGACTTTGAGGCGGATCGAGTGGATCTCCTCGCCCTGGACGATGCGCGAGACGAGCTCCCCCTTCGATTCGTCGAGCAAGTAAAGCGTCGCCCGATCGGCCTCGAGCGCCTCGGTGATCTTCTGGAGAATCAGCTCGAGAAGCTGATCGAGATCGAGCGTCGTCCCGAGAGCCGTCCCCACGTCCCGCAAGGCCTTGCTGACGCGCTGTTCGCGGGCCAGGGCCGCGAAAGCGTGCGAAAGGCGCGCGTCGAACGCGCGGGCGGGGTTGGACGTCACGGGCACGTCCGCATCTTACCAGCCGGCATGCTGACTCCGTCAGAGGCAACTTGCCACGCGCACGCCCGACGCGGCCCGCGCGAACGGCGCCCGGGGCGGCGTGCGAACGGCGGGATGCGCGGCGCGCGATCGCGGTATCGCTTCATCCGCCATTTCGCGGTAACGTCGGCTCCCATTTCATGACGCGCACGCTCATCGTCACGCCCACGTACAACGAACGGGAAAACATCAATCGTTTCGTCGACTCCGTTCGCCAGGCCCTGCCTTCGGCCGACATTCTCATCGTGGACGACAACTCTCCGGACGGGACGGGAGCGCTGGCAGACGCGTGCGCCGCCCGCGACCCCCATGTTCGGGTGATGCACCGCGCGGGCAAGCTCGGTCTCGGAACGGCGTACGTGGAGGGGTTCACGCGCGGGATGAACGAGGGGTACGAGCGCTTCTTCGAGATGGACGCGGACCTTTCGCACAACCCGGCGTACCTGGCCGACTTCGTCCGCGCGCTGGACGAGGGGTACGACGTCGTCATCGGCTCGCGCAACATTCCCGGGGGCGATGTGGAGGGATGGGGGCCGGCGCGGCATTTCATTTCGAAGGGCGGGAGCCTCTATTCGCGCATCATTCTGGGAATGTCCGTCCACGACCTAACGAGCGGATACAAGGCGTATTCCCGCCGGGCGATCGAGGCGATCGATTTGAAGACGGTGAGCTCGAACGGCTACTCGTTCCAGATCGAGACGACGTTCCGCGCGGTGAAGCGCGGCATGCGCGTGAAAGAAGTGCCGATCGTGTTCGTCGACCGCACGGCGGGCCGCTCGAAAATGAGCCGGCGGATCTTCGCCGAGGCGGTCGCCGTCGTCTGGAAGCTGCGGCTCGATGTTCTTCGCGGAAAGGTCGGTTGACGCGCCGATCGCCACGCGGGACCATTCTCCCGGGGATTGCGGCCCTACACTTTGGTCGCGGCGATGACGACGTGCGGGTACGGCAGGATGTCCGGGACGCGGACCATGCGGACTTTGAAGCCGACCGAGGTGAGGATCGCGGCCCATTCGCGGTGATGGCGGTACGCGAGGGGCTCGTTCCAACCGACCATCAGGCGATCGAGGACCTCCGTGAACAGAAGCCCGAAGCGCGGCTCGGTCGTGATGTCTTTGACGACGAGCAGGCCTCCCGGCACAAGTAGCGATCGCAGGCGCTCGAGGACGGGCCGCTGATCGGCGCGCGGCAAGTGGTGCATCACATCGAGCACGTAGGCCGCCTCGAAAGGGCCCTGGAGCGATGCATCCCGCACGTCGCCTTCGAGGAACGTGTTGCCCTCGAGGTGCAGCCGCTCGCAGACCTTCCGCGCGATCCGAATGCGCCGCCCGTCCGGATCGACCCCGACGATCCGGCGCGCAGGCTGCGTCTGGCCGAAATAAGCCGCGAAGAGGCCGAAGCCGCAACCCACGTCGAGAATGCGCCCTTCGTCGCGCAGCAGGAGATCCATGACGCTGAGGAGCTTCGGGCGCAGAATCGAAAAGCGGACCAGCGAGTACGCGCGTTCCACGGGCGGCAGCGCGCCGACGATACGGGCGATGGCCCTGCCCCCGTAGACTTCCGGCGCTTCGAACGACGTGGCGCCTCGCTCTTTCGCCGGGCCGGGCACGGGCGCGGCCTGCGATCCGTTCGCCCCGGCGCTCATCGCACCTTCCGATCGAGCGCGCGCGCGACCCGCCGGTAAAGCTCGACGAATTCGTCATCGCCGAATTCGGCCCCGCTGCGGAAGATGCCCGTGTTCATGGGCTCTCCGGTCGCAATGTCCATGCGGTCATAGTCGCCGAGAACATCGGCGTGATCCGCGACCGCCACGCCGCCGATCTCCGCGCCGTCGAGGATCTGGCGCGCCGTGTTCACGACGCCGTCGTTCGTGTCCGCGGTGACCCGGAGCACCTGCGTTTCGGGGCTGCGGATCCAGAGGGGCTCGGGCGCGCCCGACAGGCGTTCGATGTTCGCTTCGACCTGCGCGCTCGGCGCCGTGTCGCAACCGAATCCGTGGAGCTCCGTGTAGAACGCATCGCTCGTTCGATCCGGCCCGGTCTGCACGTCCGCCCCTGTCGCAAAGCACGTGAGCGCGATCCGCGGATCGGCCGTGACGGACGCGCGCAAGGCCTCCATCGCTTCGGGCCGAAGCTCCTCGAAGAGCTCGTGGTGGCGCAGGACCGAGAACAGGAATCGCCACGCGTCGGGCCACTGCTGCGGGGCCAGGTCGAGGATCGACCGAATCTGCGTCACGTCTTTGCCGGCAAGCGACACGAGGGGAGCGCATGCCTTCAGGAACGCGCCGAGCTCCGAGGGCTTGGGGTGGCTCAGGAACTGGACGGCGCGGCTCCCCACGAGGCAAGTGCCGTGATGGGGCGCGCTGATCGTGACGACGGACTGGATTTTCTCGCGCGCGGAGGCGACGTAGGCCTCCCATGCCCCGCCCCAGAACGGCGCGGTGCACCCGAGGAGCTGCGCGTCGACGCCGCCCGTGCTGTGACCGGCCAGGTAAAAGCGCTTCCCCCCGAGCGACTCGAGGCGGGCGAGGAAACGCCCGAGCTCTTCGACCCGCGCCCGGAGGGATCCGGTCGGAACGGTCGTCGCCGGAACGAGCGCCAGATCGCGCCCCCACCGCTCACGGAGCAGCGCGGCCACCGTCGCCGGGACGCGATCGGCGAAATAGGGGAAGCGCCCGATCAAGCTGAATCCCAGAAAGCCCGGGACGAGCACGACGACGTCCTCGTGCACCCGCACAGCGTCGCTCGTCTTCTTCATCTCGCCTTCATCTCGCCTTCGTCTGGATCTCGGCTTCCGTCTCGGCGCGGGCGTCACGTTAGCGCGGTTTTCGGGCCGCGGATCGACGCAAGCGGTCTCGGCGCGTTCGGTCCGCAGGGCGGCGCTTGCTACGATCGGGGCGTGCTTCGCTCTCCGCTTCGATCCGGTTGCCCGGTCTTCGTGCGCGCGGGATGGCTTCTCGGGTGCGTCCTCCTCGGAGTCGCGCTCGTGCAATGCACCGTCACGCCGGATTTCTTCCCCGCTTGCGTGAACCCGTACGTCGACACGTGCCCGGCCGGCGATGCATCGGCGGACGGCGACGACGAGGACGGCAGCGGAGATTCCGCGCCGGATGGGACAACGCCGGATGGGACAACGCCGGATGCGACGGCGCCGGATGCGACGGCACCAGACTCGACGATCTCCCCGGAAGCTGGACAAGTCACTATGTAGTGACATACTGCGCGTGCCGCCGTGAGCCGCCCCGCGAAACCCGCCCCCGCTTCGCGTCCCCGCTCGGCTCCCGGCCGGCGCACCGACCGAAGCGATCCGACGCGCGCCCGCGATGTGGATGCCACGAAGCGCCGTCTCGTCGACGCCGTCGGCGCGATTTTGGCGCGGGACGGCTTCTCCCGTGTGGGCATCAACGCCGTCGCGGAAGAAGCACGCACGGACAAGGCGCTGATTTATCGCTACTTCGGAGGACTGCCCGAGCTCCTCGAGGCGTACGCCGAAAGCGTCGCGTTCTGGCCGACGGTCGAGGAAATGGCCGGAGGACCGCTCGCCGAACTCGCGGCGCTGCCGTTCCTCGCGCGCTGGGAGCGGGCGCTGCACCACTACATCGTCCAGCTCCGGCAGCGGCCTCTCACGCAAGAGATCCTCGCGTGGGAGCTGTCGCAGCGGAACGAAGTCACCGCGCGCCTCGAAGCGGTGCGCGAACGACGCGGCCTGCTACTGATGCAGATCCTCGCGGCGGGCGTCCCCCCCGGGGTCGACTTGCCCGCCATCGCGGGCCTCTTCGCGAGCTCCGTCCACTACTTGCTCTTGCGAGCCCGCCGCATTCGCGTGTTCAACGGCATCGACCTGCGCACCGAAGAGGGCTGGCAGCGGCTCGAAGCGGCCGCGAAAGCCATGGTCCTCGGATCGCTCCGCGGCCCTTCCAGCGAGTAACCCTTTTTTTCGGTCCTATGTCACCAATAGGTGACTCAGGTCCGCGTCGCCACGAACGATAAGTCACCGACCGGTGACTCCACCCCGAAAGGAACGAACATGCACGCCTCTGCCCTTGGCCGTCGATGGCCTTTCCCGCCCTGGATGAAAGCATGGGTGTTCGCGTGGGCTCTCTCGCTGCCTCACGTCGCGCGCGCCGCGTCGCCGGCCGAAACGGCCGACGCGGTCACGCCTGCGCCGCCCGCGCCCACGCGCGCACACGGGCCGAAAGCGCCCGACGATCAGTTTCCATCGCACGTCTTCCGGCTCCGCGCGCACGAGCCGGAGCGCGTGCAGCTCGCGTTCGATGTTGGCCTCGTGCAGCCCGTCGTCTCGCACGGATTCAACGCCGCGATTGACGTTCGCTACAGGCGCCTCGTCTTGACGTACTCGCACGGCCAAGGCCTCGACGCGACGCCGTTCCTCGACACGAGCGAGAAAAACGCGGGCATGACGCTCGCCGAGCCCTGGACGACGGGAGGCGGCGTGGGGGTTCTCCTGATCGACGAGCTCTGGGTGCTCGCGGATCTCAAAGTGCACCGCTTCGAGGCATCGACGGCCGCCGACCACGTGGGCTACACGAACGTGACCGTCGGCGGCGAGATCGGGTGGCGCTTCTTCGTGTGGAAGGGATTCAACATCGGACTCGTCGCCCGGTATTGGCCGAACGTTTTCTCGACCGCCGGAGACGGCGTGATCCTGCACGACGCGAGCGGCAAACCGTTCCTTCACAAGCCGCTCGAGCAAGGGTACGGCGGTTTCTTCGGCAACGTGCTCCTCGGCTGGGCGTTCGACCTGTAGCGCCGGCGCAGGAGGCGCCTATGTTGAAGCCGGCATGGCCCGCACCCCTCGCCTTCGAAACGCGCATCGAGTCGCCGTGGCGATCGCCGCGCTGGCGATCGTCGCGGGCCAAGCGGCTTGCCTCGCGGTGCCGCCGCCGCCGCTGCCCGATCAGGGGCAGCCCATTCGTCCGACCATCATCTACGGGGGCGTATCGCCGCAGCCTGGAGTGCCCCTCCAGGAGTGGCCCGACGGCGGGTCCTTCGTGGTCCAGGTGGCCTCGCAGGGTCAGTCTTTCTACTACGATGCGTTTCTGGACTTCGATCCCACCGTGAACCCGCTGCCCGTCGACCTACCGACGCCGATTATCCCGACGGGCCCCGATCCGGTGATGGTCCCGATCCGCCCCATCGCGCAGCCCGACCCGCGGTTTTGCCATACGGTCGCGGTTCTCGTCGCGCACCAGTTCAATCAAAACTCGGCCCACACGCCGGACAGCGTCGGCGGCGACATCGTCACGTGGTTCTACGATCCGGGCGGCGGCGATTGCCCCGTCATCGATGCCGGCGCCTTCGAGAACGGCGCCTTCTTCGACGCTTCGTCGCCTTAGGGCCCGCGCGATGAACCAAACGCGCAATTTCTCCGCCGGTCCCGGCGCATTGCCGGAGGCCGTCCTCGCCGAGGCGCAACGAGCCGTCATGGCTCTGCCGGGAACCGGGATCTCGATTCTCGGCCTCAGTCATCGTAGCCGGCAGTTCCGCGACATGCTCGACGAGGCGGAGGCGCGCCTCAGAGATCTTTTGGCGCTTCCAGCCGACTACCGCGTGCTCTTTTTGCAGGGCGGCGGGACGCTCCAGTTTTCGATGGTGCCGATGGCGATGCTTCCGAACGATCGCACGGCGGACTACATCGTCGGCGGCTACTGGAGCCGCAACGCCGCGGATGCCGCGCGGCACCATGGACATGTCCGCGTCGTGTGGGACGGATCGAGCGACGGGTTCCGCCGTCTACCCGACGCCGACCAGCCGCTCGGTCGGTCGGACGCGGCCTACCTCCACTACGTGTCCAACGAAACGGTAGAAGGCCTCCAGTTCCGGAAGGTGCCGGCCGCCGACACCGCGCTCGTGTGCGACGCCTCGTCGGACTTTCTCTCCCGCCCGCTCGACGTCCGGCCGTTCAGTCTCGTCTACGCGCACGCCCAGAAGAACCTCGGTCCGGCCGGCGTCACGATCGTCCTCGTTCGCGACGAGGTGTTGGCGCGCGTTCCGCCGGGGCTCGCGCCGGTCTTGGATTACAGGGCTCACGCCGACGCCCGATCCCTCCTCCACACGCCTGCCGTGTTCTCGATCTACGTCGTATTGCTGTCGCTGCGCTGGCTCGCCGACGAAGTCGGCGGCCTCTCGAAGATGGGCGCCATCAACGCCGAGAAAGCGGCCGTCGTGCGAAACGCCCTGCAGGCGAATGCGCCTTTCTATTCGCAAGAGATCGATCCGGGCTCCGCGTCGGACGTGAACGTCGTTTTTCGGTGCGCGACCCCCGAACTCGATGCGCTCTTCGTGGCCCGCGCGGAGCAAGCCGGTCTCCTCGGAACGGAGGGACACAGAAGTCGCGGCGGTCTGCGCATCTCCCTCTACAACGGTGTGACCCTCGACGACGCGAACGCCGCCGCCGCTTTCCTGTCCGAATTCGCGCACGCGCGCGCCAACAACATCCGCGTCACGGCCGAACGCACCCGCTCGACGGGCTCCACGCGATAGGCCCAGCGCTCGTCGTCCGACGGGGAGACGATGACCATCGTGGCGTTCGCTTCGAAGACCATCACTCGCCCGCGATCGTCGAGCGCGAAGTCGACCCCGCCGTAATCGAGACCGAGATCGTCGCGGATGGCTTCGAGGGTTTGCATCGCTTGCGGGCCGAGGATCCCGGGCATATCGCCCAGGAACGCTTCGTCTTCGGCGCGATGCGCCGCGCTCTCCGCCATGTCGCCGCTGAAGTAGTGGACTTTCCAGTTCGCGGAGACGGCCAGATGCAGCGGATAGAGCTGCCCGTCGACGATCATCACCCGGTATTTGCGAAAGAAGCCGTCCGCGCTGCGCGTATTCAT
>DATHQY010000056.1:0-5898 GCA_035482215.1 Polyangiaceae bacterium | reverse complement strand
ACCCCGAGGTCGCCCATTCGTTCACGGGCGGCATCGACGATTTCCGCGCCGACGTCACGGCGCAGGGCCGCCGCATTCCCGATTAGGAGCCGAAGTCGTTGGACCGGAACGGTCGAATGACGGAAGCGACACCACGAGACCCGACCGGGGTGTCCCCCCCTCGCAAGCCCGTCGTGCTGCGCTATAAAGCGACATGCTCGACGATAAGCTCCGCGAGTGCCTCACGTTCGACGACGTGCTCCTCGTCCCAGCGCTGAGCGAGGTCCTTCCCAAAGAGGCGGATGTTCGAACGCGGCTTTGCCGAGGCCTCGATCTCGACATCCCGGTCGTTTCGGCGGCCATGGACTCGGTCACGGAGAGCCGCACCGCCATCACGATGGCGCGCGAGGGCGGCATCGGGATCGTCCACAAGAACATGCCTGTCGAGATTCAGGCGCGCGAGGTCGAGCGCGTCAAACGGGCGGAGAGCGGCATGATCGTGGGGCCGGTCACGGTGCGGCCGTCGCAGTCGCTCCGCGACGCGCTCGCGGTCATGCGCAAGCACGACATCAGCGGCGTCCCCGTCGTCGAGGGCGAGCGGCCCGTCGGCATCCTGACGGCGCGCGACATTCGCTTCGAGCAGAACCTCGATCAGCCGGTCCGCGCGCTCATGACGAAGGAGCTCGTGACGGTGCCGCCCGGCGTCGGCGTCGACGAGGCGAAGCGCTTGCTCCACAAGCACCGCATCGAGAAGCTCCTCGTGGTCGACGACGGCAAGCTCGTAGGCCTGATCACGATCAAAGACATCCTGCAGGCCGACAAATACCCGCTCGCGGTCAAGGACGATCAGCGGCGGCTCCGCGTCGGCGCCGCCATCGGGCCCGGAGCCGACCGCGTCGAGCGCACGTCGGCCCTCGTCTCCGCCGGGGTCGACGTCGTCGTGATCGACACGGCGCACGGGCACCATCGCGCGGTCATCGACGCGGTGCGCGCGACGAAGATCGAGTTCCCCGGGCTGAAAGTGATCGCCGGGAACGTGGCCACGACCGAAGGCGCGGAGGCGCTCATCGACGCCGGGGCGGACGCGATCAAAGTGGGCATCGGGCCGGGCAGCATCTGCACGACGCGCGTCGTCGCCGGGGTCGGCGTGCCGCAGATCAGCGCCGTCAGCGACTGCGCGAAGGTGGGCGACAAGCACGGCGTCCCCATCATCGCGGATGGCGGGATCAAGCATTCGGGCGACGTGACGAAGGCGATCGCCGCCGGGGCGAGCAGCGTCATGATCGGGTCGCTCTTCGCCGGTACCGACGAGTCACCGGGGGACCTCGTGCTCTACCAGGGTCGCTCCTACAAGGTGTACCGCGGGATGGGCAGCCTCGGCGCGATGAAGAAGGGGAGCCGCGATCGCTACAGCCAGGCCGGCACGGCGGACGAAAAGCTGGTCCCCGAAGGGATCGAGGGCCGCGTGCCGCACCGCGGGTCGCTCGCGTCCATCCTCTACCAGCTGGTCGGCGGCCTCCGGAGCGGCATGGGGTACACGGGGTCGGCGAGCATCCACGATCTGCGCACGAAAGCGCGCTTCGTGCGCATCACGTCCCAGGGTTTGCGCGAAAGCCACGTGCACGACGTCATCATTACGGAAGAAGCGCCGAACTACTTCCGGTCGACCTAAGGGGGCGGGTGGGGCTTTCGGTGTGAGGACGTTCACGGCTCATTGGCTCGGTCGGGTGCGGTATGCGGAGACGCATGCGCTCCAGCAGCGGATCCTCGAAGCGCGGGTGCGCGGCAAGCTGGGCGATACGCTGCTCCTGCTCGAGCACGAGCCGGTCATCACGCTAGGGCGGGGCGCGAAAGAAGACCACGTTCTTTTGCCGAAGGGGCTCCTCGCCCAGCGCGGTATCGAAGTGCACGAGACGGGGCGGGGAGGGGACGTGACCTTCCATGGTCCGGGCCAGCTCGTCGCGTACCCCATCTTCGATTTGCGGCCGGACCGGTGTGACGTGCGCCGCTACATTCGGGACCTCGCGGGGATCCTCGTGGCGCTGGCCGGTGACGCCGGGATCGACGCGAGCTTTCTCGAAGGCGACCCGAAGCTCGTCGGCGTGTGGGCCGATTCGGCGCGGCCGTCGCATTGGGCCGGCGACCCGCGGCTCACCGAAGGACCGCGCGCGGCGGACCCCGCGAAGATCGGCGCTATCGGGGTGCGCATCTCGCGGTGGGTCACGATGCACGGATTCGCGTTCAACGTATCGGTCGATCTGTCCGCATTCGGCCTCATCGTGCCCTGCGGGATCACCCAGTACGGCGTCACCTCGGTCGAAGCGCTGGGAGGGGCCTACATGCCAGTCGGGCAAGTCGCGGAAAACGCGGTCGGCCACTTCGAACGCGTCTTCGAAGCGCGAGGCGTCTGGGCGTCCTCGTCGGAAACGAAGGCGCTCGTTGAGCAGGACCCTCTGGAACGCGGCGTCCAAGAGACGGACGTGACGTCGCCACCCGCTTGAGTCCGCCGTTTCGACGGCTTCGCGTTGTTCGGACCCAACAACCTTTCCCGCGCGCAGATACCCACCTGCCGTCGTGTCAGGCCATGGCATCCCGCGTTCGTGTCCAACTGCAATTGAGCCGGCGGCTCTCCGGGCCTCGCAAGCCTACCGCGCGACGTAGTACTGGCACGCCGCGGTGCAGCCGGGGCTACCATCGCAGACCTCCCCGTCTTGCGTCTGGATGCGCCCGTCGCCGCAGTACGGCGCGATCGTGCAGCTCGTCGTGCACAGGTTGGGGCCGTAGGCCGTCGCGGAGTTCTTCGAGCCCTGGTCGCACTGCTCGGACCCGTTCTGGATGCCGTCGCCGCAGTAGGGCGCCAGCGTGCAATTCGGGTTGCAGGTGCCGTAGCTGCCGTCGTTCTTGCCGTCGTCGCATTGTTCGCCGGGGTCTTTGACGCCGTCGCCGCACTTGAACTGGCAATGGATGTCGCACGCGTCGCCCGTCGTGCCGTTGGCCGCGCCGTCGTCGCACTGCTCGCCCGGGTCGATCTTGCCGTTGCCGCACGTCGCCACCGGAATGAACATCGAACAATCGGGCGAGCATGAACCAGGCATTCCGTTGTCGACGCCGTCGTCGCACTTCTCGCCCGGATCGACGCGCCCGTCGCCGCAATACGGCGCGGGTTGGCATTGCGTCGTGCACTTGCCCATCCCGTACGCCGTCGCGCTGTTCTGCGCGCCGAGGTCGCACGTCTCCGGCGGGTTCTGCACGACGCCGTCGCCGCAGTAGCCCGGGAGCACGCAACCCGGGGCGCACGTGCCGTACGTGCCGTCGTTCTTGCCGTCGTCGCACTGCTCGCTGCCCTCGCGGATGCCGTCGCCGCAGAACGGGCCGAACGTGCAGGTCGACGTGCACCCGTCATAGGCGCCCGTGTTCTTCGCCGCGCCGAGATCGCACTGCTCGCCGCTGTCCTTGACGCCGTTGCCGCACTTGAAGTTGCAGCTCGCGTCGCACAGCGAAGAGGGCGTCCCGTTGTTGACGCCGTCGTCGCACTGCTCGGTGCCGTTCTTGAACCCGTCGCCGCAGAACGGACCGATGGCACAGTGCGTGGTGCACGACCCCGGGCCGTACGCCGCGTCGCTGTTGCTCGTGCCGTTGTCGCACGCCTCCCCGAAGCTCGTGTCGACGTTCCCGTCGCCGCAGAGGTGCGGGCGCATGCAGCCCGGGCCGCACTTGGTGCCCGTGTTGTCGTAGAGCGTGACGTTCTGCCCGTCGTCGCACTGCTCGGGCGGCGTCTCGGTGATCTTGTCGCCGCAGTAAGGCGCGAGCGTGCAGTCGGCGTTGCATCCGCCGTACGCACCGGTGTTGTTGGCCGTGCCGTTGTCGCACGCCTCGTCGGGGGTGACGACGCCGTCGCCGCACACGCTGTGGCACGTGCTCTTGCCCGCAATGAAGTTCGCGAGCGTGAGCCAGTAGTTCGACTCCGTCGTGTGGCGCTCGGCCTGGAAGACCTCCACCTCGTAGATACTGCCCTTCGTGAGCGCGAACTGGGCGTTCGTGAGGTTGTCCGAGCCGAGAGGCAAGCTCACCGAGCCCACGGTACGACTGTGCACCCCGCCGATGTCGACCGCGCGCTTGCCGTTGATGAACACGAAGACGTCGTCGTCGCCGCTGAAGGTGAGGACTTCCGTCCCCTGGTAGACGAACCAGTAACGAACGTCGCTCGTGAAGCTGAAGTTGTGGTTACGGCCGTGGTTGCCGAATCCCAGGCCGTCGAGCGGGAAAAACCCGCCGAGATCCTTGTAGGGCTCGTCGGTCGCGCTGTTGAAGGCGTACGTGCCCGTGAGATTGCCGTTCGAGTCCGTCTGGCCGACGAGCTTCAACGTCTGTAGGATCTGGTCGTTGCTGTAGTTGGGATTCGCGTTGGTCTCCGTGTTGTACCACATGTTGAAATACGTGAGACCATTGGTGAGATTGATGGGATGTGTGTCGCTCCCGTTGTATTGCGGCTTGCGATCGGACCCGAGGAACTGCTGGACGATGCTGGGCGATCCGAACGTGACACCGCTCAACCCGTCGCCGGACGACTGCACCCCGCAGCAATAATTCTCGAAGTCGGGATGACCGGGGTCCGGGTAGCTCTGGAAGTCGCGCAGCACCACCGGCAAATCGATCTCCGTCGGCGGGTTCTCGATGCTCGACGTGCACTGGAAGCCCGATTCGACGGTCATGCAGTCGGCCGAGCAGCCGTCGCCGGACGTGTTGTTGCCGTCGTCGCACACTTCCGGAGGCAGGACGATCCCGTCGCCGCAGCGGCTCTGGCAGGCGCCGACCGGATCGGTCAGCTCCGCCGCCGCGTCGCCGCCGTCGCCGGCCGGCGAAGTGGAACCGCCGTCGCCTCCCGGGCCTCCCTGGCCGAGGCTCGCGTCCGCACCGCCGTCGACGCCGGCGCCGGGCACGGATCCGCATTGAACGGGCAGCGTGCAATCCGGATTGCAGTGGCCGTACTCGCCGGTGTTGTTGGCGGTGCCGTCGTCGCACTGCTCGCTGCCCTGCTGGACGCCGTCGCCGCATACCGTGGCCACGCATGGAGAGCCAGGGGTCGGGCACATGTAGCCCGGTTCGATCTTGCAGGTGCTCGAGCACCCGTCGCCGGAGGCGGCGTTGCCGTCATCGCAGGTCTCGTTGCCTTCGAGGGCGCCGTCGCCGCAGATCGGCTTGCACGCCGCGCCCACGATCGGGCAAACGAACCCGGTCTCGACCTGGCAGGTCGCCGAACAGCCATCGCCGGGCACGTTGTTGCCGTCGTCGCAGGTCTCGGTGCCTTCGAGCTTCCGGTCGCCGCAAACGACCGTGTAGCTGCACACCGAGGGCGGCGTGGAGTTGTTGCAGACCCAGCCCGTCTCCACCTGACAGGTGGCCGAGCACCCGTCGTTTGGCGTCTTATTTCCGTCGTCGCATTGCTCGCCGCGCGTGTAGTCGATCTTGCCGTCGCCGCAGAACGAGATCGTCGTGCAGGCGTGGCCGGCCTCCGCGCACACGTAGCCGGGTTCCACTTTGCAGTCGGCCGAGCAGCCGTCGCCGGACGTGTTGTTGCCGTCGTCGCATTGTTCGCCGCTGTCGAGGACCCCGTTGCCGCACACGTATTGCGGCGCGGGGACGCAGAGTTGGCCCGGGGTCGGACACGTGTACCCGGACTCGACGCTGTCGCAGTCGGCCGAGCAGCCGTCGCCGGATTTCGTATTGCCGTCGTCGCAGGCTTCGCCCGGCTCTTTGATTCCGTCGCCGCAGACGATCGTCGATGAGCACACCTGGTGCACCGGCACGAGCGGCGGATTGGGATTCACGCACCGGCAATTCGGCTCGAGGTGGCACGTGCCGTCGCAGCAGTCGCCGGGACGCGTGTTGCCGTCGTCGCAGGTTTCACCGGATTCGACG
>DATHQY010000055.1:0-23345 GCA_035482215.1 Polyangiaceae bacterium | reverse complement strand
GCTCGTGCGCGAGGTGCGGAGCGCGCTGAACCTCCCGGCGGCGGCGAGCTTCAAGCACGTATCGCCAGCCGGGGCGGCGGTCGCGACGCCGCTCGACGCGACGCTGCAGCGGCTCTACGAGGTCGAGGGCAAGGAGCTGAGCCCCGCGGCCTTGGCCTATGTGCGCGCGCGGGGGGCCGACCCGAAATGCTCCTTCGGCGACTTCGTGGCGCTCTCGGATGTCGTCGATCGCGCGACCGCCGAATTCCTGAAGGGCGTCGTTTCCGACGGGATCATTGCCCCCGGTTACGAACCATCCGCGCTCGAGATCCTGAAGGCGAAGAAATTCGGCTCCTTCATCGTGATCCAGGCCGACGCGAGCTTCGAGCCGCCGCCGCGCGAAACGCGCGAGCTCTTCGGACTGAAGCTCACGCAGGATCGCAACGATCACCTCGTGACCTCCGCGGATCTCCGCGACGTGAAGTGCGGGACGCTGACGGCCGACGCCGCGCGCGACCTGCTGCTCGGGCTCATCACGCTCAAATACACGCAGTCGAACTCGGTGGCGTATGCGCTCGGCGGCCAGATGTTCGGAATCGGCGCGGGCCAGCAATCGCGCGTCGATTGCACGAAGCTCGCCGGGGCGAAGGCCGATGTCTGGCAACTCGGCCGGCACCCGAAGGTGCTCGGGCTCGTGTTCAAGCCCGAGGTGAAGCGGCAGGATCGCATCAACTTCCGGATTCGGTACATCGAGGGCGATCTCACGCGCGAAGAAGAGGTACTGTTTTCGGCAGCACTCGCCGCGCCCACCGATCCGTTGACGGACGCGGAGAAGAAGGCGTTTCTGGCCGGCGTGAATGGCGTGTCGCTCGTGTCGGACGGCTTCATTCCGTTTCGCGACAACATCGATCACGCCGCCAAGCATGGCGTGCGCTTCATCGCCGAACCCGGCGGGTCGACCCGCGACGCGGACGTGGAAGCCGCTTGCCGCGAATACGGAATCACGCTCGTGCACACGCACGTGCGGCTCTTCCATCACTAGAGCCAATACGCGTGGGGGCAATCGTTCCCCCCTGCCCGCTCAACCGCGCCGGCGAGCCGTGCCGCGGCGGTTGGCTCAGGGGAGCTCGGCGACAAGGACCCGGTGCCCCAGGTCCAGCTCCGTCAGCGTCCGCAAATGGCCGTACGAGCCGTCACTGGCGACTTCCACTGGCCTGCGGATGCATCATGCTGCGTTGGCCTCGAGAAAGCCGCCGGACTGGCGCCGCCAGAGCGAAGCGTAGATACCGCCGCGGGCGAGCAATTCGTCATGCGTACCCATCTCCGCGATCGCGCCGTCTTCGAGCACGATCAGCCGATCCATCGCGGCGATCGTGGAGAGGCGGTGGGCGATCGCAATCACGGTTTTGCCTTGCATCAGCGCTTGGAAGTTCTCCTGGATCGCCGCTTCGACTTCGGAATCCAGAGCCGATGTCGCCTCATCGAGCACCAGGATCGGCGCGTTCTTCAGCAGCACGCGCGCGATGGCGATCCGCTGGCGCTGGCCGCCCGACAGTTTGACGCCCCGCTCTCCGACCATCGTGTCGTAGCCGCGCCGGCCCTCGGAATCCGTCAGACCCATCACGAACTCGTGGGCGTGCGCCTGTCGCGCGGCGCCAATCATGGCCTCGTCGCTCGCGTCGGGTCGCCCATAGCGAATGTTGTCGCCAATCGAGCGATGCAGCAGGGACGTGTCCTGCGTGACGAGGCCGATCTGCTGGCGCAGGCTGTCCTGCGTCGCGCCGGCAATGTCCTGCTCGTCGATCAGGATCTTGCCTCCTTCGATGTCGTAGAATCGGAGAAGCAAATTGACGAGTGTCGACTTGCCCGCGCCCGAACGTCCGACGAGCCCGATCTTCTCGCCGGGTGCGATCGAGAACGAGAGATTGTCGATCACCCCGCCACCCTTGCCGTAGTGAAAGCGCACGTTCTCGAAGCGGATCGCGCCGCGCGAGGGCGCGAGAGGCGGTGCGCCCTCGCGGTCCTGCAGCGACTGAGGGCGTGCGATCGTGCGCATGCCCTCCTGCACCTGGCCGATGTTGTCGAAAATACCGATCGCGGTCCACATCACCCACCCCGACATGGTGACGACGCGGAGCGCGAGGCCCGTCGCGATCGCGATGTCCCCGATCGAGACGGCGCCCAGCCCCCAGAGCCAGACCGCGACGACGCCGACGCCGACGAGCAGCGCACTGTTGCTGGTCGAGACCGTGAGGTTGAGCAAAGTGATGAGCCTAGTCTGGCGATGGAACGCGGCGGTGTGGTGCTCGATCGCCTCGCGCGCGTGCTCGTCTTCGCGCTCGAGGTGAGCGAACAGCTTCACGGTCTGGATGTTCGTGTAGCTGTCGACGATGCGGCCGGTCAGCGTCGCACGCTCGTGCGCGAGCGCCTCGGAGCGGCGCCGGATCCTCGGCACGAAGTACGCGAGCGCCGCGACGTAGCCCGCAATCCAGGCCGCAAGCGGGAGGACGAGGCGCCAGTCCATTTTCGCGAAAATCACGAGCGCGCTCGCCGCGAAGACCGTGACGAACCACAGCGCGTCGATGATTTGCGTCACCGAGTCGCGTAACGAGGCGGCGGCTTGAATGATGTTGGACGCGATGCGGCCGGCGAAGTCGTTGGCGAAATAGGTGACGGACTGGCGCAAGACGTAGCGGTGGGTCTGCCAGCGAATGAGATTGGTCATCCCCGGCGCGACCGCTTGCTGGACGACCAGATCATGGGTGAAGCTCGCCAGCGGGCGGCCGATCAGAATCAGCAGCCCAATGCCCAAAAACTGCAGGCCGTGCGCGCGCAGGAGCTCCTGCGCGCTCGTTTCGCGCAGAATATCGACGAGCGCGCCGACGAAGCGCAGCATCGTGACTTCGATCAGCGCGACGACGAGGCCGTTCGCCAACAAGGCGAGGAGAAACGGCCAGACCTGGCGGCAATAACGCGCATAATAGCCAGCGAGATTCGCCGGCGGCATGCTGGCGTCATGGTCACGAAACGGGTTGATGGCCGTTTCAAAGAAATGGAACATGGGGATTCCAATCCATCCTCATAGGAGACTCAGGTGCCGCAACCGTCAGAGGTTGGCGGTTGTGGCCAGCGCGTCCAGCGCCTCCGCGCCGGCCTCCGCCCAGCGCGCCTTGTTCCCATCGCGCTCCCACGCGAAGTTCAGCCCCGAGCTTGCGTTCACGAGGTGGCCCCACGGATCCGAGCCGCCGGCCCGAAGACGCGCGACCACCTCGTCGATGCCGCCGCCCTGTCCGCCCTTCGTGCCGGGAACGGAGACGCCCGGGATGAGAAACGGCGCTTTGCTCCGCCGTTCGGAAAACCAGCGCGCGATCGTCTCGAGCTCGCGTGGAGCGGTTGCACCCACGACGAACCCGAGCCGCTCGGCGCCCTTCCACGACAGCGCCTTGCGAGCGACGTGCAAGTAGAGAGGCTCGCCGTCGAGGGCCAGATCCTGGAAGTCGCTGGCCCCCGGGTTCGACGTGCGGAGAAGCAGGAAGGCCCCGCGGTCGTGCTCCGTCAAGAAGGGCTCCACCGAGTCGCGGCCCATGTACGGGGCGACCGTCACCACGTCGGCGTGGAACGGACCGTAGGCGGCCTGCGCGTACGCGCCCGACGAACGCCCGATGTCGCCGCGCTTGGCGTCGAGCACGACCAGCACGCCTGCGTCGCGCCAGGCCAGGCACACGCGCGCCAGGGCGGCCACGGCGGCGGGACCCAGGGCTTCATAGTAGGCGGCGTTGGGTTTCACGGCGGCCGGAAGCATGCCGCGCTTTCCGCAAGCCTCGAGGAATCCGAGGCCGAAGCGCTCCACGATCTGCGCTGGGTCCCCTTCGAGCGGAATGCGGTCGAGGACGGGGTCGATTCCGAAGCAGACGATGTTGCCCGCGGCGCGCGTGCGCGCGGAGACCCGGGCGAAGAGCGATTCCATCGAATCGAAACGCTACTTCGCTGCGCGCGCGAGCGGAAGATGCGCATGGCCCGAAGCGCGGAAGCCGTGGCCGCGCTCGGACTCAAGGCTCACTTGACGAAAACGCGATTGTCGAGACTTGCCGCGGGCGCTTAGCTCCTGGCCAAGACCATGGGCAAGCGACAACTCAAGCTCGGAGCCATCCTCGCCGGTGTCGGCACCACGCAAAACGGCTGGCGCGATCCGGCCCTGCCTGGCGACGCTAGCGTGGACATCGACTGGTACCGGGCACAGGCACGCAGGGCGGAGCTGGCCAAGTTCGACCTGGTCTTCATCGTCGACAGCCCGTTCATCACGCCCGACACGGCGCCCCACTTTCTGAATCGGCTCGAGCCGCTCACGTTGCTCTCCGCCCTCGCGGGCTTCACCTCGCACATCGGCCTGGTCGCCACGCTGACGGCGTCGTATTGGGAGCCGTACAACGTCGCTCGCCAGTTCGCTTCGCTCGATCTCATCAGCCGTGGGCGTGCGGGATGGAACGTGGTGACGACCGGCCTCGAAGGCGCCGCGCGCAACTACGGACGCGAAGACCACCTCGATCACTCGCTCCGGTACCGGAGGGCCCGTGAGCACGTGGCGGTCGTGCAAGGGCTTTGGGACTCCTACGAGGACGACGCCTTTCCGCGCGACAAGACGAGCGGCATCTTTCTCGACAAGAGCAAACAGCATCCACTCCACCATCGTGGCGAGTTCTTTCGCGTAGACGGTCCGCTCAACATCCAGCGTTCGCAGCAAGGACAGCCCGTGATCTTCCAGGCGGGCTCCTCCGACGAAGGGCGCGACTTCGCGGCCCACCTCGCAGAGGGCATTTACGCCAACGCCGAGAACCTCGAAGAGGCGCAGGAGTACTACCGGGATGTGAAGCGGCGGACGGCCGTCGCGGGACGCAATCCCGACCACGTCGTGATCCTCCCGGGCCTCACGCCCGTCATCGCGCCCACGGATGAAGAAGCGCGACGCACCGCCGAGGCCGAACACGGGAAGCTCGACTTGAAGAAGGCGCTGGTGCAGCTCGGCCGGCCCTTCAATTACCACGACTTCACGCAATACTCGCTCGACGCCCCCTTCCCCGAGCTCGGGGACCTCGGGTCCAACGGGTACCGCGGGGCCGCCGAGCGCATCAAGCGCGTCGCGAAAGACGAACGCCTCACCCTGCGCGAGACGGCCTGGCGCTTCGCCGCTCGACCATCGCCGTTCGTGGGGTCGCCGATCACCGTCGCCAACGAGATCGAGCGCTGGTTCCGCGAGGAGGCGGCGGACGGCTTCAACTTCCGCGTCTCGAACCCGGCGTCCTTCACGACCTTCGTGGAACAGGTGCTGCCCATCCTGCGCAAGCGGGGTCTCTTCCGCACCGAGTACGAGGCCGAGACATTGCGCGGGCACCTGGGACTGCCCGTGCCCGCCAACCGTCACAGCGCGGCGCGCGAACAAGAGCGGGCAGAGGATGGCGCCGCGGCGGACGCTAAGGCCCGCGCGACTCCGCTGTACGCCTCGGCTTGAGGCTCATTTCGGCGTGGCGGACGGCTCCCAGCGCAGCAGCGCCGGGCCGCTCGGCGCATCGCCCGAAGTGCCAGACTCACTTGTCACCACGATCTCCAGCGGAGCCGGCTCCCCGGGGCCGACCGGCGTCACGAGGAGCGATCGGCCGTCCGCGTCGATCGCGACCGGCCCGAGGCGGCGCCAGCCGGGCCCTCCACGCGCCCACGCGACGTAGGCCGCCGGCGCCCCCAGCGAGGGCAGGTGGTTCGTCGTGAGAACGGCGACCCGGGCTCCCGACCGTGCGCGGTAATTGCCGTGGGCCTCCGGTGGCGCGAGCGGCGTCGGCGCGAGGTATACAGGCACGACGTCACTAGCTGTCACCATCTTCAACGCATCCTTGCTCCGCGCGGCGTCTTCGTCGCGCTGCTCCGCATCCCGACGTCTCACGAGAATCAAGAGGACCGCCGCTCCGAGCGTGATCAGCAACGCGGGCGCCAGTCGCTTCATCGCCAACCGAATGCGCGTCTTGGCGGTGCCGACGGGAGTCCCGAGGACTTTCGCGATCTGCTCGTGGGTCAGCTCCTCGAAAAACGCGAGCGAGAGGGCCTGGCGTTGCGCTTCGGGAAGCGCGTCCACGGCCGCGCGAATCACCTCTTGCCGGTGGGAGCGCCATTGCGACTCGTCGGGAAGCGCGTCGTCGGATGCGAGCTCGTCGACGGCTTCGTCCTGGATTGACCCGAGCGCCTTGGCGGTGCGGAGCCGGTTGAGCGACTGCCTGCGTGCAATCTGCAGAAGCCATGGCTTGAACGGCCCGCGCGTCGGATCGAACGAGCCATGCTTGTTCCACACAGTGACGAAGACGTCCTGCACGACCTCCTCGGCCGACGCCGCGCCCACGAACCGCATCGCCACGGAGAACACCAGGCCCGCGTAGCGACGATGCAGCTCGCGCAATGCGGCCTCGTCGCGCTGGGCGAGCCGGGCGACGACGGCCTCGTCCGACTCGCGCGATTCCGCGTGGGGGTGTGCAACGGGGTTCATGGTCGGATTCATGGTCGCGTCTTTCGAGGAAGTCGGCTTCGAGTGTCGCGCGAGAAGGAGCCGCGCGTCACGTCGCGATCGATTCGCCGCCGTGCACGCGCGGATCGCTCATCAAGCGCGCCTGCCATCGACGGCGCGAGAGCCACGCGTCCAACGAGAGAAGGCCCGCACCGGCGACCACGAGGAAGGCGCACGCGAAGAGCATGGTGACGTCGAGGCGCGCTTGATAGGCGAACGCCCAAAAGCCGATCTTCGGCGCCGCCGCCACCGGCTCGGGTCCCGCTCCGAAGAGTAGCGGCAGCTTGGTGGTCGCAATGGCGACGAGCATGTCCATGACGAGCGGCAGCGCGGCGACGCGCACGAAGAGGCCGACCAGGATCAGCGCGCCGCAAAGGACCTCGGTGGTCCCGATGAAGGCCGCGAGCGTCGACGCGTACGGGAAGCCGATCTTCGCAAAACGGCCGGCCCCCTGGTTGACGAAGAGGAACTTGACGAGCCCGGAAGACATGAAGACCGAACCGACCGCGAGGCGCACGAACAAGGTGGCGCCGGTGGGCTGACCGATGCTCGGCCGCGTGAGCAGCGTCACGAGGGTGGTTGCGCGTTCGACGAGAGATGAAGAGCGGGATGACGTGGTGGGGTTCATGATCGTCGATACACGCGAAGCCCCCGCGGCAGATTTGTTCGGAACGCAAAATCGAACGCGGCGTTGCCCACGCTCGGTCGGTGTAGGACGAACGGAAGGGGCGTTTGGTTCCGTGGCTCGCGCGCGAAGCCGCGTCGACGACTCCATTTGAGAGCCGCACAAATCCGACACGCCCGCCGCCGTGTACGGAGGTCATGAGCAACACCTCGTTCAAACGTTTCACGAGACTCTTCGCCCCTGTTCTTCTGGTGACGCTCGTTTCTGCATGCGAGGCGACGGTATCGGAACAAGCGGTGCAAACCGTGATGTCGCCGGCAGCGCCATTCGCACGCTATCGCACATTCGCCTTCGGATTCGCGGATGGTCCTCCGGCTGGGTCGCAGCTGTCGCCTGGTTCTCTCGACGTCGAGAACCGGTTGCGCGTCCTCGTTGCAGGCGCGCGTGCACGCAAGGGCTATGTCGAGAGCGCCGGCATGACCGACTTCGTGGTCCGGCTCGGGGCGGGGATGAGCGCGGCTCCCGACGTGAGCCTGGAGCGCTGTTCCGTCGATGACTACGACTGCGTCGGGCAGTGGGTGCAGAGGCTCGCCGTGTCCATCGACATGGTTGACACCGCCACGGGTGCCCATGTTTGGCATGGCGCCACCAACGTCGTGCGCGTGCGTCCCCAATTCGACGACGAGCTCCTAGGCAGCATCGTGACGAAGGCGTTCGCCCAGCTTCCTGGGCGCGTCTAGAAATCGGCGACAAGCGCGCAGCCATTCAGCGATGTAGATCGTTGCATGGTCACCGCCTTGCGGCGCTTCGAACACCGAGATCCCGGTTTGCCCGACCGCCAGGGAATCAACCCATTCACCCAACGAGCGCTCACTCTGAAGGGCCGGCCGCCGCGGACCGTCCGTTGCGACGTCGGGGTTGACGGCAACACCGTGGTGACCTGTTGGACCTGGTTCGAAGCGGGCGTGTGCACCGCAGGACCCCATCGCCAGATCGAGGGTTTCGCTGACACCACAGGCGCGGACGTCTATGCGAACGAGTTCGCGGAGGACCTGCTCACCGACGGTTTCCGCGAGGAGGGTGCTCCTCCGGTCGCGACCGAGGAGCGACGCGGGGCAAGCAACCCCTCCCCTCCGGTAAACGACCCACGACCGCTGACCGCAGCGATCGTGGAGCACTGCCGCGGGCGCGCATGGTTCGGTAGCGACATGATGCTTCGCTTCGCCGCACCCGACGCGACGGAGCGGAGGCGTTTCAAATACGAGACGGCGACAGCGGCCGAGATCGACGCGACCGAGCGCCAACTCGACTTCCCACTGCCACGTCTTCTTCGAGAACTCTATTCGACGGTCGCCAATGGCGGCTTCGGTCCTGGCTATGGTTTCGTCGGGGCGGTGGGCGGCGCGCCGGACGAATGGGCCAGGGACATCGCGCACGCGTATCGAATGGATCGCGATCTGTCGCCTCGGCCGGAGGAGAGCGACGCGGAACCGGGTGCGCCGGATGGGTCCCCGCCTCTCCACGACGAATGGCCGGGGCGCGTGGTGCGCCTCGTACATTGGGGATGCGCCATCTGGTCCTGCCTCAATCTACGCAGCGGGCGGGTGCTTCGATACGAGCCTCTGCATGCCAAGAGCACACGCGCAGCGATGGTGGTCGAGGCGGTGGCGTTCGAAGGATGGTTGGAGTCCTGGTTGCGGGGCGAGGACCTCTTCCGAATCGGCGGCTCGGGCTAACCCTCACCGGATTCGACTCGTTTCGCGCTTTACGAAAGAGCCCAACGCGCGACCCGATCGATGGCGACTCCGAGCAGGCCCGTGACGATGATCGTCGCGGCGAGTTCGGAGTAGTCGAGGCGATCGCGCGTGGATAGCGCGAAGTAGCCAAGCCCCGAGTCGACGCCGAGCATCTCGGCGGGCACGAGCACGACCCAGCCGAGACCCATGCTCAGACGAATGCCCGTCGCGACCTGCGGGCGAATGCTGGGCCAGACGACGGTACGCGCGACTTCGATCCCGGACCCGCCGAGGGATCGGCCCACGAGAAGGAGACGCCGGTCGAACGAGGCCACCGCAGCGGACGTCGAGAGAACGATCGGCCACATCCCCGCCATGGCGATGAGAAAGTACACGGGCGTGTCCCCCACGCCGAAAAGCATGATGGCGAGCGGCGTCCAGGAGAGCGGGGACACCATGCGCAGAAAGTGAAAGAGGGGCGCGCTCGCGGTCCCGAACCGGGGGAGCGTGCCGACGGCGAGGCCGAGCGGGAAGCCCAAGGCGACGCTGATGGCGAGACCGACGACGATTCGCCGGAGGCTCGCAGCAACGTGGGGCCAAAGCTCTCCCCCCAAGACCAGACGCTCGAGCGCGAGCAAGCTACGGCTCAACGCGAAGCGCCCCAGAAATCCCTCTGGATGCAGGACGTCGGTGAGAAGCCACCAGATCAGAAAGAATCCTGCGATCCCGGCCCACGGCAGGAGCAAGGGGCCCGCGCGCGCAGCGCGGGGGGAGGTCGCGCCCGCGGAGAGGCTCTCCGGAGCCGTCATGGCGAGAACGATTCGATGCGGGCCAACGTCGGGTCCACATCGAACTGCGCGGGACCGCCCGCTGCCGCGAGCGCGGCCCGCGCAAAGCGATCGTCGACGAGGGCCGCGTGGACCGATTTCGGATCCAGATTCTGAAGGAAAGTCGTGTCGCCCTCGACGAGGGTGTCCTTCAGGCGCGTGACGAGTTCTTCGGTGTAGGTAGGGAACGGAAAGGGCTCGAAGTCGATGCGCGCGCTCTGCCAGTCCGGGTGTTGAATTGCGCCCTTCGCTGCGTGATCCGACGTCGCGTGCTCGCCGAGCGCTCGTTCGATGACCTCGCGAGGCTGAGGCAAATATCCCTGGCCGTCCCGGGCGAGAACCGTGGCGACCTCGCTCCGGTGGGTCCGCACGTAGCGCTGCGCCTTGGCGACGGCGTTGAGGGCGCCTTGTGCCCAGCTGGGGCGTTGCGACAGATCGTCCTCGTGCATCGTGAGCACGCAGCACGCATGGCGGCGCCAGACGTCGCCCGTGAAGCGCAAGATTCGGCCGACGCCGTTCAACTCGGCGAGGGCATTGAACGGGTCCGCCACGGTGAAGGCCGCGATAGACCCATTGGCCAGCGCCGGAGGCATGTCGGGAGGCGCCATGACCGTGAGCTTGACCGTACGCGCCGCGCGGGATGCATCTCCGCGGAGGATCGGCATAAGGCCCGCCTTCCTGAGCAATTGCTGCACGATGACGTTGTGGATCGAGTACCAAAGCGGCACCGCCACCGTTTCTCCGGCTAGATCCTCCACGCGCTCGATGCGTGGGGCGGCCGTGAGTGCCGATCCATCGACATGGTCCCATCCGACCACTTTCAGGGGGAACGCCTGGCCGAATCGCAGCCAGATCGCCATCGGCATCAGGAGGTGCACCAGATCGACCTGCCTCGCCTGGAACGCCTCGGCCACCTGAGGCCAGCTGCGCAAGAGCGTCGGCCTCGGCACATCGAGGCCCTCGTCGGCGAAGAAACCGCGGGCGTGCGCAACGAGCAACGGGGCGGCGTCGGTGATTGGAAGGTACCCGACGCGCAGCGTCCTCGCGGGGCCCGTAGGGCTCGCATCGCCTCCTGCTGCGGCGTTCGCCTGCGGGGGAGAGGATCGAGAGCACCCCGTCGCGAGGTCGATGCCCGCAGCGAGGCTCCCCCATCCCAGCGAAGAAAGAAATACACGGCGCGAGGCCAACCCGGCTCGATGAAACGTCATGAATCGACTCCGTCACGCGATTCTGGGGGAGAGTTCGCCGGTGAGCCGCGCACGCTCGTTGCGCGCCGGCGTGGCCTGCTCCTCGTAGTGAGCCAAGATCTCGACGCCGAGGGCTCGTCCATCGAGCGCTGCGGCCGGATCCACCTCCCAGATCTTTCCGATAGTGGAGGGGCGAGGCGACAGCAAAGCGATCCGACTGCCGACGCGCACGGCCTCGGCCACGTCGTGCGTCACGAAGACCGCACCGAATCCGTGTTCGCCACGAAGCGCGAGCACCCAGTCCTGCAGGCGCGCGCGGGTCACCGGATCGAGAGCCGCGAACGGTTCGTCGAGGAGGAGCAGATCGGGCTCGGTAAGAACCGCGCGCGCCAGCCCGACGCGCTGCGCTTGCCCTCCCGAGAGCTCGCGCGGCATCGCCGTGGCGACCTCCGCCAACCCCAGGGTCTCGAACACGCGGTCGATCGCGCCCGCGCGCGCGGCGTCTCGGTTTCGCCGGTACTGGAGTCCGAGCGCTGCGTTGGCTCGAACATCGAGCCACGGCATCAGGAGCGGCTCTTGAAAAACGAACGCCGATCGCAGGCCGGAGCGCCGCGGCGGCCCGTGCACGAGCCTCCCGCCGGTCAGGGGTTCCAGGCCGGCGATGCACCGCAGAAGCGTCGACTTGCCGCACCCGCTCGGGCCGAGCAAAACGAGGATCTCACCGTGGTCGACGGTGAGGTCGATCGATCGGAACACCGGCGGTTCGCCAGGGCGGTAGCGCTTCTCGCCCCCTCTCAGATCGAACGCGAGAGTTCCCATCGGAGCTGCCCTTCGGTCGGAGATTGGATGGGCAAGAAGGCAGCCTCGCGCTGGCGGCGAGCGGTGGCGCTGTGAACGACGTAGCCGCGTCCTCCGACGACCTTCGCTTCGAGCCGGGTTGCTTCCCCTGCGAGCCGCGCGGCATCGAGGCGAAGCTTCACCACCGCCCGGATCGACGGCGGCGCGAGCGGGCTCGGACCGGCCCGGAGGACCGCGTCGTCGGCAAGCGCGTCCACGATGGCGTGCTCGATCCGATCGAGCTCCGTCGTCAGGTCCTGGTGGTCCGGCGCGAAGACCTCGTTGACTCCGCTGCGCGCCCGGGACGCCGCTTCCGACAGCGATTGCGCCGCAAGCCCCCAACAGAAGCTCGCTTGCCAGAGAAGAAATCGCGGGCGCACCCGATGGACGAAGCGCTCGAAGTCGACGGCGACCACGTCGTCAGGCCGAACGCGCGCCCCGTCCAGGCGGATCGACGAGCTGGCGGTGGCCTGCAGGTCGAGGAGATCTGGGAACGGAGCGATCTGAATTCGCGGGTCGCTCCCGCGGAGTGCGACAATCGCGCGGCCCTTTCCGGGCCGCTCGGTTGCCGTGACGAGCAGGAATTGGGGCCGGAAGAGGTTCGACGCCCACGCGATCGGTCCCGTGAGCTCGAGCTCACCGCCTCGCTCCGTAGCCTCGATCGGCAGAGCAGCTCCCGTCACGTGGCTCGTCATGGAAGCCGCCAGCGCCGTGGATCCCACGACCTCTACGGCGCGCAGGCGTTCACCCCACGCGCGGCGGAACGTCGCGTCGTCGGCCTCGGCGACGTAGGTGACGACCATCTGGTGGGCCCAATGCGAGAACGCGACGCTCATGTCGACGCCCGCAAGGCTCGCGATGACGCGGGCCTCGGCATCAGGCGCCTGTGCGTCCGGGATGCGCGCCAGAGGCCCGTCCGGCTGGCGTAGCCATCGCAGCGCTGCGAGGAGCTCGCTGCCCGAGCCGGTTCGCCGCGAAGCCTCGCGCCGGGCGCCGACCTCGCTCGCGAGGGACGCGTCGATGAGCCGCCGCTCAGTCCTCATCGGACGGCGGTGCTACGCGCGACAGACGGTCTACGGGAGCGCCCACCGCGTCTCGCGCGCGACGAACGGCTTCCTCGTCCGGCGCGTCGTATAGGCACACGCATTTGATCATGTCTTCACGAACGTACGTCCGCAGGAAGTGGACCTCGGGAACCTTGGCGTAGAGGGGCGTCTTCTCCGCTTTTCGCTTCAAGTACTGATCGATCTTCAGCTCGGCGGGGAGGTCCCACTCGACGAGGTGCGACGGCGCCGGAGCGTCCTCGCGCGGCGCTTCACCCACGAGGCGGACAGGCGCGATGTCCGCAACCCGCACGTCGGCGTCGCGCAGGCGAGCGGTGAGCACGTCCGCGTTCGCGCCCTCCACGATCACGTAAAGGCGGCTCCAGTCGGACGCGAACGTGGTCTCGACGACGCGGGCCGCCCCTTCCACCGCGGCGCGCGCCCGCCCCGCGAACGCGTCGGATTGCACACGGGACTCGGGAACGACGACCTCGACGAGCCATAGCGTCATGGGTAGGTACCGTTGGGCTTCGCGGGCGCGGAGTTGCCGAAGGAGGCGCGAGTCATGCTCTTCTCTGTCTAATATATAAGACGTCCACGAGCAAGGAACCGGCCCAATGCGACGCACGAATGCTCATGAGGGCGGCGGCGGCGCGTCCCCCATACAAGACACGCACTCGCCGTATGACCGCCGGTTCCCCGATGGGTCCCGCTTCTTCCACACGCTGGGACCTTCCCGATCGGCGCGGGTCAGTTCCTCCAAGAGCCAACACGCGACCCGACGAGTGATCGAGGTCCCCGAGCATCGCCGATTGAGTCAATCACTGGCTCGTTTAGGTCGTCTCTTGGGTCGATCGAGAGCCTTCGAGCGCCCGATCGCGTCCCTTCAGGGCCGATCCGGGTCGAATCTGCCGCCGGACAGCCTCCGAGCCGCCACAAAACAGACCATCGTTCCGCTCACAACGGACAATCCGCCGGCCGTCGCCTTACTTCCGCGCCGGGGGACGCTTCCGGCCGCGAATCTTGTAGACGAACGCCAGAATCCGCGCGACGGCCGCGAAATGCGCCATAGCGACGGGGTGGCCCACTTTCACCTCGGCGTCCAATGCGCGCGCGAGCGGGCGATTCTCGAGAATCGGAATCCCGTATTTCCTCGCTTCGGCGCGAATCCGGAGCGCCGCGTCGTCGTGGCCTTTGGCAATGACGACCGGCGCCGGATCCCCTTCGCCGTAGCGCAGGGCGACCGCGATGTGCGTCGGGTTGGTCACGACGACGTCGGCCTGCTTCACGTTCTGCATCATGCGCTTCTTCGCAAGGGCTCGCGCGCGCGCCCGCATGCGGCCTTTGACCTTCGCGTCGCCGTCGTTCTGGCGCATCTCCTCCATGAGCTCTTGCCGCGTCATCTTCATCTCCTGGGAGAGCTTGAAGCGGCTCTGCGCGTAATCGATGATCGCAATGACCGCGACCGCGCTGCCCGCGAAGATCACGACCCGCGAGGCGGCGGCGATGATGCGTTCCACGGAGACGTCCACGGGCACGCGCGACAGCGTCAGCAGATCGGGCACCTCCGTGCTCGCCGCGCGGTACGCGACGTATCCGACGACCCCCACGCGAAGAATGCTGAGGAGCACCTCCGTGATGGCCTGCCGGGGCGAGAACATCTGCTGGAGGCGCCCGACGACGTCGAGGCGACTCGCTTTGAACCCGATCGCGTCGATGTTGATCCGGAGGCCCGTCTGCGCGAGACCCGCTACCGCCGCGGCGAGGGCCGCGGCGAGGACCGGCGGCCCCACTATCGTGAGGAGCGCCTCCCCGCTCAGGCGCAGGACGTCGTCCGTCTGGCCGCGTGCCACCGCGGTTAGATCGCCGTGCGAGACCTGAAAGAGCCTGTGGCAGCTCTGGGCGATGGCCCCGCGGGTTCCCATGAGCGCGCCGATGACCGCGAACGTCGCCGCCACGCCCGACGCGTCACGGGCCCGCGCGAACCGGCCGTCTTTGCGGAACTGCTCGCGCCGCTGCTCGGTGGGGTCGAACTGCTTTTGACCGTCGTCGCCAGCCATCGCTCATCGCCTGAGAGCGGTGAACGCGTCGTCGATGAATTGGGCGAGCGACGCGAAGTGAGTCCCGATCCCGGCGGAGATGTCGTCGAGCGCGCTCATGAGCGACACGATCCCGGCGATGAAGATGACCGCGAACCCGACGCTGAAAATCTGGAGCGAAGGTGCCGCGCGCGCGATGACGGCGAGGACGAGCTGCACGAGGATCGACACCGCAATGAGCGGCGTCGCCAGGCGTACGCCGACGACGAACGCGTCGATCCCGAGCTCGACGAAATGGAGCAGCGGCCCGTCGAGTGCCATGGGCGATCCGACGGGCAGCGCCCGGAAGGACTCCATCACGGCGCCGATCGCCACGCGGTGAACGCCGACCGCGAGCGCGATGAGCATCGCGCCCAGGGAGACGATGCGGCCAATGACGGTGTCCTGCGCGTCGAGCGTCGGGTTGAGGACCGAGGCGGAGCTGAGGCCGGTGAACTGGCCCAGAAGGCCGCTGAGTACCTCGGCCGCGGCGAAGACGAAGAGAAATGCGGTGCCGACGAGCATGCCGCACCCGCCCTCCACGACCGCGAGACCCGCGAGCGAAAGGTCCAGCGAATGGGGCGCCGCGCCGTTCGGGGCGAACGACGTGGCCAGCACGGACAGCGCGAGGACGAGCGACGCCCTCTGCGTGGTGCTGACATTGGCGCCGGGGAACGGCGAGACGACCACGAAGCCGGTCACGCGCGCGCCGACGAGGGCGAACGTCGAGGCGTTCGCCATCACGAGCGCTTCGATGGGACTCACCGGACGACCTGGGCGATCGCTTCGAAGTTGGCGCGGGTATAGTCGAGCAGGTACGTCGCGAGATGCGATCCGATCGCAAGGCTCACGCCGAGGACCGCGGTGACCTTCACGAGAAAGCTGATGCTCGCTTCGTTGACCTGCGTCGCAGTTTGAATGATGCCGACGACGACGCCGGCGACGAGCGCGACGATCAGGAGCGGTCCGGCGACGAAGAGCGTTGTCCGCAACAGGTCCGAGATGATGACGACGGCTTGAGAGGGGTTCATCCGAAGCTCCGCAAGAGCGAGCCCACGAGCAGATGCCACCCGTCGACGACGACGAACAGCAGGAGCTTGATGGGGAGGCTTATCGTCGTGGGGGGGACCATCATCATGCCGAGGGACATCAGAATCGACGACACGGCGAGATCGATGACGAGAAATGGAAGGAGAACCAGAACGCCCATCTGGAAGGCCGTCGTGAGCTCGCTGACGACGAACGCAGGGACGCCGATGCGGAGCGGAACTTCTTCTTCGGTCTTGGGATGCGGAGCGCGCGCGGCCTCGTAGAAGAGCATCAAGTCGGCTTCGCGCGTCTGCCGGAGCATGAACGAGCGCAGGGGCGCGGAGGCGCGGTCGAGCGCTTCCATGTCGCTGATGCGGCCGTCGGCGTAGGGCTGGTACGCGTCGCGCGCGACCGTCGAAAGAACGGGCGCCATCGTGAACCCCGTCAGGAACAGCGCGAGGCCGATGAGGACCTGCGTCGGGGGCGTCTGCTGCGTACCGAGTCCCTGCCGCACGAAGCCGAGCACGATCACGATGCGCGTGAACGAGGTCATCGTGAGGACGATGGCCGGCAGGAACGAGAGAATCGTGAGGAACGCGAGGATCTTCAGCTGGGGCGAGAGCCCGGGCGGATCCATCAGATTGAAATTGGGCGGCGCCGCGACGGCGCGGCCGCTCGCGAGCGACAACCCCAGCCCCGCAGCGGCGGCCGTGAGTCGTCGCATCGCCTTCATCGCGGCCTCCGGAGCGCGAGCAGCCCGCGCGCCTGGCTGCCGACGTCCGGCTCTTCGTCCGCCGAGCGATCCGGCTCGGGGGGGCTCGCCGGGCTCTTCGCGGCGCTGGCGACGCTCGTCGCGCGCGGCTTGCGAGCGCGCGAGGCCGGCTTCTCGGCGGCAATGCCGCCCGTGGATGCGGCGATCGCAGGCATGCCTGCGCTCGGCACGCGGCTCGCGTTCGGGTTGGCGCTTTGGTTTTCCGCCGCGTTGAGCATGGCGGTGAATCGATCGCCGAAGGATTGCGGCGGCGCGGGCCGATCGAGGAGCGCCGGAGACGACTCGTCTGCGTCGAGGACCGCGAGGCTCTGGATCGAGTTGGGCGTCACGCCGAGGAGCAGGCGTTGGCCCTCCACGTTGACGACGAGGAGCTCGCTGCGAAAGCCCACGGTCGCGCGCCGCACGATCGTGAGCTGCCCGTCCTCCGTCGGCTTCACCCACATCTTCTTGCGCGCGTAGAACACCGCGCCGCCGAGGATCGCCGCGAGGGCGACGAGCTTCCAACCCATCGACGACGGCGGGGGCTCGTGTGCGAGCTCGAGCGGCTTGTTCGGGCGCAGCGCGAGCGGGGTGCCGGTCTCGACCGCGGGGGCTTCGGGAAGCGACGTGTCCGCCGCAGGCGCCGCGATCGACGGCGGCACCATGTCCACCGGCGCCGCCGCGGTCGCCGCGGGGCGCGACTCGGCGCGCGCCGCGGGCGTCAACGCGATGACGGTGCCCGCCAAGGCGATGGCGTGGAGCGCGTTCGCTCGGATTCGCATCACGAATCGCCTCGGGTACCCGGGGCGACGATCTCCGTGATGCGTACGCCGTAGCGATCGCCCATGACGATGGCCTCGCCACGCCCAAGCAGGCGTCCGTTGACGAAGATGTCGAGCGGCTCCCCCGCCGCTTTCGACAGCTCGAGGGTCTGCCCGCGCGAGAGTTTGAGCACGTCGGCGATGCGCAGCCGCCGGCGGCCGATCTCCAACGTGATTTCGACTTCGACGTCCTTAAGCAGATCGAGCGAGCCGGTATTCGAGTCCGTCGGCTCGGTGGCGGGTCGATCGATCTTCGCGGGCGAGTTCATGGCGGTGGCCTCGGAGGGGGTTCGCCATTCTCTCTTTCAACTCGCGTGCCGGCCCTCGATGCGGACGGCGATCTGGCCGGCGTTGGTGGTCGGTTGTCCGCGGAGTACGACATGACCGTCTGCACGCACGTCGACGGCGCCGCCGACCGGAACGTCCAGGCGAATCGTGTCGCCCACCTTGAGCGCGGCGAGGTGGCCGAGCGACAGGCGAATGCGCGCGAGCTCGACGACGAGCTCGAGCTCGACTTCTTCGAGCACGCTCGCGACGCCCGCGTCGCGGGCAGAAGGCGCCGCGACGTGATCGTCGCCCGCGCCGACGAGCGCCTCTTTCGCGATGAGGAGCACGACCTTGCCGATCGTCTCGCCAGAGCCGAGCTCGAAGCTGCAGGCGATCGGTGCGCCCTCGGAGCTCGCAACGTCTCCGTCCGGCGGAGCGGCTTTCAGCTCGAACCCGAACTTCTTCGACAGGACGTCCGACAAGGAGCGCACGGCTCCGTCGATGACGCGCGCGATGAGCGCGACTTGCGGCGGCGACAGGCCCTCGGGATTGAGCTTCGGCGGGGACTTGCCGTCGCCGCCGAGGACGCCGTCGAGCACCATCGCGATGGCGCCGGCGTCGAGAATCAATGCGCCGTGGGCGCCCGACGCCGAGACGAGGTGCGTCGCGTGAATGGGCCGCGCGAGGTCGCCGACGATCTCGCCGAGCGGAAGGGCGCGCGCGAAGCACAGCGCGACTTGGGCGCCGCGCTTCGCGAGAAATGGCATCGAACGGCGGATCGCGGAGGCGAGCAGCGGGCTCGCCTGCTCGAGGCTCGTTGCCGCTTTGCGAACGCGCTCGCCTTCGAGCGCGAACCGAAGCAGCTGCGCCGATCCGCCGGCGCTCACTGGCAGACCAGGTCCGTGATGAGGACGCGCTCGGCGGGCGTGCCGGACGCCTTGAACCGATCGACCAGCTCCGTGCGTATCTTGTCGTTGGCCATCGGGTCGCTCACCGTCTCGTAGGACATCGTCCGGAAGTAGCTGAGCGCGGTGTCGCGCACGCGAGGTACGAGGCCCTTGAGCTCCTCTTCCTTGGGCGCCTTGGGACCGTCCCCGAACTCGAGGGCGATCGTCACCTTCATCGGGTGGTTCTTCTTGTTCGCGTCCGGGACCGTCACGAGGAACGGGTCGAGCGGCAACGTCGGCCCCGGTGGCTTCGCGACCGCGACTTCGGCCGCGGCCGCGACGGGCGCCGCGTGCGACGCGCCGGCGATCTTGGCGCCGCCGAACGCCGCGCCCGCGGCGAGCACCGCGGGGAGGATCAACCCGACAATCCCCGGGCCGCCCCCGGACGCCTTCGGTGCGGGGGCTTTTTCTTTGTCGTCGCTCATGGTCGTTGTCTTGGTGGCCGCTTTCTGGGCGTCGGCCCAGCGTGGGCCTACGCGTCAGGGCGCGAGAGGTAGGTGGTTATTGGACGACCTGCATCAGGTCTTGGAGCATCTGGTCGGCGGTCGTGATCGTCTTGGAGCTCGCCTGGAACGCGCGCTGGTGCGCGATGAGGTCGACGAACTGGCTCGCGATGTCGACGTTCGATTGCTCGAGCGAGCCCGACGAGATCGACCCGCGTCCACCCGAACCGGCGGCGGCGAGGGCCGCGTCGCCCGAAGCGGAGGTGGCTTCGAACAAGTTGTCGCCCGTCGCGGCGAGCCCGTTGTTCGACTGGAACTTGGCGATGGCGAGCTGGCCGACGGCGATCGTCTGCCCGTTCGAGTACGTGCCGCTGACCGTACCGTCGGCGCCGATCTGCACGCCGCTGAGCGAGCCGGGGCCATAGCCGTCCTGGCTCTGCGCGGAGACTGCGCTCGCGCTGCCGAACTGCGTGATGCCGTCGAGGCCCGTGCCGGCGGCGCCGGAGCCCGAGGGCGTGATGGGCGTGCCGAGGTTCATGTTGATCGTCTGCGCGGTCGCGCCGTTGAACGTGACGGTCGCCGGCAGGCTGACCGAGTCCGACTGCAACGCGCCGTTCGAGTCGAACGTGAGCGAGCCCGTGCCGATCTCCTGCGCGGTGCCGGCGGTGCCGCCCGAGACCTCGCTGCCGTTCGCCATGATGTGGTAGTCCCACTGGTTGGCGCCGGTGTTGGTGAAGTAGACGTCGAGCGCGTGCGCGTTGCCCAGCGAGTCGTAGACGTTGATCGTCGTCGAGAAGTTGCTGGTCGCCGTCGGGTTCGTGGGGTCCCAGGGATTGGCGGGCGGCGTGGCGTTCGCGTTCAGGTTCGCCGTGACGTTGACCTGGTCGGTGGGCTTCGGCGACAGTGCCGCGGTCGAGAGCGTAATGTTGCCGACCTGCGAGGACATCGTGCCGTTGGGGAGCGTCTGGTAGCCTTGCAGAGCCAGCCCGTCAGAGTTGACGAGCGTGCCGGTGTTGTCGATGTGCGTCTGCCCGTCGCGCGTGTAGAAGTTGCCGGTCACGCCGTTGACGTTGCCGTTCACGACGAAGAACCCGTCGCCCTGAAGCGCGAGGTCGGTCGGCTGCCCGGTGGTCGTGAGCGTCCCCTGCGTGAAATCGGTCTGCGTGGAGGTCATTTTCACGCCCGAGCCGATCGAGTCCGACGAACCCGGCGCTGCACCCATCACGCTCTCGAAGACGGCGCGCGACTCCTTGAAGCCGACGGTGTTCGAGTTCGAGACGTTGTTGCCGATGACGCCGAGCGCATCGCTTTCGGCGTCGAGGCCCGACGCACCCGAGTACATTGCATTGAGAATCGACATGGCATTTTCTCCGCTGAACAGGAGTCTTTTGGCCGGAACGGGCAAAAGACGGATGCGACCAAAACTTGGGGTCTATGGGTTTGACGTTGTGCTGCCGGCGCTCGATACGACTCCAGCGAGCTGCGATACCGGCGCCACCGCTCCATTGGCGAGCGTCAACGTCGGAGTTCCGTTGCTGATGGCCACTTGCTGCACGACGCCGGTCGACGTCGTCGTGATACCGACGCTCTGGCCGTTGTTGCCGGTCGCCGTGACTTGCGCGGTGTACGTACCGGCCGGAGCGCTCGAGCCGTTGTCTTCCTTGCCGTCCCAGGTGATCTGGTAGGCGCCGGCCGGCGCGGCGCCGGCGGTCATCGTGCGGACCGTGTTGCCGCTCGAATCCTGCACCGCAATCGAGACCCCGCTGGCCGCGCTGCCGAGCGTCACCGTCGCCGGCGACGCGAACGAGCCGTTTGACGTCATCATGTTGCTGTTGACCGTCACCGTCTTGCCGACCAGCGCGTACGCCTGCGAGTTGCCCATCGACTGGAGCTGGGTCTGGATGCTCGAGAGCGTCGACGTCTGCGCGCTCACCTGCTGCACTTCGGTGAACTGCGCGAGCTGCGTGACGAACGTCGTGCTGTCGGTTGGCGCGGTGGGATCCTGGTTCTGCATCTGCGCCATCAGGAGCTGCAAGAACGAGTTCTGATCGAGCGCGCCGGACGGGAGCTGGCTCGAGGCGCTCGTGGAGGCGCTCGAGGAGCCGGTCGTCGACGTCGTCGCCGTGCTCGTCGATCCGAACAGAGAGCTCGTCGAAGTGAGCGGTGAGGTCATGCCGTGCTGCTAAAGCACGATTCGGACCCGCCCCACCGGCTGCGCCTGCGGCTCCGGATCGTGTGGGGTCGTATCGTCCGCGTCGTGCGAAGCATCGCGCGACGACCCGTCGTTCTGGCGGTTCGACGACATCGCCCCCGATCCATCCGAGAGCGGCGCCTGCCCTGCTTTTCCGGCGCCGGCCGGCCCGTCGATCGTCATGCGGCCCACGCGGACGTCCGCCTCGCGCAAATCCGAGGTCATTGCGCCCGCGTGCTGGTGAAGCGCGGTGCGCGCGTCCGCACGGTCGGCCGTGATCTCCACGTCGACGGCGCCGCTCACCGTATGCGCGCGCACCGCGACGCGACCGAGCTCGGGCACGTCGATCTCCCCGGACGCGGCGTTGCGAAGGACCGCGTGATTCTGCACGGACGCGAGCGCGTCGCGAAGGCGATCCCCCGTGACATGGCTTTGGACTGCAGCCGCCGTCGGATCGCTGACGGTCGCCAGGGGCTTGACGGTCGCGTCGGAGGAGACCCCCGGCGCGAGGCCCGCGAGCGTCGTCCCGTCCGGAGAGACGTCGCCCTTCGTGAACGACTGCGCGTCGCCGGGCGAGCCCTGCGAACCGGAGTCGCCCTCGGACGCACCGCCACCCGCGGAGCCGCGCGACCGCAACGCGTGCGTGCTCGTGGCTACGTTGGCCCCCGCGCCGCTCGTGCGCACCCCTTCGCGAGACGGAGCGGCGCCGTGAGCGCCATGCCCACCGTGCGCGGCAGTCGCGTTCGTGGCAGCCGCGGGAGCTTGGGCTGCGGAAGGTCCGGTCGCAGTGGCCGCCGACGAAGCCGCGGCCCCCCCCATCGCCGCCGCCTGGGACGAAGCGGTCGCATCGGTCCCTGTCGCCACATCACCGGGCTGTCCCGCGCCGGTGGCCGATGCCGCAGACGCGGAGACGGACGACGGCGAAGCGTCGCTCGAAGAAGACGCAGCCCGCGAATCAGGCGAGGCCTGCATGGACGCGGCGCCGACGGGCTTGGCGTCCATTGGCGGCGCAGCCATGGTCGGGTCGGTGGCCGGCAGGGCCGGCACGCCGTACCCCGGGAGCCCAGTCGCGCCGAGAGACACGGCGGCTCCCGCGCTCTCGGCGGTCGCGCCGGTCGGGCCGGGGGTCGCGCTCGTGACGTCGTCCGCCGCGACAGCGGCCGCCGAATTGCCGGCCGGCAACGGCGCTTGCGCGACGGACGCCGCGGTCTGCGCCGCCGCGAACGCGCCGGCATCGAACGCACCGCCTTGGCCTTGGGCGCCGGACGCCGCACCGTCGGTGCTCGGCCCGCCCACGTTTCCCTTGGCCACCGCGGTCATCGTGGCGAAGTCGTGCGGCATCGGCACGAACGCGGGCAATACGCCCGCGGCCACGGCCGCGTCGCGCCGCAGCTTGTCGTCGTCGTCGTGCCCTCGCTCGCCTCGTCCGCCGGAGCCTTGCTTCGCGGCGTCCGAGGCGAGATACGCCTCGAATCCGGTCGCGCCGCTCCCCTGGCCGCCGGCCTGGGTTTGGCCGTTTTTCGACGAACCGGCGCCCGGCGATGCGTTCGCACCGGCCGTCGCGCCGGCGCCGGGCGTCATCGCCCCCGTACCGACAGGCAACCCGAGAGCAGCTCCACTCATGTTTCCCCCTGATTGGCGATGCGCGCGGCGAGCGCGTCGGAGGCCAAACGTTCGAGGCGTTGTTCTTCCGCGCGCGCCGCGTCCACGATGCGATCGCGCCAAAGTTCGAGTTTGCGCTTTTCGGTCGCCGCGCGAATGACTTCCGCGGCGCAGGCGCGCTCGTGCTCTTGCGCCTTCTCGACGCGCTTCACCGCGGCGTTGGCCCGGCGGCGCAGCGTCTCGAGATACGCCGCTTGTTGTTGCAGCTCGGTGACGGTCTTGACGCCCGTCGCGAAGTCCCGCGCCGCGTCGCTCCACGCTTGCTCTTCGCGCTGGGCGTCGCGCTTCGCGTCGCTGACCGCCTGCGCGGCGGCGGCGGCCTGCGCGCGCGCGGCGTTCTCGGCTTTCTCGGCCATCTCGACGAGGCGCGCCGCGCGC
>DATHQY010000054.1:0-2847 GCA_035482215.1 Polyangiaceae bacterium | reverse complement strand
ATGAAGCCTGCACGATGGTCGATCGAGAGCCATCGCAATTGGGCGCGTGGAACGACGACGATGGGGGCGCGAGCGAGCGGGCCTAGTTTCGCGGAGTACATCTTCTCGAGAATCGCGCGGTAGTTCGCCATGCACTCGACGGCCTCTTCGTGGCCCGGATCGGCGGCCAGCAGAAGCTCCGCCATCTCGAGCGCGCCCGTGTAGTCGCCCAAGGAGGCGCGCTCGCGCATCTCCGCCGCCGGGTCTTCGACGGCGATCTGGGTGATCGCAGGGGTCGACGGGCTCGGAGCCGCACGCTGCGCGACGCTGGCGTTCGCCTCGAGGGCAGGGGGTGGGACGCTGGACGCTAAAGAGTCCACCATCCACAAAGCGCTGGGAAAGCGCCCGCCGGCGCCCACGCCGGTGCCTTTCGCGTTCGGCTGCGCGTCTGCGCTCGGAGGAGGGGGCAGAGGCGGAGTGGTGCTGATCGCCTTGGGGATCGCGGGCGAGGCAGGCGGCCGTGCGGTCGTGATGTCCGGCGACGAAGATGCGTGGGCGCGCGCGAACGCTTCCAGATCGAACGGCGGATTCAGCGTCGGCCGTTCGTTCTCGTCGTTCGGATCGCGAGCGGATTCGTCCTGTGGGCCCCGCTCCTCGTGGGCTTCCCGATCGCCGCCCCGTTCGCCGGAACGCAGGTCGGTCAGGAATTGCTTCTTCGTGCTCTCGTCCATCGCATCTACGTCGGGTTAGTGCGTCTTAGAGACGACTCCTTTGAACATGCGAAGCGTCCTCGACAGACCCTCGATCTCGCTCTTGATGAGCGCGACGTCGCGTTTGGCGATCGCGCCCCGCGCCTTGCCCACGATCGCCCGGGCCTTGTCGATCGCGTCACGGCCGAAGTCGCTCGCGGCGACGATCTGCTCGACCTGCGGGAGGAGCCGCTCGACCTCTCCGACGATCCGCTCGGCTTCTTGCTTCGCGGCTTCGAACTCCTCGGTCGAACGGCGCTCGACCATGTAGTCCTTCGCGCCCTCCATCATGTCGCGGATCTCGTCGCGCGTGAGGCCGCTCGACGCGGTCACGTCGATCGACTGCTCGGCGCCCGTCTCGAGGTCCTTCGCGTGCACGCTCACGATGCCGTCCGCGTTGATCTCGAAGGTCACCTCGATCTCGACGCTGCCTTTTTGCGCGCGGCGCAGGCCGGTGAGAATGAACTCGCCGAGAAGCTCGTTCTGCTCGGCGCGATCGCTCTCGCCCTGCATGACTACGATCTTCACCGCGGTCTGGTTGTCGCGGCTCGTCGTGAAGATCTTCGTGCGGTGCGTCGGCACCGTCGTGTTCTGCGGGATCAGCGCTTCGAAGTACCCGCCTTGCGTCATGATCCCGAGCGCGTGCGGCGTCACGTCGAGCAGCACCATGTCGTGCTTGTCGTCGATCAGCGCCGTGCCCTGAATCCCGGCGCCGAGCGCCACGCTCTCGTCCGGGTGCACGCCTTTGCACGGCTCACGCTCGAAGAACTCCGCGACGGCCTGCTGGATTTTCGGCATGCGCGTCATGCCGCCGACGAGGACGACTTCTTCGATGTCCTCTTTCGAGAGCTTCGCGTCGGAGAGCGTCTGCCGGCAGATGTCGACGGTGCGCTCGATGAGATCCGCGGAGAGTTCTTCGAGCGTCTTGCGGTCGATCGTGCGCTGCAGGTGGAGCGCCTCGTTGCGGCCGCTCGAAATGATGAACGGTAGATTGATCTCCGTCTCGCGCACGCTCGAGAGCTCGCACTTGGCCTTCTCGGCCGCGTCCTTCAGGCGCTGGAGCGCCATCCGGTCTTGCCGCAAATCGATGCCGTGTTCTTCGCGGAAGCCGTGGACGAGCCAATCGATGACGCGGGCGTCGACGTCCTCGCCGCCGAGGAACGTGTCGCCCGCGGTGGCGATGACCTTGAAGACGCCGCTGGATCCGATTTCGAGGATCGAAATGTCGAACGTGCCGCCGCCGAAGTCGTAGACCGCGATCGTCTTCTCGACGTTCTTGCCGAAGCCGTACGACAGCGCCGCCGCGGTCGGCTCGTTGATGATGCGGATGACGTCGAGTCCGGCGATTTCGCCCGCGTCCTTCGTGGCTTGCCGCTGGTTGTCGTTGAAGTACGCCGGCACGGTGATGACGGCCTTGGTCGCCGGCTCTCCGAGATAGTCCTCGGCGATGAGCTTCATCTCCTGGAGCACCATCGCGCTCACTTCGGGGACGCTGTATTCCTTGTCGCGCAGGACGATGCGGACGTCGTTGTGCGGCCCGGCCACGATGCGGTAGCTCGACGTGGCGACCGCGTTCTTCACTTGCGGCGAATTCCATTTTCGCCCGATGAGGCGCTTGGCGGCGTACACCGTGTTTTCGGCGTTCGTGATCGCTTGCCGCTTCGCAATGTGGCCGACCAGGCGCTTGCCCGCCTCCGTGACGGCGACCATCGACGGCGTCGTCTTGTAGCCCCCGCGGTTGGGAATCACGGTGGGGACTCCGCTCTCGACGATCGCAACGCACGAGTTGGTCGTCCCCAAGTCGATGCCGATCACCTTCTCCATTGGCGCCCGTTTCCTCCTTTTGGCTCCTGCGTTCCCCGGCCAGGCAGAACGCTACAACTTGTATCCTACGGACACGAGTCGGCTTCGTGCTTCGAAAAGGCGTGTATGCAATGCACCGACGGCGGAGCGACGGATTGGGGACAAGGGCCACTCCGATGGGTTCTGGACACTCAAGATGCGACCACTTCCACCCATGGATTCAGGTGGGAGGGCCGAGTCTTTTTAGCATCGCGTCAATCGTCGCCGGATGGCCGCCGAGCTTCGACGCGGCCTCGAGCTCGCGTCGGGCGCTGTG
>DATHQY010000053.1:0-9639 GCA_035482215.1 Polyangiaceae bacterium | reverse complement strand
GAACTACGTCATCAGGCCGCGCATCGATCGACCGTGACCGGTCGACTTCGCCATTCCCGGGCCCTAAGCGGATCAGCCGGAGGGTGCGTATTCACGGCGGGCGCGGATTGGTCTTGGAAGGGCGCCCTCGTCTCGAACCCGAGTTCATTCGGACGGACTCGAGCCCTCGCGGAGGACCCTCGGCCGGTCGTCGACAATCTCCAGAACCTCGATGGGGCCTCCGAAGACATGCGACAAGCCGACGTCGATCCGCCAGACGTGGCCTCCGCACGCACTCGTGATCCCGCGCCGTTGAACCGTGTGGCCGACGACCATTCGCTCCGCACCGAGGCTCGCCAGAACGGAGTCGAGCGTGGGACACGCGTTGGGGTCCTGGTCCGTCGAATATTCGCGCGTCCACAGCGGGCCGTCGTCCGACGTGAAGAGGTCCGGGAGGAGCGGGAGCCTTCCCTCGAGCCAATCATCGAGTTCCTGGTTGATGCGGTCCAAGCCGTATTGGGCATGGGACGGCAAGATGCCGCCATGGACGAAGACCGTGGAGCCCACTTTCACGACCGCCGGCCGCGTTCCGAGGATCTTGGCGTATTCGCCGCCGGGCGCGAACGCCACCGTTCGCCCACCACTTCCCGTAGTCGAGTTGCCCGGCCGCGGCGCGGCGAACGACGAAAACGCCGCATAACCGTTGGCGGACACATACCGAAAGTCCCTCTTCGCGTTCATGAGCTCATGGTTGCCGAGCATCGCGATGAACTCGCCGCCCGCGGCCTTCGCTTCGTTCTTCCATGTCTCCACGGCGTCCAGCACGGCGCGATCGTCGTCGCCGCGATCGATCTCGTCGCCGGTCTGCACGACGACGAGCTTGCCCCCGCTCCAGTGGCCCGCCTCGTCGATGGCTCCCGCCAGACGCAACGCTCTCTTCGTGTGATCGAGATCGCCGTGGAGGTCGCCCACGGCAACGATGCGGCCCGCCGCCGGGTGAATCGCGTGACTGAACGGTGCCGCCGTGACGGTTGGAACCGTCGTTGCGGCCGGAGGCGCAGGCGAGGGGACCGGCGGCGCGACGGGCGGCGGGTCGTGTTCGCGCGCTCCCTTCGTCTTGCAACCGCCGGCCGCCAGGGCGAGCGACGCGACGACGATCCACTCTCGCCCCGAGATTCGCATCGGCTTCACGGCTGCGACGGATTCCAGAATCCGCCCGTGAGCACGACCAAGGACAGCGCGGTCCACGACTCCGTGTAATACGTCGTTCCGTCGAGCTCCATCAACGTGGCGACGCCTGCATAGGCCTGGTCGCGCAGCGTGTCGAACGTCGGATCGCTCATCGCTCCGACTGCGGCCGGGCCGACGAAGGCGGCAGATTGGTGCACCGTCGTGTGCGACGGATCGGGCGTGCCGTTCAGGTCATAGCCGTCCACGATGTTGGCGGCGCCGACGCCAGCGTAGAACGCGCTGATCTTCTCGAGGTAGGCCTTCGCCCGCGGCTCGTTGTAGAAGCAATAGTCCTCTGCGATTCGGAACGGGGTCCGGCACGAATCGAGCTGGTAATTCGTCGGCTTTCCCGACGGCGCCTGGAGCTCTCCCGACGGGGTACACCATGCCGGCACGAGCCCGTTGGTCGCGTTGCCGTTGGCCGTGCTCAAGCTCGCCGCGATGATCGTGTAGGAAGTGTCGACGACGTCGTTCCACCCGGATTGGCCCGACGCCGTCGCGAAGAGTCGGTAATACGAAGGCGCGAAATACGAGATATCGACGATGGACGCACCGCCGAACTGGTCGCCGGGCGAGAGCGCGTCGTTTCGCGTGTGGTCGACCTCGGCGCTCCAGATGGCGTTGATCTGCTTCACGGCGAGGTCGTGATACGACGACGACAAAGTCCCCTTGCCGCCCCAGCGCGCGTCGGCCCACAGAAGCGCGTAGGCCATGTCTTCGTCGGCGTCCGTCGCGGCTCCGGATCCTTCGGACGTGGGGCCGTCGCCGTTCGGGTCGATCTCCCAGTTCATGAGCCCATTCGAATCGAGAAAGAGCTGCGAATAGTTCCAGAGGCCGTCGAACGTCGCGGGGTCGTTCATCGCGACGGCCAGCAACATGCCGTATGCCGTGCCTTCCGAATTCGACGTATCGATCTCGCCGGGCGAGTCGGGCCGGAGGACACGCACGAAGCCGCGCGCGCCGTTCGTCGTCAAGAGGTCGTTCTTCCATTTCGCGTAGGCCGCGATCGCATCGTTGACCGAAGCCATCGGCGGCGGAACGCACGGACCGAGCGCCGCCGCGTCGATCCCGGCCATCGCTGGAGGCGCACCCTCGGCGAAGCCGGCGTCGGCAGCGCCGGAAGCCGCGTCGTGGGGCGCGCCTCCTCCTGTCGTCGCCGCATCGGGCATCTGCATGGACGGGTGGGAAGCGTCGGGCGTCGCCGTAGGCGAAGCGTCGGCTGTCGTCGCCGGCCCTGGCTGCATGCTCGCGTCGCTCGATTCGTTTCCGGCGGGCGAAGTGTCCGCCGTGCTGTCGTGTGAACAGCCTGCTGCGAAGAATGCAGCAAGCGCGCAAGCCTTGGGAACTGCGAAGAAAGCCCGCTTCATCCGCTGCACCGTACCTCGCGGTGTGCCCGCGTGCCGCTGATCCGAACGATCTCCTCTTCATGCTCTATGCACTGTTCGCGTTCGCGCCGCTCGTTTCTCCGGAGAAGCGAACCTGCGAGGGGCTCCGGAGAAATGAGCCTGCGAGGGACCCGCCATGCTCTTCTTTGCAATGTCCGTGGACTATTGGCGTGAAGGCCGATTCGAACCAACGGAGCTGTTCCGTCGGAGGCGGGCGCCGAAGTCTGTGCAGGTGAAGGTCGGTGGGTCGATCCTTCCATGGACATAGTCGGTTGGGCGGAAGGGAAACGTCCGGGAACCGCCCGACCGAAGGAAACTCCGATGCGCGCTCGCCTCCGTCATGAACGTCTTTCGGCCACGGGCCTCTGCGCGCTGCTTCTTGCGCTCGCGGCCTGCGGCGGTGGATCGTCGGGCAATCCGGCTTCGAACGGCAGTGGCAGCCAAAGCGGCGCCACGACGGGCTCGAGCGGCTCGGCCGGTGGATCGAGCGGCGTCGCGGGCGGGAGCGCCGGGATGACGGGCGCGGCGGGATCGACCGGCACGAGCGGAGCCGGGGGATCCGGCGGCGCGAGTGGCACGACCGGAGCGGCCGGTGCAGCGGGATCGGCCGGAGGCGGTGCGGGGGCATCGAATGGTGGCACGACCGGGACGACCGGATCAGGCGCGGGCGCATCGGGAACAGGGGGTTCGACGAACGCCGACGCCTCGAGCGGGAGCGGTCCTGATGGGTCCGTGGACACCGGCGGAGCAGCGAGCACGGACGGAAGCGACGGCGGTTGCACGCGCGACCTCCTGTCGAACACCATCAACGCCTACTTCACGGCGCTCGCCGCCCACAGCGCCACCGCCCTGCCGTTGGCGAGCACGGTGAAGTTCACCGAGAACGGGCAGGTTTCGCCGGTGGGTACGGCCGGCATGTGGACGACGGCGGGAATGGTCAAATACACGCAAAGCGCGCTCGATACGACGCAGTGCGAATCCGCGACGGAAGCCGTGGTGCCCAATGGGACGATGGATATCCCCTATGCGCTCCGTCTTCGTCTCGTGAATCAGCAGATTACCGAAATCGAGACCATTGCCGTGCAGCCGGGCGGCTATGTCGTGTCCGGCCAGCCTTTTGCGTCGGACACTGCCGCGATCATCGCGAGCGCGAATACGGTCAACTGGGAAACACCTGTTCCGGCCAACGAGCAAAATTCGTACACCGAGATCGCGGATTGGATGGAGAAATACTTCGCCGACTTCCCTGCCGGCGTTTGCAACACGACGTCATCGTGCGTGCGCCTCGAGAATGGTGGAGGCTCGTTCAACTGCAGCGCCGGCGCGAGCTGCCAAGCCGGGCAGCCGGACGGGGGCAACGCCGTCTTGCCGTATCACGCGATCCTGGCCGATACCGATTTGGGGATTGGCGCCGGGTTCGACATGTTCATGAACGACACGGACATGCACATGTTCAAGATGATCGGAGGGCAGGTCTCCGCGGTCCACGCGGTCCTCACGGGGGCGACGACGACCGGCTGGAACTGAGACGTTCCGGGCCCTCCGGCCCACGCCCCCCGTCGTCTCACGCGGCGACGGACAGGGCCACGCCGAGCACGGCGGAGAGGCCGCTCAGCGCTTCGCGCAGCTCGTGGCTCGAAGGGGTGGTCGGCCCGGCCACCGCCCGTACGGCTTCTAGGCCTTCCTGGATCGTTGCGACGACGCGATGGCGCTGCGCGTGACCGCCGAGCATGAGCACACCGCGGACGATGGGCCGCACGATACTCAACCAGATCGAGTCGCCGAGTGGGATGACGACGAGGCGCCGTACCTTGGTGCCCATTCGGCGGTAGTCCGCCTGCATCGCCTGGCGCACCTTCGCGTCGGGCGGGGTGGCCCATTCGGTGATGAGCGCGACGCACACGATGCCGTCCGGTCGGGAGGCGGCCAGCATCTCCATGCGGTTCAATTGGAAGCGCCAGCGATCGAGGGTGGGCGGGGCTTTCCAGAAAGCGATCAACGTGTCACCGACCGGCACGAGCCCGACGCCGTCGCGAACTTCGACATTTCCCACGGTCTGCTCCCCCTCGCAGAGCTTCCTGCTCTCGCACAGCAGAACGCGGACTGCCCGTCGAGCGTACCTTGGGGAGGCGGGCTCGCCAATCCGAGCGACGGGCCAGGGGGGCGTCGGGCACGGGTGCAACATCATTGCGCGTCTACGGAGAGGGTGGACGCGCTATTTCATTCGGTCCGCCGCGCGAAAGTAGCGCCGCGCGTAGGCCGCGAGCTGACCGTCGGTGGGATGGTCGACCGTCTCGACTCCGATGATCTTCGTCACGAGCGCATGGTCGTGCTTGTGAACGTGCTTGATGAACTCGAGCTTCGCGGTCGACGGCCCGACCACGAGAACCTCCTCCGCGCCCTCCAGAGCGTTCGCGACGTCGCGATAGAAGTGCTCGCCGTCGGTCGGGTGAGTTCGTTCCGCGGCGACCGTGGGGCGGCGATGCAGCTCGCGATGCGGATCGCGGAGGGTCTTTTCATCGAAGCTGTCGCGATCGATCTGAAAGATCTTGGCTTCCTCGTGATCGATCCAAACGGCGGTATGGCGAATCGGCATGGAACCTCCGAGCGATAGGTGTGCCGTCTCTGCGAACGGGACGCAAGGCGCACGGTCCCACGCGGTCCCAGGCCCAATGCGGCTCTGGCCGGCACCGCGGTGTCCGTCTGGCTTGTGTCCGCGCGTGAGCGCCCGCTACTACGTTGGTCGGGCTGACAACGGGCGGATAGGGTACACGAGCGACCGGGGGGCCGTTCATGATCACGAGCCGTATCGATCCCACCGAGCGCCTCGCGGGACAGCTGGTCGCCGCGTTGGTGGATATCCTTCTCGTCGCGGTGCTGGGTTTCGGCGTCGCCTCGTTCGTGACCTCTCGCCACGCGTCCACGCCGACGACGACGTGGGTCACGTTGGGTCTCAGCGTTCCCGCTTTGATCGGCCTCCAGCGTCTCGCGCGGAAAGGACACGTGCGTCCGGCCGCGCTCGCACTCTGCTTGCTCGCGTTGATCGCGATTGCCACGGATCTGCCCTTGCACGGGCCCAATACGATCGCCGCCGGCGGGTTCATCATCGTCGTGGTCATCGGGGGCCTCACGCTCGGGTCGGCCGCCGCGCTCATCCTCGCGGCCGCCGTCGTACTGCTGCTCGGCGCCGCGATCCTCGGAGGCGCCGCCGCCGGCCAGTCGGTGCCGACCGACGGGCAGCGCTTCGTCCATTACGCGACGCAGATCATCGTGGCTTCTCTCCTCGTCGCGTGGTGGGCAGCGCATACGCGCCGGCTCGTGCGACAGCTCCGCGCTTCGGAAGGTCGCTACGCTCAGCTCCTCGAAGAATCGCCGGACGCGATCATCAGCCTCGATCGGGAGGGGCGCACGACGTACTGGAACCCTGCGGCCGAGGGGATGCTCGGCTTCACGCGGAGCGAAGTCTTGGGGCGCGATTGGCTCGAAGTGGGAACCGTCCCGCCGCACGAGGTCGACGGCGTTCGCGCGGCCCTCGCGCGCTTGAAGGGCCTTGGACCGGAAAGGAGGAAACCGACGGTGCGCGACATGGAGCTGACCGACAGCAAGGGGAGGCGCATCGCGGTGGAAGCCAAATCGATGGCGCTTCGAGAGGAGGGCGAGTTCGTCGGGATCGTCTCGATCCTGCGCGACGTCTCCGAGCGCGAGCGCATGGAGGCGGAGCGGGCGTCTCTGCGGGCGCAGGTCGTGAGCGCCCAGCGCATGGAGGCGGTCGGGCGATTCGCCGGAGGCATCGCGCACGACTTCAACAACATCCTCACGATCATTCTGAACACCGTCGAGGTCATGCGCGCCGGAGAGACCGACGCGGACGCCCTCAAGGACGTCCACGATGCCGCGACGCGCGGAGCGACCCTGACCCGGCAGCTTCTGACCTACAGCCGTCGGCAGCCCTCGCGCGCGAAGCCGACCGACATCCACCGGACCCTCGGCGCTCTCCGGCCGATGCTCGAGCGGCTTCTCGATCAAGACGCTCATCTCGAGCTGCAGCTCGGCGCGGAGAGCGCGAGCGTCCTCGTCGATCCGGGCCAGCTCGATCAGATCGTCCTCAATCTCGTGGTCAATTCGCGCGACGCGTCGCCTCGCGGGGGCGCGATCACGATCGCGACGGAGCTTCTCCCCGCTGCGACGCCGCCCGCGATCCAGATCCGGGTCATCGATACGGGCACGGGCATGGACGCGGCCACGAAGGCGCAGGCGTTCGAGCCCTTCTTCACGACCAAGGGGGAAGGCGGTACGGGCTTGGGGCTCTCGGTGGTGCAGAACATCGTTCGCCTCGCCGGGGGGACGCTCGACTGCGAGAGTGAGCCCGGGCGGGGAACGGCGATTACCATCCGGCTCCCGGTGGTTCCCTCCGCGGCGAGCGGGCCCGTCGACGTGCGATCCGGCCCGCGAGCGCAAGCGACCTTTCGCGTCGTGCTCGTGGACGACGATCCAATGGTGCAGAACGCGGTGATGCGCGCGCTCACGGCCGTGGGGATCGAAGTCGATCCGGTGCCCGTCCCCGTGGACGTCGCCGACCTGGCGCGCCGGCTCCGCCGGGCGGACGCGCTCATCACCGACATCGTCATGCCGGGGCTAACCGGCCCCGATCTGGTCGACGCGCTGCTCGAGCGCGGATGTCGCACGCCCGTCCTTTTCGTCTCCGGGCACGCCGAGCACGATCTCATCGAGCGCGCGCGCAACACGCCGAACGCGTCTTTTCTGGCGAAGCCATTCACCGCGGACGACGTGATCGCGCGACTCGAAGAGATCTGCCCTCGGGCAAGGCAGGCTCGTTAGAGACTCGATTCACTACGACGACGCTCTTGGACCGCTCGGAGGAGCATCGCTCGGCGGATCGCCCTGGGATTTTACGGATCTTTGATGAGCTTCGCCGTCATCCTCCCGGCCGTGGAGGCCCATCGCGCATGAAGACTCGCTGCGCTCTCCTAGGCCTGGCGCTCGCGGGATGCGTACCGTTCGACGAGGCACGCGGGCCGTCGCCGGCGAACGCCATCCTCACGTTGCGCCGGACCTACGAGAGGACCGCGGGCACCACTCTCTCCGAGAGTTGCACCGTCAATGGCAACGACATGTTCGGGCCGTTCGGAAAGTTCAGTCCGAGCGAGAGCGCGAAGCCCGCGCTCGTGGATACACTCTGGATCCGAGCGGCGCCGTCGAGGATCGTGATCCAAGCGGGTTTCGGGCACGACGAGGAGCAGACGCGGAGCGCGATCGGGACGAACGGATCTCTGCATACGTGGACGCAGGAGGTCTCCGTGGACGACGAAGGGTGTTGGACGCGGATCTGGCTGTCACCCCGAGCCGGGCACCGTTACTTCGTCGACTTCACGTACCGGGGCAACAACGCGTGCTCGGCGACATGCGTCGAGCCCGTCGGGGTCGACGGCGGTACGATCTCACGGCCATGCCCGCAGCCCACGTCCGAGGAAGAGGACCATCTGGAGGTTCAGAAAGAAGGCTCCGGGCCACGATGGGGGCCGGCACAGTCTCGGGATGCGCCGGGGCGCTGAGTGCTTCGGACCCGAGTGCGCGCTAAAGCGCGGGTCTCACGTCACCATCGACATTCGCGACACGCGGTCGCCGCCCAACAGGAGTTCTTCGGTCCGTCGCACGATGGCGGCCAGGCGCTCGTTGTCGAGTCCCGCGGCAACGGCCAGGTGCTCCAGCGCCATGAGTTCCGGCGTGTCGATCCCGTGGCTCACGTCCGCGACGAGGGCCGCGACCTCTACGCCGAACTCGCCGAAGCCGAAGGACTTCAAGCGGGTGCCGAGAGCCGTGCATCGGGCGGCCACTCCCTGTTTCGCAACGGCGTCGATGGCCGTTTGAATCATGTGCCGTTCGCTCGTGGGCTCTCCGACGTTCTGGCAAAGCACGCCAGCAACCGCCCGCATGGCGTCTCGTTCGGCGTCGTCCGGCGGTCCGTTCACCACGGCGATGGCCCATGCCGTCTCGAGCAGAGCGGTCACGACGCTAAGCTGCCGCGTCGAATCAAGGTTGCGCAGACGAGCCACCGCCGCGCCCATGTCGATGAGAGCGTCGACCACACGACCGCGGGCGCGTCCAGGGACGTACTTTTCGAGCGCCCGCTGGTAGTCGCCGAGGATGCGTTGCAGCGCTTTCTCGAGACCCAGCGGGGACAGCGGGCCGAGTCCCTGGGCGAAGCCACGAGGACCCGGGAACGCTTCCAGCGTGACGCACGTCCCGGCGTCTCCCAGAGCGACGAATTGAGCCACGAAGCGCGTCCCTTCGTTCGGGCCCTTCACGAAGCGCTTTACCCAAGTCCCGTCGGCGCCTTCTTCGACGACGATCTCCTCGCGGTGGATGCGACCGAGGACACGTGTGAGCCGGCACAAGCGGCGTTCGCCCGCGCATCCGCGTGGGAGCCAGCGAAAGCGAACGCCTTGGTGAAGGCGTGTCCGGACCGCAAGGTCCACGTCGAAGAAAAGGGCTCGTACGTCCGACAGGCTCCGCGGCAACTCGACGAACGCGCGCGCCGCCGGTCCTGCTTTTGCCGTGGCAGTCTTGGGGCTCGCGTGCATGAAGGGGTACGGCTGTCGCCCTCGAACGATGCGAACGGCACCTTGCGGCCCTGGCTTGAGAGCCCTCCCGTCTCTCGGTACGGCTGTGTGCGGCCCGGTGCTTCGTTGGCGGCCCATTCGGTCCGCATGCGACTCGTGCAAAAGGCCCCTCGAGCCCGGCAGCGCGAACCGAGGACGGGGCGATCAGACCAACGGATAGAAGCGAAGGCCCGAATGTGGATCGCCTCGACAGGGTCCTGCCTCAGCGGAAAGGCATCCTAAGGGTTGCCATTCCGGCCGAGTCACGTACGCGCGGGCGGAAAGCTGAGCTCCGGCGCGCCAAGGAGTTTCGGTCGCCCCGGAACATTGCGCAATTACTAACGAATTGTGGAGCAACGGGGGATCGAACCCCGGACCTCCGCATTGCGAACGCGGCGCTCTCCCAGCTGAGCTATTGCCCCGAA
>DATHQY010000052.1:0-18865 GCA_035482215.1 Polyangiaceae bacterium | reverse complement strand
TGCATCGGGCTCGCGCGGCTCTTTCGGTCGGCGCCGGAGGAAGTCTCGTGTGCGCCGCGGAGATCCCCAAGGGGTCGATGGTGAGCATTCTGGACGGAGAGCCGGAGAGCATGATCCGCGCGGCCCATGGCGCCGCGGCGGCGGCGCGCGCGAGTGTGAAAGGCAGCGTCGCCGGCGTGCTCCTTTTCGATTGCGTCTGCCGAGGAATGATCTTGAAGGACGCGTTCCGCCGAGAAATCGACGCGGTTCGAACCGTCTTTCCCGCGGCGCCAATCGCCGGTCTGCTGACATACGGAGAAATCGCGCGCAGCCACGAACGGCTCGGTGGATGGCACAACGCGACGGTGGTCGTCGTCGCGATTCCTGCGTAGACGGGCCCGATCGAAGGCGACGCTCACGTGGCGAGCGCGCCCGTGATCGTCGTCCCGTTCGGGATGGCTTGCGCGATCGTTGCCGCGTCGATGCCCACGGCCGCCATCATCGTCTGGCCCCACGAGACGAGCGACGCCCCGGGAGTCACGTCGCCGCTCGCGGAACCGAGGCCGCTCTTCGAGTCGATGTTCACCGCGGTGTATTCGCCCCCTGCGCCGGGGGCGACGCCCCCGACGACGCCGCCCTTGAATCCCTTGCCGATCGTGATGGCCACATGGTGGTTCTGGTTGTGTTGCCGCCCGGTGCCTGCGCCGGTCGACGTAGCCAGGGTTCGGCCGAACACGTTCAGCGACATGAGCGTGACTTGATCGGTGAGCCCCGCCGCGTCGATCGCCGCGACGAGGGCGGCGATCCCGGGCGCGCCGGAAAGCGTTCCCGCCGGGTTGCCGTTCGCGTCGACGCTCGCGGTCTGCTGCGTCTCGGTCGCGAGATTCGGATCGCGGTGGTTATCGCCTCCGAACGGGACGTGAATCGTCAGGCACGGCGTCACCTTCATTTGAATGAGCGCGAGCGCCGCCGAGATCTGCGAAGCGACCGAGTTGTCTTTGATCGAAGCGAGCAGCGAGAGCAGGTTCTGGCTGATGTTGCGCGCCTGCTGCTGCGAGGTGACGAGCGCATCGATGTACGCCTTCTGGCTGGGCGTCGCCTCGCTGCTGTACAGCTGGTACAGCGAATTCATGGTCTGATCGCGGAGCGCCTGGAGGTTCGTCAGTGGCCCGGCGGGGTTCGTGAGCGTGGCCTTTAGTGCGGTCGGCGGAATCAGGGGCTGCGTTTGCCCTCCGTAAACGAGCGCCTCGGACGGGGAAGCGGCACCGAGGGCGATGGGCTGCGGCTGAATCGTGCCCAGCTGTGGAGCCAGCGACTTCGAAAGGAGCGAGACGAGCATCTCGTTCGCTTGCGTCTGGTCCATCAGCTTCAGCACGTCGGGCTCTTTGGGATGGATCGGGGTCTCGGTGGCTATGTGCCAGAACGTCGTGCGCGCGAGCGCGCTTTGCCAGAGAGCCTGCGTGACGACGTTCGGCACACACTGCCAGGGGGAAGCCCACGGAAGCGCTGCCTGGTAGCTCTGCGAACCCACCGTGAGCGGCGTCGGCGCCATCAGCGGGTCGGCGCTGTGGGCGATGCCGGACGTCATCGTCGATCCGTTGATGTCGTCGTAGGTGCCCGGGCAATTCGCGTTGATGGGATCGCCGAGGCCCGACGTCTGGAAGATGATGTACTGCGCCAGAGGATTCTGGACGGGCGGATCCGCGAGAACGCGGCGGGGGTCGAGCAGGAGCGCGGCGGGGAGCCCCGTGGCTGCGGCCCGCAGGCCCCAGAGACCCGCGCCGAAGAGGCTCGTCAGCAAGATGTCACGACGGGTGAGCATGGTCCTCCCTCACATCCCGATTCCGATGGCCGAAGGTGCGCCGCAGGCCGCGACGAAGGTCGACTCGAGCGCCTGGGTGGCGGTCGTCCCGGCCACGGCCAGCGCGGCGTTGTCATGGTCCGTGAGAATCGAGATCGCCTGCATGTAACGGGGATCGCTCGGGACGAGGCCCATCACCGTCTGGACGAAGCCTTCGATGGCGGTCGTGGGATCCGCACTCGACCACGTGACGGTCGCGACCTGTTTGGACGACGGGACGTCGATCACGAGGGGAGCGAGCGCCTCGCAGATGTTCTCGGTGCCGGCGCGATAAAAGAGCGAGGGCGAATTGGGAAGAACGGGTGCGACGGCGCCGCGGCCGTAGCCATCCGAAGGCAGGCCCTTCGCGATCTGCGCGATGGTGCTCGAGATCGCCGTCGTCGTCGGCAGGAGCGCGCAGATGTCGTTGAACCCGAAACGGAAGTTGATCGCGGCGCACAAATGGTCGCGACGGGAGACGGCGACGATCTCGCCGTCGGCGCTCGTCGTCTGGGTTGTCGTCGCTCCCGTCGTGAGAGGCGACGAAAGGAGGTCGACGACGAGAGTGCCCCACGAGAACTGGCTGTTCGTGAAGTCGGTCACGATCCGTTGGAACTCGGGATCGGTCGCGTCGCACGGCTCCGAGTTCACGTACTCGCAGAGCTTCTGTGCCCATGCGCTGGCGAAGAGCGGGTGTGAGGCGAGCACCTGCGCGAGATCGAAGACGGTCTTTGGCGTCGTCACTACGCCCTCGAAAGCAAACTCGCCCGGCACGCTGACGAGGTCCGTGTCGTCCTGCGCGTGGTAGTTCCACGAGTACGTGGACGAGAAGATCGACCGCGTGGGGTCGAGGAGCCGGTGGCAACCGGCGCATCCGGGGTCGGAGGCGTGCACCGCGTCGAATCCCGGCAATCCGCCGTCTGCGAGGGGAGTCGGCATCGTCGGATCGGTCCCGTCGAACATGGCTCCGAGTGCGACGATGAGCGTCTGGTTCATGGTGACGCGCATCGTGTTGCTCTGGTTCGTCTGCCAATTGGCGAAGAACGCGGGCGTGGAAAAGAACCCGATGCGCGGAAGATTCAAGACGAGGCCGTTCGAGCTGCGGAGGGTCGGCAGATCGTAGAAAGAACTCGTAGACTCGCCGGCCATGGGCTGCCGCACGGTCACCATGCGCCAATCGTCGAAGTCGTTCGCGCCGCCGCTCGCGGCGTTGCCGATTTGCGGCGCGTTCTTCGTCCCCCCGAGCTGACCGCATTTGCCTCCGTCCACCGACCGGGCGATGATGGCTCCGTAAAGCAAATAATGGAGGGCCAGGCCGGTGGCCGTGTACGAGATCGGATCGGTGACGCAACCGGGCGCCTGATTGGCAATCTGGCCGTAGGCGCCGCCGTCCACGATGTCTGGATCGGTCCATTGCATGAAGTTCGCGCTGGTGGGGTCGACCGACTGGGCGATCGGAATCGACGCGCTGCCGACCGTGAGCTTGAGCCCCGGATTCGCCTTCGCAAAGTGGTCCACGACGCTGCCGCTGTCGTCGACCTGCCAAGCGTCGAGGAACGCGTACGTCTCCATCAGCGCCGTCGTCATCATGAACGACGTCGTCGTTGCCACCTGCGTGAGCGGCTGCGTGCCGTCGATGACCTCCGCGATCATCGTTCGCGCGAAGCTCTCGACCGCATTCTGCGTGAGGCGGGCGGCCGTCGACGTGTTGACGTCGAGCTCTCCCGGATAGGTTTCGTCGGCGAAGTCGGTCACGCTGATTTGCGTCTGCTGCGTAGCCAATTCGAAGAACACCCGCATCTTTTCTTCGTAGTACGTCGATGGCGGGGAGGCGGTCGATGCCGGATCGGGCAGGGCCATCCAGCCTTTGATCAGCGTCTGTAGCTGCGCGACCGGTTCGGCGGCCGTCACGACGGATTGCACTTCGGTATCCGTGGGCGGCAAACCGATGAGTATGTTCTTCACCTTCGCGACGTAGCTGTAAGGCGAATTGGCGACGAAGAGGCTCGCATCCGCGAGAGCGGCGTCGTCCGCGCCGAGATTGGCATCGCTCGGCAGGGACGCGTCGGTCGAAGGCCCGGGCGCGCCGGGCGGCGTCGAGGTGCTCTCCGAATGGCCCTTGCTACAGCCCGCTGCAACCGCAACGGCCGCGGCCAGCAGCGCTATAGGCACAATGGGCGCACAGCGGAGCCTGGAGGCACCGGTCGGAAGGCGCACGAAGGCCGTCGCTTTCATGATTCAGCGCGTAGCAATTCCGGTGCCTCGAGATGGTGCTGGGTTCGAATCGAGAGCCGGCGAGAGCGCGAGGGGAGGCGTGAACCGCCGATTACGTCGTATGCGCGAACGAGACGAGCGAACGGGGCGACGAATTCGCGAAAAGGCGAGATCGGGGCGCGTGGGGGCAGAACGTCGCGGTCAGCCGCCCGCTGAGGGGGATTCCGTGATCGGCGTTCGCTGGCGCGTGAGGCGATAAAGCACGTGATGACGGAGTGGGTCTCCCTCCGGCACCTTCGGATGATCGAAGTCCTCGTGCGCCGACCGTCGCATTCCGAGACGCACCATCACGGCCTGGGAGCGGAGGTTCGCGGGGACCGTCCACGCGAGAATTTCGGACAAGCGGAGATCGCCGAATCCGTACTCCAATGCGGCGCGGCCGGCCTCGGTCGCGTATCCGTGTCCCCATGCGTCGAACGCGAGTCGCCAACCGATCTCGATGCAAGGGCAGAAGGGCGCGTCGAAGGCGGCCGTGCGGAGTCCGACGAATCCGATGAACGGAGCGACGCCCGGTGCTTCGACCGCCCAAAAGCCGAATCCGTGTTTTTCGATTTCGGCGGCATACGTCGCGGCGCGCGCGTCGCTTTCATCGCGTGAGAGCGCGCGCGCAAAATGCCGCATCACGCGCGGATCTGCATTGAGCGCCGCGAACGGCTCCAGATCGGCGTCTCGCCAGGGTCGAAGGACGAGGCGATTCGTTCGAAGGAAGAAATGCACGTGAGGCCCCTGGAGGAAATTGGCCTGCCTGTAAGCGGGCAGGCGGCGCTCGCAAATGCGTTGCGAGAGACGCGTGTTGCCCCGTAAAGCTACCCTCCTTTGCACATGCCGCACGCCGCCTTCCGTGCGCTCCCCATCCTCGCCCTCTGCGTCGTGGCCGGGGGAGCCTGCGCGCGCCGCAACACCGTGGAAGACGCGAGCGAGCCTCCGTCCCATGAGGAAACGTTGGCCGAGCCGGTGGTGCGTTCACCGCGATCCGAAGTGCTCGTGGGCGACGCGACGTGGTACGGCGCCAAGCTCGCGGGTCATCGCACGGCAAGCGGTGAGCGCTTCGACCCGCGCCAGATGACGGCCGCCCATCGGACTCTGGCGTTCGGCACGTGGGTCGCCGTCACGTGTCTCGACACGGGCCGCACGGTTCGAGTGCGGATCACCGACCGCGGCCCATTCGGGCACGAAGAACGAATCATCGACCTGTCCCGCGCCGCAGCCGAGAAGCTCGGTATCGTTCATCGCGGCGTGGCCCGCGTCGAGCTTCGAATCGTCGGCGGACCTTGAAGGCCGTGGCCACTCGAGCCATGCGATGAATCGGAAAGTGCCAATCGAGGCGCGCGCAATGACCAGGCGCGCCCGCACGGACGCGCTGCCGCGGCGGAAAGCCCCAGGCATTCGACGCTGCGCGGAGACGGCGACTGGACGAGCCGTCGCGCCGTCGTGGCAGTATCTCGTCCCGCTAGAGCGTTTGCTGCCTCGCGGTTGCTTTCACAGCTGAAACTCGTGCTTGCATGGTCGAAAGGTATTCCGTCCGCGCGGAGAAAAACGGCGACACGGTACGGAGCCGGAGCCCTCGGCGAACGGAAAAACGCGATCGAAACGGCCGTGGCATGCATCCGAAGTCCAACGGGCCGGAAATGAGGTTTGGATCGGCTTTCGCAGACGGCGCGAGGACGGAGACGAGCGCGGCAACGACGCAAAGAATGAAACGGATCCTGAGCCGGAAGGGACGTCGCACGGCACTGGACCTGCGGCACTTGAAGTCCCGCGGAGGCTCGGGCCATAAGACTGGTGACGCTTGCCAAAGTTGGCTAACTTCATAGCGATTGTCCCCGCGGGCCGAAACGGCCGCGGGCGGCCGCGATCCTTGGCGAATGCATTATTGATGAAAGGCTATACTACGTGAGTACACTAGGCGTTCGTGTGCGCTGGAGGTCCCTATGAAGCGGCCCGGAGCCTTCGCGTACGCGCGGTCGCTTGCCCTTGTGCTTTCCGTGCCCCTCGTTTCGCTTGCGGCGGCGGCAGCCGGTTGTGCGCCGGGTTCCACGGCTCCTGCGCCGTATTCGTCTGGGTCGTCGGGTAGCGCGACCGGCGCGGCCTCTGGGACAAGCAGCGGGAGCGCCGGGCAAGCGGGTGCAACGTCGGGCGACGCGGGACCGGGTCCCATCGCTTCGGCGACCCCGCAGGGGGTGGCAATATTCTCGGCTGCCAGCACATGTTCCGGGGGGCCGTCGGTCGGGCCGTCGCCCCTCCGCCGCATCTCGCGCGTCGAATACAACGACATGGTCCGCGACCTTCTGGGCGACACGACTCTGCCTGCGTCGAATTTCGTGTCCGAGAGCCCCCTGGGCCAGGGGGTCAACTTCTATACCAACACGTATACGACCGTGCAGAGCACGCTCGTGCCCCAGCAGTATCTCGAGACCGCGGAGACGCTCGCCGCAACCGCAGTCGGCTCGACGAACACGCTGCAGAATCTCGTGGGCTGCAGCGGTGCCCAGCAGAACGACACCTGCGCGCAGACTTTCATCGACAGTTTCGCCAACCGCGCATTTCGCGGGCAATACGACAGCACTGAGTCACAGGCGCTCTTCCAAATCTATTCCACGACGAAGGCGACCTTCGACTTCGCCACCGGCATCCAGGCCGTGATCACGGCGGTGCTGACATCGCCGCGCTTCTTGTTCGTTCTGGAGTTCGGGCAGCCGGGATCCGCCGGTGCGCCCGTCCTCTTGACCGCCGACGAGCTGGCGACGCGCCTCTCGCTCTTCCTCTGGCGTTCGATCCCCGACACGACTCTGTTGAACGACGCCTCTTCCGGAATGCTCGCGACGACGGCCGGTATCGCTTCCGAAGTGACGCGGATGATTCAGGACTCGAAGGCAGAGTCCGCGCTGAACGACTTCGCGACGCAGTGGATGCAGCTCGAGAACACGGCGTCGGCCACGAAGGACACGCAGTTCGGGAACTGGAATGCCCAGCTCGCGAGCGATCTCCAACAAGAGACGCTTCAAACCTTTTATCACGAAGTCGCGGTCGAAAACTCGAAGTCGGGAGCGACGCTCACGGAGCTGCTCACGTCGAACGAGTCGTACGTCAATACGAACCTCGCCAAGTTCTACGGCGTCAGCGGCGGCGACGATTCATGGAATACGAAGACCAACGTCAACCCGAGCGGCGTGAACATTCGCGCCGGCGTTCTGACGCAGGGAGCGGTCATGGCGACGCAGGCGCATACGTCGCTGCCGTCTCCGGTCCTTCGCGGCAAGCTCGTTCGCGAGCAAGTGCTGTGCGACGCGATCCCCGACCCGCCCGCGGCGGTGAACGGGGTGCCGATTCCGCCGCCGCCGGCAAGCGTGCCCGCAGGCCAAACGACGAACGAGGAATATGCCGCGCACGTGAACAATCCGGTCTGTGCCGGCTGCCACACGTACATGGACCCGATCGGATTCACGTTCGCGAACTTCGACGCGACGGGCGCCTACCAGGCGACCGACATCAACGGCATGACCGACGCGGGGGCGGGACCGCCCATCGACGCGGGTGGATCGATCGTCGCGTTCGGGACCGGGGAGCTGGCCTCCGCCACCGTGAACGGCCCCGTCGACCTGGCGACCCAACTGGCCAGCGCCACCCAAGTTCAAGAATGCTACACACTCCAACAGTTCCGGTACGCGCTCGGTCGTCTCGAAAGCACGGCGGACGCATGCTCTCTGGAGCAGGCGTTCCAGGCCTTCTCTGCGCAAGGGGCTCTCAATCTGCAGCAAGTCCTGATCGCCATCGCCCAGAGTGACTCTTTCCGATATCGAAATGCCGAGACCGCCGGGAGTACCTGCCAATGACACGCCTCGAAATGAATCGCCGGCGCTTCCTCAAAGCCGTAGGTGCGAGCGCCCTGACATACCCGTTCTTGAAGTCACTTCCAGGGTATGCGCAGCCGGCTACGGATCCGCAATATTTGATTCTCATCTTCACGCCTTGCGGCGTCGTGCGGTATCCGTGGGGCGCGCTCGGTCCGACGCGCGGCACCACCGCCGCCGTGGCCAGCCCGCTCACGGGCGCGAGCGGTGCCGGCGCGTTTCGCGCGACGCTGATGCCGTTTACGCAGGGCACGACGGACCTCACGTCGCAGACGATCGTTCTCGACGGAATGAACGTCGCGACGGCCAACGGCTCGCACGAAGCGGGTATGGCGGCGCTCTGGACGGGGTGCCTCAATTCGGGCAATCCGTCCACGAGCGTCAGCATCGACCAAGCCATCGCTTCGAGCCTGAACGTCGGGACATTCCCGACGATCCCTCTCCAGGTGCAGAGCAGCGCGGACTACTCCGATACCGAAGTCAAGACGCGGATGCTCTACGGCAACTCGGGCGGTTCGGTGAGCTACGTGCCGCCGATCAACGACCCGGCCCTCGCGCGCAGCACGATCTTCTCCGGCCAGGCGACGACGGCCGTGGACGCCGGCCCGGACAAGAAGTCCTTCATTCGCCAGCAGGTCTTCAATCAGACCAACACGGAGCTGACGGCGCTCCAGACGAAACTCTGCACGGAGGACCGGACGCAGCTCCAAGCGTATCAGCAAATGTGGAACGAGCTCGACACGCAGCTCGCCGCAGCGGCAACGGCCAGCATGGGGTGCGCCGTGCCCGAGGCGATTCCGGCCGGCTACGTGGCACCCTCGATCGACTTCCCGACGAGCGCAAAGCTCCAGATGGATATCTTGGCGCTCGCGCTGGCGTGCGACATGTCGCGCGTCGGAAGTATCCAGTTTTCGACGGCGACGAGCCAGGTCACGCACACGTGGATCGACTCGACGCAAAAGAGCGTGCACCACGATTACTCGCACGACGGCCCCGGTTCGCTCTATTCGTTCGTGCCCTACGGCAGCAACGGTGACGTCTACGACACGACGCAATACCAGCCGGCGTTTTCGAGCTACGCGAATTCGTACGGACCGTACATGGCCCAGCTGCCCGCGATCGATCTCTGGTACGCGCAGCAGGTTGCGTATCTCGCGAACAAGCTGGCGAGCCTCCAGACGGCGAGCGGCAAAAATCTGCTCGCGCAATCGGTCATCGCCTGGGGCAGTGAAATCGACATGGGCGCGGCGCACAACCACGACATCTCGCCGTTCATTCTGGTCGGCGGCGGGGGCGGCAAGCTGAAGACGGGGCAACTCGTGCAGTTCCCGCTCAACACCATGGGCGGGAAGGCGAACAGCCCCCCCACGAACAACCGCTTTCACAATGACCTGCTGATCACCCTCGCCAACGTGATGGGCGTCAACATGACGACGTTCGGCACGGCTTCGGGAATGCCGGTCAACGGCACGAGCTCCGTACCGTTCTGCACCGGGCCCATTCAAGAGATCCTGATGTAAGGAGGAAAGCCCGGGCGAAGCGCGCCCGGGTATTTCTCTGGAAGGTCAGCGCGTATCGAGGCGCCGGCAGCCCGCCCCGAAGGCCTGCGCGTAACCGACGTAATTGTGCGCGCTCGTCTGGATCAGGACCAGCTCGTCGTCGCGTACGGAGCGGAGGACCTTCGCCGGCCTCCCGAGCGCAAAGCTGCGGGGAGGGATGACCGTCCCCGGCGCGACGAGCGAGCCGGCTGCGATGAACGATTGCTCGCCGACGACCGCGCCATCGAGAATGACGCTGGCCATGCCCACGAGGCAGGACGAGCCCACGGTGCAGCCATGCAGGATGGCGCCGTGGCCGACGGTGACGTCGTCGCCGACGGTGGTAGCCGCCCGGCCGCTCGTGATGTGGAGAACCGCGTTGTCCTGGACGTTCGTTCGCGCGCCGATCCGGATCGGAAAATAGTCGCCCCGGACAACGGCGCCGAACCAGATGCTCGAGTCGTCACCCACGTGGACGTCCCCAATGACCGCTGCGCTCTCCGCGACGAACACGGACGATGCAAGGAGCGGCCTGCTGGGTCCGAGTCCGTAAACGGCCATGGCGTCTGGAAGCCTCTTTACGAAACGAGCGGCAAGCGGCGCGTCCCGAGTCCTTCGGATTCGCGCGCGTGCACGCTCTCTCGGGGATCTGGCTTCGGGCGCTCGTAGAATGCCGTGGCAGGAGGCGGAAGTGGGCCGACCGGAAGGCCCGCGAGGGAGTGGCGGTTGGCGCGCGAGATCTCCACGTCGACGATCTGGCCGATGACGGCCGCTGCATTTGCAGCGTTCTGGACGTCGACGTGCACGATCTCGTTGCGTTCCGTGCGGCCCTGGACGCGCCCCAGCGACGTATCGCCTTTCTCGCTCTTGCTCGCGGACTCGACGAGCACCGATTGCCGCGTCCCCACCAGCGACGCGAGGTGTGCCGAAAAGAACCCTTCCGACACTTCGAACAACCGCGCCAGGCGTTCGCTCTTGACCGCTTCCGGCACGTCGTCGCCGAGCCGCAGCGCGGGGGTGTGAGGCCGCGGGGAGTACTTGAAGCCGAAGAGGGATACGAAGCCGATCTCGCGAACGAGCGAAAGTGTCTCGGCGAAATCTTCCTCGGTCTCGCCCGGAAAGCCGACGATGATGTCCGTCGAGAGCGTGAGCCCCGTGCGGGCCCGCCGGAGGCGATCGGCGCGCGCGACATAGTCGGCTCGCGTGTAGCGGCGGATCATGCGCCTCAGCATGCGATCGCTCCCGGACTGAACCGGGAGGTGAACGTGGCGCGCAAGGACGTCGAGCTCCGCGTGCGCCCTCGCGAGCTTCGCGCTGGCGTGGCGCGGGTGAGGGCTCGTGTAGCGAAGGCGCGCGAGGCCGGGACGGGCGGGCCGCGCGGGATCGTAGCCGGGAATCTGCGCGTCGATGGCGTGCAACAAATCGGCGAATTGCGACTCTTCGGCCTCTGCGGACGGCACGACGGACGCGTCCCCGGCGCTGCACAGCTCGGGATCGCGGTAGCTGTCGACCGTTTGCCCGAGCAGAACGACCTCGCGCGATCCCGCTTCCACGAGCCGGCGCACTTCGTCGATGATCTCTCGCGCGGGCCGGTACCGCTCGGGTCCGCGGGTGTACGGGACGACGCAGAAGCTGCACCGTTCGTCGCAGCCCTTCATGGTCGTGACGAACGCGGCGACCGGCGATTGGCGCGCGGGAGCCGTACCTGGGCTCCGCGCGGGTTCTTCGAGCGGGACCCACGGCAGAAATCGCGGATTTTCCGTATCGAAGACGGTACGTGCCAGTGGAGGAGCACCCGCCATTTGCTCGAGGAGCAGCGCCGGCAACTCGTGGACGTTGTCGGGCCCGATGACGAGGTCGATGTGCCGGTTTCGTTCGAGCAACGCCTCGCCTTCCTGCTGGGCGACGCATCCGGCGACGGCGACGACGAGGTCGGGGCGCGCCCGCTTCAGCGGTGCAAGCTTGCCGACTTCGCTACGGAGCTTTTGCTCCGCCTTCTCGCGCACGCTGCACGTATTGAAGACGACGAGATCGGCATTCTCCGGTGCGAGCACGGCGACGCCGCCGGCGGCGCGCAGAACGGCGCCCATCCGGTCGGAATCGTGCACGTTCATCTGGCAGCCGAACGTTTGGATGAGGAATCGAAAGCTCACGGCGGCGCAGGCCTATAGCGCGTTTCGGGGAGCGCGGCCTCATCCCGCGCGCGGCGCGCAGCAGGCCTTGCCATGGAACGAGCGAGGCCGGAAACTGCGGCCATGACGTTCACGCCTCGGTTTACCACCCTCGTCGACGTGTTCGAGAACTCGATGCGCGAGTTCGCGGCGCGCGAGCTCTTCGGCACCAAGGCGAACGGGCGCTGGACGTGGACGACGTACGGTGAATTCGGCGAGATGGTCGGCAAGCTTCGCGGCGGGCTTTCGTCGATCGGCGTCGAGCGCGGCGATCGCGTCGCCATCATCGCCAACAATCGATTGGAATGGGCGGTCGCCGCGTACGCTTGCTACGGGCTCGGCGCCGTTTTCGTCCCCATGTACGAGGCGCAGAGCCCGAAAGAATGGGAGTTCATTCTGCGCGACTGCGAGGCCAGGGCTCTGCTCGTAGCGAACGAGCGGGTCGCCGAGAAGGCGAAGTACCTTCTCGACCGGGACGGGGGCGCGGGGGTTCCGCTCCGAAAGCTGGTGGTCATCGACGCGGGCGACCGCACGACCAAGCCCGGCGCTCGCAACGGCGATGGTACGCACGACGACCGGATCGGTTCCTACGCGGATCTCCTCGCGTCGGGCGTGGACGCCGGGTCGATTCATCCCTCCCCCGACGACACCGCCGCGCTCATCTATACGAGCGGCACCATGGGGACGCCGAAGGGGGTCGTGCTCTCGCACATGAACCTCGCGTCGAACGTCAGCTCGATCCACGAGCTGTTCCATTTTTCTCCGGAAGACCGATCGCTGGCGTTTCTCCCCTGGTCGCACGTCTTCGGGCAGGTAGCGGAGCTCCACCTCTTGATCTCGTTCGGCTCTTCGATGGCCATCTGCGAAGGACCCGACAAGATTCTGGACAATCTCGCCGAAGTGCGGCCGACGGTGCTCTTCAGCGTCCCGCGCGTCTTCAACCGCTTGTACACGGCGGTCAATCAGCAACTATCCGCCAAACCGAAGATCGTGCAGCGCATGGTCGCGGCGGCACTGGCCGTCTCCGCGAAAAAGCGCGACGGATACAAGCCGAAGTTCTACGAGGTCGCGCTCCTCCGCCTCGTCGACAAGATCGTGTTCGACAAGGTGAGGGCTCGCTTCGGTGGGCGGCTCTTCTTCACTGTCTCGGGCAGCGCCGCGCTGTCGCAGGAAGTCGGGGCGTTCATCGATTCGCTCGGGATCCTCGTCTATGAAGGATACGGCCTGACGGAAACGAGCCCGGTCGTCTCGGTCAACGTCCCCGGAGCGCGAAAGATGGGCACCGTCGGCCGCCCTATTCCCGGTTGCCGCGTGCAGATCGATCCGACGCCTGTCGTCGATCGGAGTGCCGACGGCAACGGCGGTCGGATCGAAGGAGAGATCGTCGTTTACGGCCCGAACGTGATGAGGGGGTACTACAACCGGCCCGCGGACACGGCGGAGGCGCTGACGAACGACGGGGGCGTCCGAACGGGCGACATGGGGTTCGTCGACGGGGACGGATTTCTGTCGATCACGGGCCGCATCAAGGAACAATACAAGCTCGAGAACGGCAAATACGTCGTTCCGACGCCGATCGAAGAGCAGATCAAACTGAGCCCGTACGTCGCGAACGTGCTCGTCTACGGCGACAACAAGCCGTACAACGTGGCGCTCATCGTCGCGAACATGCCCGCGATCACGAAGTGGTCCCAAGGCGAGCAAATCGCGCTACCCAACGACGCGAACGCCGTCCTCGTGGATCCGCGCGTACGAGCGCTGTTCAAGAAAGAGCTCGAGCGGCTCGCGAGCGGCTTCAAGGGCTACGAATCGATCCGCGATTTCGCGCTCATCGCGACGGACTTCACGACCGACAACGGCATGCTCACGCCCAAGATGAGCCTCAAGCGCCGTCGCGTCATCGAGGTTTACGGCAGCCTCTTCGATCAGCTGTACGGAGCGGCGCGGAAAGAAGGCTCCCGCGCCGCCTCCGCGTCGTGATCAAGTCACCGTCGGCCGGGGGGCACCGATCGCGCGGCGCGGGTGGTGCCCGATTCGCACGACATCGTGGAGTGACACTCGGGGCAGTTGATGAGATCGATGTACTCACCACGGCCTGCATCCTGACGGCCGAGGGGCCGCGCCGCGCTCGCTGCAAATGTCGCCCCGCAGGCGCACTGGAGAGGACGGTTGGACGAGCGGCGTGGGGTCATGGTCGTACGCGCGGCATGGCGCTCCGGACGTGGCTATGCCGAGGAAGGAACGCCGGAGCCAAGCATTGGGCGCAAGCTGGGGAGTCGAACCCCGCGGACCTCATCGGCACCCTCTCGAGCCCCGGACCCCCGGGCGCGCTTGCATGATGGTCGAAACGGTCCGTCGCTCGAGAAACTTGAGAGACCCACCGTTCTTCCGACGCCCACTAGTTAAGGACTGAGACGGCGCCAGTCAACCATCCGGACCCCCCGAGGAGCCGCGTGGTATTCGACGACCCGCCGAAGGCCGAGCGCGTCGCCGCCGACCTGCAGCGGCACGGGCCTGGAAAAGGTCATCCGCACCGAGAGGGCCAGCCAATCGTGCATACCGCGAACCGGAAACGCTCCCTGCCACAACTGGGGAATCGTCGAGACCGCGGCAAGGACGCCGCGCGCATAGATGCGCACATTGATGAAGCCAGGCATACGTTCTGCGAAGGGAAACGCCTTGAAGCGGTATCCGAACTGGGTGCACGTCCCGACGGAGGCCGAGCCTGCAGGGCCGTCGTAGAGGACCGTGCCGGGTTTGGCATCCGGCACGAGCTCGGGCCGGCCTTCGGGATTGATGCGATAGACGCGGTCGCCCAGGTTCTCGACCACGACGTTCGGATTGCCCACGACGGCGACACGCGGCACCGTCCGTAGAAGCGTCGCCAAGAGATAGCCGTAGACGCTCTTCGAGAGGCGCCGGCCGGGCCCTGCCGCTTGCGCGAGCTGCTCCTTGTAGTCCTCGAGAATCATCGCGTCCCATCCCGAGCCAGCGAAATGGGTCAGCGTGTTCTCGACCTCCACGAGGCCGCATTCGTGCGTCGGAAGGGGCCCTGGCTGCTGCGCGAGAAGCTCGAGGCAACGATGGAGCTTCGGCGCGCCGAGAGCGTGCGCCCATCCGTTGCCCGTTCCTAGCGGCAGCACGCCCGCGATGGGCAAGGGGGCGCTCTTCGGCGTGACGCGCGCCAGGGCGTTGACCAGCGCGATCGCCGTGCCATCGCCGCCCGCCGCGAGGATACCGCGCGGCGCGGCGGCGGTGCGTAGCCACAGGTCGAGCTCCTGCGCAGAGCGGGTGAGACGGACCGTCGCCCCCGGCAAGGCGCGCGCGATTTGCGCGGCGACGCGCCGGCCGCCACGTTTTGCGTTGGCATTCACCAGAATCGCGAGGCCGAGCCCGGCCGCGCCTCTGGGCACGATGCTCGGTGAGGGGCGGGGCGCCGCGACGGCGTTCGGGTCGGCGCCGTTCGAGGCGTTCGGGGGGAGGGACGGACCTGCGCCGGTGGCCGTCGCGCTCAAAGGGCGCTCTCCAGAGTGTGCCGCACGAGATCCATCAGGTCTGCGCGGCCTGGCTTGCCGCGCGCCGCGTACGGCCGGGGATCGATCCGGCCGTGCAGTCTCACGCGCACGGTCGCGCCGGGAACGGATCGCAGGCCGCGCGCCGGCAGGACGTTGCGCGTGCCTTGCACCGTCACCGGCAATATGGGCAACCCCGCTTCGAGCGCGAGGTAGAACGCGCCCTTCTTGAAGGGCAGGAGCGTTCCGGTCGGGCTTCGCGTCCCTTCCGGCGCGATCCACACGTGCGTGCCGCTCGCGAGGAGATTGCTCGCGCGTTCGAGACTCCGGATCGCCGCGTGCCGATCGCTCCGATCGATCGAAATGAACCCCGATGCCTCGAGGGCGCCGCCGAAGATCGGGACGCGGAAGAGCTCCCGTTTGGCGATCATTCGAAGATTCGGGCCAATCGATTGGAAGAGCACGGGGATGTCGTAGAGCGACTGGTGGTTGCTCATCACGAGGAACGTCTCGCCCGATGCGAGATGCTCGCGGCCCGTGACATCGAGTTCGATGCGTGCGTTGCGCACGCATGCGCGCGACCAGCGGTCGAGCCGTGCGTCACAAGAGGCCTTGGTTACGCGCCCGGCCAGCGCGTCGACCACGGTCGGCGCCGAGATGGCAAGCGTCTCGTAAATGTTTTGTAGCGACAGCGTGAGCGACCCGCTCATGCCGCGGGGCGTAACATGGTTTGTTCGATCAGGGGCGGCTTGACGCACCACCGCTCGCGGGCGCGTGCGAGAGGGCCGAAAGCTCCGCTCGCGCGCGATCGGCATAGGCCGGGACCTTGAGCAACGGAGTCAGCCGCGCGCGCGCGCCAGCGGCGTTGCCGAGAAAGCGATAGCAACGGCCCCCATCGAGCGCAGCGTCCCACCCGACGGGCGTGCCGGGGACGCGGGAGGCGACTTCGTCGAATCGAGCGACCGCTGCGCCGCAGCCGTTGCCTTCGCGCTGCGCTCGAGCGGCCCAGAGGTCGGCTCGCGGGTCACCGGACGAGAGCGCGTCGAACGACCGGGACGCGTCGTCGAATCGTCGTGCCCTGTAGGCGTTCATTGCGTCGTCGAACGAGGCGGCGGGGTAGGACGGAGCGCTTGCGGGCGCCGCGGCGGCCGGTGCCGCCGCCATGGGCGCCGCCGCGGGGGCCGACTGCGCCACGACGGGCGGGGGCGGGGCTGCGGGCGCTTGGGCAAAGTTCGGCGTCTCGCGCGCGGCCTCGGCCGCTGTCGGCTCCGCGACGGCCTCGTCGTGCGCGGGCGGTGCGGATGCCGTGCCCCGGAAGTCCGCGAACGGGCCGTCCGCACCGGCCACGGCGCCTTTTCGCGCGGGTGCGGCTTTCGGTGCGCCGCTCAGGCGCGCCGCGGCGCGGCCGAGGCCGGCGGAGGGTTTCCCGTCGTCGCCAGGTCCGTTCATCGCGAGCGCACCTTGTCCCGGAGCGCCGGCCGCGGCGCTCGCAAACGGACCTCCGCCGCTGCTCGCGGCGCTCGATCGCAGCGCTCCAATCGCTCCGAGCGGAGCGGCGGAAGCCAGCGGGTCTGCGTTGTTCGCGGCCGCCGCAGGCGCGCCAGGGGTGGGGCCTGCGAGCGGCGAAGGCGACCCTCCGGCGAGGCCGCCCCCAGCGGCGACGGGCGCCGGCGTCCCTTCTTCCGTCACTGTGACCGCCGCGCCCGCCGGTGCGCGCGACGAGCGACCCCGCAAAAGCAGTCCACTCGTGCCGATCATGACGAGAAAGACGGCCGCCATCGCGGTCTGGGGACGCATGGCCCAGTTGCCCGCGACGGACAGCGCGCGGGCCGCGCGCCGTCCGAACGGAACGATCGAGGGCACCCGCACGCTCGGCGGTGCCTGGTGAGAAGCCGCCGGGGCCACGGAAATGGTGGAGACCGCGGACACCGGCGACGGAAACGCGGCGCGAAGGATTCGTGCTTCGAGGTCGGCGGGGGGTTGGACTCGCGGGACTGTCGCCACCCGCAACGTCGCGCGAAGGCCGTCGAGCAAGCCGGCGCAGGCCGCGCAGCTCGCGACGTGACGTTTCAAAGCGGCGCTCGTCAGCTCGTCGAGCTCGCCGTAAAGGTCGTCCATCATCGCGGATTCGAACTTGTCGCAGTCCATCGCCGTCCTCAGCGCAACGCGCGAGCGTACTCCTCGAGGTCCGAAAGCGCGCTCTGAAGGCGAAGCAAGGCGTAGCGCATCCGGCTCTTCACGGTGTTCTCCTGCGCGCCGACAATCTCGGCAATTTCTTTGAAGGGCAAGCTCGACACTTCGCGCAGCAGGAACACCTCACGCTGATCTTCGGGCAAATCGAGAACCGCGCGCACGACCTGCTCGCCGATTTGCGTAGAAAGCATCGCGCGCTCGACGTTGGATCGCGCATCGGCCACGCGCTCGCCGAGCGTCGCTCCGGCGCCGTCGCTTTCACGGGCGGGTTCGTCGAGCGACGCGTGGCGGCGGAGCCCCATCTTGCGGAGGGAGTCGACGCAAAGGTTACGCGCGATCGTGTAGAGCCACGTCGTCAGACGGGCCGCCTGTTTGAACTCCGCCGCGTTCTGCGCGACGCGAACGAACGTCTCCTGCACCACGTCCTCGGCCGCGGCCTGACCCCCGAGCTGGCGGAGCGCGAAGTTGTAGAGGGGCACCTGGTGCCGCCGGACGAGCAGCGTGAACGCGGCGGGATCGCCGCGCTGAAAGCGCACCATCAAGGCCTCGTCGGTTTCCTCGGTGCGAGAGTCGGACACGCAGCCTTCCAAGTCGTCCTGAAGCGGGGTCGATCGGGCGGCTGGAGCGCGGCGTACCCACCGACGCACCGGCCATACGGGGCGCCATGATACCTGGGGCGGCGCGCCCTGCGCGATCGGGGAGAGCGCGGGCCGCACGGTCCGGGCGCCGGTGACCGGCGGCCGCGCGACGGGCGGCGGGATGGCGAGGGGCACGGTTTCGAACACTGTGGGCTTTCGGCGCGGTTTGGGATCGGACGCGCGACGTCACCCGATCGATCTTCCCGGGGCGCATTCAGACGTCAGAAAGTCCCAGGCGCCAGGTATGTCGAACGCGTACAGCTCTTCGCGGGCGGCTGCGGGGCCCCATCAAAACAAGCCGTTCGCGCAGGCGACGTAACGACGAGCACGCTCCTTCCGGGCGTGTCCACCGGGGCCCCGGGAATGTGCGGGTCCAGTTGCCAAGCCTGCACATACGAACATAGACTCTGGCGGCCGCGTTACAGGGCCTGTTATTCGTGCGTGAGTTGGGGCCTCTCGTGCCGGAGCCTTTCCGGTGCGCTGCTGTCACTGTTTCGAAAGAAGGAAATCCTCATGCGACGTCGAGTCACGGTGGTCCTGGCGCTGATGTTGCCGCTTTCGTTGCAATCCATCTCGATGGCAGCGGGCCCCGCGACCAAAGCCGGGGGCACGGCCGCTTCGGGCAGCGCAGGCGCCGCGGTCTCTGCGGGCACGGCGGCTTCGTCGACCGCATCGCCTCCGAGCGCAGCGTCATCGGCCGCCGTTGCCGACCCGTACGGGGGCGCGCCCGCGGCCAGCGCAACGCCGGCCGCGACGGCTGCACCGCCGATGACCGCGCCGCCGTCGGTCGTCGCACCGCCGGCCGTCAGCGTGGATATGACGGCCAAGCCGCCCTCCGATCAGACGGTCACGGGCGGAACGTACGCGGT
>DATHQY010000051.1:0-3260 GCA_035482215.1 Polyangiaceae bacterium | reverse complement strand
TCGCCGTCAACGTACTCGACGAGTACGTGGCCGCACGGCGCGCCTAGCTACGGATCGCCGTCTTCGGCATCGTCTGCTTCGGATACCTGCGCATCGCTCGCGTCGCCGGCGTCCTCCGATGCGGGAGATAGGAGTGCGTCGCTCGCGTCGCCGGCGTCCTCCGATGCCGCGGGCGAGCCGTCCGAGGCATCGTCCGTCTGCGGGAGGCCTGACGCGCCGGCGTCGGCCGTCGTTGCATCGACGTGCGGAGCCGCCGCGTCAGCCGCGGATACGCTGCCAAGGCTTGCATCCCGCCCAATCGCCGGTGGGCTTGCTCCGGCGCTGGAGGTCGGGTTGTCGCTTGGTGGAATGGGCTGCGGATTGAGAGCACAAGAGAAGGCGTAACCCGCCGCGACGAAAAGGAAGACGTACGCTCGCGAGAGCGAACGGCGCCTCATTCCGGGTTCCCAACGGCATCCGTCTCCGCGGCGGTGGTCTCCTCGGCGTGACCGTCCACATGCCCGGCGTCCGGCACTTCGCCGTCGCGGGCGTCATCTTCCGCGCCGTCGGCTGCGTCACTTTCCTCGGACGCATCGCTCGCTGCTCCATCGACGAGCCCAGCGTCGGGCGGAGGCAGGCCGCCATCGGCGGACGGCGACCCGGCGTCGGCGACTCCGGTGGCGCTGCCCGAGCTACCCGAAGCGCCCGTGCCACTACCCGAGGCGCCCGTGCCACCCGAGGTGCCGGCCGACGCACCGGCGGCGCTGCCCGTCGAGCCGGCTCCTGCGGAGCCTGATGTGCCGCTAAAGGACCCAGACGTGCCGCTGAGGGAGCCCGTCGATCCGGAGCCCGAACCGCTGGCTGCGCCCGTTTCCCCCGTGCCTCCGGTGGCGCCCGAACCGCTGTTGTTGCCGCTCGTCTCGCTGGGGGGGAACGGCTGCGGATTTAGGACGACCGGTGCTGATGACTCGCACGCGAAGAAAGAGATGGCAAAGAGGGCGGCTGTCGCACGAGCCACCCCCCAACGCCACACCTCTCGTCGCGTAGACGCGTTGGCCATCGATCTCCGAAAGCTCCCGGTAGCATTTGATGCACGCTGGGTGCCATACCTCTAGCTTGCTCATGGATGCGTCGGCGAGCCTCCGCGAGCGGCCGCGATGAACGGGCGCCCCGACACGGATGGCGGTTCTGGCGCAAACTGGCACAGCCGCCGCGCGCCCACGCGATCGCGATCGGGCTCTCTTGAGGGCGACCCCCGCTCATGATAGCGACCACGCCCCTATGCCCAAAGATGCGGAGTCGGAGCGCGCTTCTGCGCGTCTCGAGCGGACGCTCGAGCTAGTCTACAGCGTCGAGGGCGTCGTTGCTGCGCGCATATGGCAGTGGAGCGATCGCGTCGCTGTCGGCGTTCGCGGCGGAATGGCCACCTCGCCAGCCACACTGATCCGTCATGTGGAACACGCCGTCGCGGGTTTGCGCGAGCCGGGCGAAGTCTGGGAATTCGGAATTCTCGAAGACTCTTCTAACTAGTCCTTCGGACTGCAAATACTCGAACGGCCCGCTGGCGCTTTCGCTCCCGCGGGCCTCTAGAGACTCCAGAACGTCAGTTGGCGACGAAGATGGACTCGATCTCGGTCTTCACCTGGTCTTCGGTCTGCTTTCGCGCAATCGCTATCTCTTTGACGATGAGCGAACGGGCGGTATCCAGCATTCGGCGCTCGCCGAAGCTGAGTTGCTTGTCCGTCTTCAGGCGGTACAAGTCACGCAGGACCTCCGCAACGTCGTAGATCGAGCCTGTCTTGATCTTATCCATGAATCCGCGATATCGCCGATTCCAGGTCTGATTGTCGAACGCGATCGTGCGCTCCCGGAGGATGTCGAAAATCTCGCGAATCTCCTGCTCGCTGATGACCTCACGCAGGCCAACAGCGCCGGCGTTTGCGACCGGAACGAGAATCTTGCGATCCGTATCAAGAATCCGCAGCACGTAAAATTTCTGCCGACTGCCCGCGATGTCCTTCTCCTCGATGCGGATGACCTCCGCGACCCCTTGTGCGGGATACACGGCCTTGTCGCCCACCTTGAACTTGACGTCGGTAGCAGCTTGCATAGCGTCTCCTTGTTTGATACGGCGAGACGGTCATCCTGGGGCAAACAGCATCCGCGGGGACGACCGAACAACGAGTAACGTAAACGAGCCCGATCTTTGGGCTTGAGCACGATGCGCGGCACGTAGAGCGGGTCCGCATGGATCCAAAAACACCGAGATGCGACCCGGGCCCGGCGCTCTCGTACAACAGCTAGGGAAACAGGCACGCGCACTGTAGTTGCCCCTGACCCCTTTGTCAACTTTTTTGTAACTTCTTCGGGGCGCGGAATCCACGTTAGCTGGCGGAGGTGTCGGCTTCGTCCAGGACGAGTTCCTCCGCGAGACCCCATCGGACGCCGCGATCCGAGATGACGACGCTTTCGGCTTGAAGGCGCTCCAGGAGTCCGAGCGCGATCACCCCGCCGGCGACGATCACGTCGGCTCGCTTCGGGTGCATGCCAGGTACGACCCGACGTTCGTCGACCGTAAGGGATGCCAGGCGATTCACCACGCCTCGCAGCGTCTCGATGGAGAGCCGCTGTCCGTGAACTCGTTCTCCGTCGTAGGGCACCACGTGCAGGCTCACGGCAGCCAGGGTCGTCATCGTGCCCGCGACGCCGAGGACGGCGACGGAGGCGTCGAGTCGGGGCACTGCGTGAAAAACATCGCGAGCGGCCTTGGCGAGAGCCTCGAGCTCGTCGCTCGTGGGCGGATCGTGCCGGACGTGACGCTCGGTTAGGCGAACACTTCCGACGTCGAAGCTTTCGGCGAAGGCAAGCTTCGGAACCACTACCTCGGTGCTTCCGCCGCCGATGTCGAACACGGCAAGATCTCGAGCTGCATCGAAGGCCAGCCCGCTCTTCGCGCCGGCGAACGTCAGACGCGCTTCCTCGGCGCCGGAGAGCACGCGGGCGTCCACGCCGAAGGCAGCGCGTACGCACTGCTGCACGACCTCGCCGCCCGCCGCATCGCGCATGGCGCTCGTTCCCACGACGGCCGTGCGTTCGACCCGAAGCTGCGCGGCGATCTGCCCGTAGCTCCGAAGGCAATCGCAGGTGCGCTCGACTGCCTCTGGGTCGAGCCGACGGCTTCGATCGACACCGGCACCGAGGCGCGTGATGGTCGCGCGCTCGGTGACAGCTTCGAGCGAACCGTCCTGCTTCCGATCAGCGACCAGAAGCAGGACGGTATT
>DATHQY010000050.1:0-26667 GCA_035482215.1 Polyangiaceae bacterium | reverse complement strand
CGCCCGCCAGTTCACGAAGCCCAGCGCGATGACGCCGCCGAGAAACACGGATTCTCCGAGCAGACAGCGGACCATGAGCGAACGGCGCCGCCGCTGGGCGAAGTAACGCGTGAGCTCGTAGATTCCGGCGAAAAAGAAGCGCAAGAAATAGTGCGCGAAGTCGACCCAGCTGTCGCGCCGGTACGGCAGAGTCGTACTGAGGTCATCCGCGAGGTTGTTCTCGGCGTGGTGCATCCCCACGTGGTGGGCGAAGTACGTCTCCGGCGATTCGCCGAAGAACGGCCCGAGGACCCAGGGGATGTAATAATTCATCCACCTGTAGCCGCGCTTGAAGAGCTTCCGGTGGCTCGTGTTGTGGAGCATCAGCACGAAAGGCCCCAGGAAATAGACGACGAGGGCCAGGTGCAGGGCCGCGAGCCCGTAGCGGAACGGCCCCGGCGCGTAGAGCGCGACGCCGGTCGGCACGATGACGGCGGTGAGCAGGATCGCGAGCCGGATGAAAGGCGCGTCCCGCCGGTCGTCGACGAACGTCGACACCACACGCACGAAGAGGCTGGGCCTGGCGGGCGGCGTATAGGTCGGGTCGGTGAGGGCGAGGCTCATCGGGCGCACGTTGTATCATTTGCACCGCAAAGCATCACTGCCGCCCGGAACGCTGAGCCGAATCACGCGCCTCGCGAAACTGTCGCCGTACGTCCTCTATGCTGAGCCCTCGCGTCATGTCTCAGGCTCCCCGCGCTCCCCGTGCCCCGAGCGCTCCGCTGCGAATCGTCCCGCGCGAAGCGCGCACGGCGGAGACGCACGCGGAAGACGTGCACCTGGCCGAAGCGCTGATCGCCGGCGAAGCCTGGGCCGCCACCGCGACGTGGAACAAGCACTCGCCGATGGTCTTCCGCTTCTTGCACCGCGCGCTCGGCCCGCGGGGCGAGGTGGAGGACCTGACGCAGGAAGTGTTTCTTCGCGTGTTCGCGAACGCCCGCAAGCTCCGCGAGCCCGCCGCGCTCCGGAGCTTCGTATTTTCCGTCGCCATTCGCACGCTGAAATGGGAGCTCCGGCGGCGCCGCGTGCGACGCATTCTCCAGATCAGTGAGCTCTACGACGTTCCGGAGCCCTGGGTGAGCGCGCTCGACGCGGAGTCGCGCCAGGCTCTCCGGCGCTTTTACGCGATTCTCGATCGCTTGAGCGTCGAGGAACGCACGGCGTTCGCGCTGCGGCACCTCGAAGGCGAAAAGCTCGAAGACATTGCCGCAGCGCTGGGCGTGTCGCTCGCGACGGTGAAGCGGAGGCTCGAACGCGCATCCGGCATCGTTTCGCGGTCCGTGGCGCGCGATCCGGCGCTCGCCGCCTACGCGCAGACGGCGCGCCCCGACGGACAAGTCGCCCAGGAAGGAGACGGCGATGCCTGACGCGATCAAGGACGCGGAGCGCGAGAGCGCCGAGCTCTCTCCGCAGGCCGCCGAGCTCGCGACGCTGGCGCGCCGCGCGCTCGGATTCATGTCCGAGGCGCAGCGCGCGGAGGGACTCGCCGGGTTGCGCGAGGCGCTCGCCAGGCGCACCCGGCGAACGCGACGAAGCGAGGCGTGGCGCGTGCCCGCAATGGCGACCGCCGGCGCCGCGGCGGCGTGCGTGGCGTTCTTGGTCGTGCGGGGTCACGCGCCTCCCCCGGATCTGTCGTTTCGCGTCGACGGTGCGGCGCTCGAGCCGGGCGGCGCGGTCGATGCGGCCGCGTCGGAGCATCCCGTCGTGCGCTTCTCGGACGGGAGCGAGCTCGCACTCGAGCCCCGGTCGCGCGTGCACGTGCATGTCCTCGGCGAGCACGGCGCGCGCGTGATCCTCGAGGAAGGCAACGCCCATCTCGACGTCGTGCACACGCCCGAGACGCGATGGGTCGTCGGCGCGGGACCGTTCGTCGTGGCCGTGACCGGGACCGCGTTCGGCATCGGGTGGGCGGCGAGCGAGCAGCGCCTCGACGTGCGGCTCGAGAACGGATCCGTCTCCGTGACGGGTCCGGTGTCCGATGCGCCTCTCGCCCTGCGGGCCGGCCAGTGGCTCACCGTTCGCGGCGGCGACGTCCTCATTCGCGACCTGGGGGCGTCCGCGGCGCTGCTGCCGTCGCCGGACCCCAGGTCGGACCGCATGCCGGACCCCAAGTCGGATCCCGGCGCGCCCGAAGGGCCCCCGGGGGCGCCGCCCGATTCTCACGTGCATGATGCACACGACGCGCGCCCCGCCCCGAGCTGGGCCGCGGAGCTCGCCGCGGGCAAGTTCGACGCGATCGTCGCGGACGCCACGAGGCGGGGTCTACCGGCAGCCTATGCGACGAGCCGCGCCGCGGATCTCGCCGCGCTCGCCGACGCCGCGCGCTACATCCGACGCGAGGACGTCGCGCGGAGCGCGCTCGACGCCGAGCGACGCCGCTTTCCCGGCACGGACTACGCGCACGTCGCGGCGTTCTCGCTCGGCCGTCTTAGCGAGACCGAAGGGGACTTGCCGTCGGCGCTGTCCTGGTACGAGGTGTATTTGAAGGAGGCCCCGGCGGGGACGTTTGCCTCCGAGGCGCTCGGGCGCAAAATGGTGACCGTGGAGCACCTCGATGGAAGGGACGCGGCCATTCCGCTCGGCCAGGCCTATCTCGCCCGCTTTCCGGACGGGACGTACGCGAAAGCCGCAAAGGCACTGGTGCTGACGCCGCATCCGTAGTCGCTATTGGCCGTGATTTCGCGAAGCCGCACCCTGCTCGTCGCCGGCGCGCTCGCCGGGCCGCTCGCCGGAGGCATCGGCACCGCGGCGGCGGCGACGCGCGTCGCCCTCGTGCGCCCGAGCCCGGCGAGCCCGGCGGTGAGCGAGGCGCTGACGCGCATCGAAGGCGAGCTCGCGGCCGAGGGATTCGACGTCGTGCTCGTCGATCCCGCCACGGGGGCTCCTGCAGACGCGGCGAACGACGCCGCGCCCGACGAAGCCGGAGCGCAGGCGAGCATCAGCTTCGTGATCGACACGACGGCGCGAACCGCGGAGCTCCGCGTCGTCGATCGTCTCACGAACAAGGCCGTCGTGCGGCGCACGCCCATCGACGCGACGAACGCCTCGCGCGCCGCGGAAGTCCTCGCCGTGCGAGCCGTGGAGCTCCTGCGCGCGAGCCTCCTCGAGCTGATGATCGAAGCGGAACCGCCGCTGGCGCCCGCCCCGGCGACATCGACGGCGCCTGCCCCCGCGACGTCCGTGACGCCCGCCCCCGCGCGGGCGAGCACCCCGCACGAAGCGGATCGACGCCAGGCGAAAGCGTGGGCCGCAAAGGCCCTTCCCGCGCGCTCCGAGACGGCGCCTTCGCGATGGGCCGTGGAAGCGGGGGCCGGCGTCCTCGCGAGCGCCGGGGGCGTCGGACCGGCGGTCGTCGGTGTCCTTCGCGGTCGCTTCGCGCTCGCGAAGGGGCTCGCCGTACGCGCCACCCTTGCCGGCCTCGGAAGGCAGCCTCGCGTCGACGCGGGGACGGGTACCGGCAGCGCGAACGTCGCGCAGGACCTGGGCCTCGTCGAGCTCGTCGCGCGCCCGTGGCCTCGCGCCGCGCTTCGACCAACGTTCGCGATCGGCGCGGGGGCGCTCTATACGAGCGTCGACGGGCAGGCCTCTACTCCGTACGTCTCGCGCCATACGTCCGAGTGGTCCGCAGCGGCCGACGCCGGCGCGGGCGTCGAGCTCGGGCTCGGCGATCGTTTCGCCGTCGCGCTCGAAGTCCACGCGCTGATCGCGCAGCCCTACCCGGTCGTGCGCTTCCTGGACGACGAGGCCGCGCGCGCGGGGGACCCCTCGATCCTCGGCACACTCACGTTTTCGGGGTCGCCGTGATGCGCATCGGCGCGGCTGCCCTCAGCACCGCCGTGCTCGGCGCATGCACCGCCGGCCCTCTCGACGCGATTGCCCTCGGCCCCAACTCGCTCGGCGACGGCTTGCTTGCACACTACACGTTCGACGAGGGGAGCGGCAGCACGGTCGTCGATCATTCCGGCAACGACCGCGACGGCACCCTCACCGGGGGCACCTGGATCCCTGACGGCGAATTCGGCGGCGCACTGCGGCTCAGCGGCAGCGACTACGTCACCGTCGCGAACTTCCCCAACATGCTCACGAGCCTGAGCGTGTCCGCGTGGGTCCGCACGAGCAGCATGCCCACCGATGGATACGAGACCGTGGTGAGCACCGAGATCGTCTTTCAGGGCGGCTGGCAGCTCAATCTCGACAAGACCACGAGCGACACGGCGGTGCACGAGGCCTTCTGGGACACAGTGCGCGCCACGTACACGTATTACGAATGCCCGTGCATGCCCCTCGGCCAGTGGGCGCATCTCGCCATGGTCGTCGACGGCGGCGCCCGGACCCTCACCATGTACGTCGATGGGCAAGTCGAGAGCGTCACGCCCGCGCCGAATCCGATGACGCCGGGGTCTGCCGTGCTCTACATCGGCCGCTGGTCGATGCAGGATCGGCTGCTCGTCGGCGACGTCGACGACATCGCGATCTACAATCGCGCTCTCGCCACGGCGGAGGTGCAAGCCCTCGGACAGATGCCGCCGCCGGAGGCCATGTGACGCCGCCGACCTCGTGTGAAGCCGCCTTTGTGACCGATTCGATCCGATTGTGACCTTTGCTGAAGACCGGCCTGCAAACGAATTCTCTCGCCAAAGGGGCATCGTACGCGCTGGCCGCCGCCGTCGCGTTCGGCGCGACGACGCCGCTCCTGCAGCGCGAGGGCCACGGCCTCGGGCCGTTCGTCACGGCGGCGCTCCTCTATGCCGGCGCCGCGCTCTTCGCCGTCCGTCCGCGCGGCGGGGGCGACACGCCCCTCCGATGGCACGACAGCGCGCGCCTCGTGGCGGTCGCCGCGCTCGGCGCCATGATCGCGCCGGTGTGCCTGGCGTGGGGGCTGGTCCACACGAGCGGCGTGACGGCGTCGCTTCTCCTCAACACCGAGGCGCTCTTCACGGTCCTCCTCGCGCGCGTCTTCTGGAACGAGCGCATCGGCCGCCGCGGGGGCCTCGCCGTGACGCTGATGGCATGCGGCGGCGCGCTCCTCGTCGCCGAAGGCCGCGGCGGATCCGCCGACAGCGCGTGGGGTGCGCTCGCGGTCACCGCCGCCACGCTCGCCTGGGCCACGGACAACGTCTTGAGCCGCCCGCTCGCCGACCGCGATCCCAATCGCGTCGTCCTCGCGAAAGCGACGCTGGGCGCTTCGATGTCGCTGGTCCTGTCGCGGGTCTTCGGCGAAGGCGGCCCTACGTGGAGCGCGGGGGTTGCGCTCGTCGCGTGCGGAGCCGTTGGCTACGGCGCGAGCCTCGGCCTGTATCTGCGTGCGCAACGGCTCATCGGCGCGGCGCGCACGGGGTCAATCTTTTCGGCGGCGCCGTTCCTGGGTGCCGCCCTCGCCTGGATCCTCGGCCAGCGCGTAGGCGGGCCCGGGACGATCGCGGCGGGGATCCTGTGCGCAGCGGGCGTGGCGCTCCATATGACGGAAGACCACGGGCATGAACACGATCACGACGCGCTGGCGCACGAGCACGCGCACCGCCACGACGACGGTCACCACGATCATCCCCACGCACCGGGTGACCCACCCGGGCCGGCGCATTCGCACCGGCACGAGCACCGGCCCTTGCGCCACGCGCACGCCCACGGGCCGGACTTGCACCACCGGCACAAGCATTAGGCGCCTCGGTCCGCGCGAGCCCGCACTTTGATTTCGGCCGGTCGCCGGGTCCGCACCGCCGGGCTTCGCTGCCTTCCCTGATCCCAGGTCTACGCCGCGCTCGATCCCGACTCCGCTTCTGCGAGCCCGAGGAGCTCGTACGTCATCACCGGGCGCTTGCGTCCCTTCACCGTGATCTCGCGCACGGGACGCATCCGCCCCACGTCTTTCGTCAGCGCGAACGTGTCCTCGCTCACGAGCACGTGGACCCCGAGCTCCTTCGTGCTCGTCTCGAGCCGCGACGCGAGATTCACCGCGTCGCCGATGACCGTGTACTCCATGCGCTTCTCGCTGCCGATGTTGCCCGCGACGACGACGCCCGTGTGAATCCCGATGCCCGTACTGAGCGGCGCGATGCCGCGGACGGCGAGGCGCTCGTTCAAATGCGCGAGCGCCTCCCGCATCCGCACCGCCGCGCGAATGGCGTTCGCCGCGTCGTTCGCCTTGGGGACCGGCGCGCCGAACACGGCCATGATCGCGTCGCCGATGTACTTGTCGACGACCCCGTCCTCCTGCATCACGATGCCCACCATCTCGGTGAAGTATTCGTTCAGCAGCGCGACGAGGTGCTGCGGGTCCATCGCTTCGCTGATCGTCGTGAAGCTGCGAATGTCGGTGAAGAGAATCGTCACCGTGAGCGACTCGCCGCCGAGCGCCACTTTGCCCGCCATCAGGTGATCCATGACCGCAGTGGTCATGTACTTGCCGAACGTCGATCGCAGCTTGTCGCGCTCTTTCAGACCGTCGACCATCCGGTTGAATCCCACCGCCAGCGACTCGAGCTCGTCGCCCGTACGCACGGGATCGACGTGCACGTAGTCGAGCTCTTCGACCCGTTTGAGCGCGGTGTTCACCCGGCGCAGCGCGTTCGACATCACGGAAGCCAGGCGGGTCCCGAAGGCCACGGAAACCACGGCGGCGGCGAGGAGCGACGCCAGCGCGTAGAGGAGATTGCGCCGCACGATGAGCTTCACGTCGGTCACGTCGAGCGCCGCCAGCATCCCCACGTGGCCCTTGGGCCCGACGAGCTGGCGCGGCTCGAAGTGGGCGACGGCCCACGAGCGCGAACCCTGCACGACCATCGTCACCCGGTTCGACGCCACGCTCGAACCCGTGCGAGGAAACTGCGGCGTGAGCCCGACGAGTCTGTGGGCGCGCGCGGGATCGACGACCGCGAACGCGAGCTCGAGACCGAGCTTGGCGCTCGAGTTCTGCAGGTAGGCGTCATCCATCGGCAAGCAAACGACGACATTGCCCACGTCGGGAATGGGCACGCCGATCGCATAGGCCGGCGGCGCGTCCGACGACGGGTCTTCGCACCCGTGCTCGATGACGCCCGTGAACGCCTGGCCCGCGGCGAGCGGAGCGAGCTCGGTCACTGAATCGAGCCGCGCGAGGGGGTGATCGCATCCGACCTCCGCCAGCACCTCGCCCGACGTTTCGGCGATGAGGACGTCGATGCTCGGATACACGTCCAGAAAGACCTGGGCGAGATGCCGCGCGCGCACCGCGTCGTGGCGCGTGATGGCCCTGGCCGTCAACCCGTCGGCTGCGAGGACGCGCGACGCCAGCGTCAGATCTGCGAGGTCATCATCGAGCTCCGTCTGAAAGGCCCGTTCCGCGCTCACCACCCGATCGTCCACCTCGTCGGTGAGCTGGCTGTGCAGGAGCCATGACAGCACGGGCAGCGCCGCCAGCATCACGACGACGGACAGAAGCACGAGCGCGGTCAACTTCGCCCGGACGGTAGGCAGCCTGAACCTCATGGCGGCCTGCGAGCGTATCGAAGGTAGGTGCATTCGTGGGGACGTATTCGCAGTCCGAGCGTGAGCTTGACTCGCCCCCCCCATGGGTGAACATCGTTCGCGAGAGGCTCGCCGCGCGCGTTCATGGCCAAAGGACTCGAAACCGTCGGTGTCTGGGTCGCGATCGGCGTGATGGCGGCGGTCGCTTGGATCGACTTCCGCACCACCGACGATCTGGTCGAGACCTCCCGCTGGGTCGTGCACACGCAGCAAGTGATTCAGTCGTTCGACGACGTGCTCCTCGCGACCACGGCCGCGGGCCGCGCCCGCCGCAGCTACTGGATGACGGGGGACGAGGCCGAAGCCGAACGCACCCTGGCCGCAATCGATCACGCGACGGCGTCGCTCGAGCAAGCGCGCGTGTCCACGCTCGACAACGCGTCCCAGCAAGCACGCTGGCAGCGTTTGAAGCCCCTCGTCGAGACGAGGCTCGGCGAAGTGCGCGCGGCGCTCGACAAGCAGCGGTCGTCGTCCGGACGCGACAACGACTACGAAGAGGCGCTCCTCCGCCGCGGCAACGCCCAGATGACCTCCGTCGCAGCCGCCATCGACGACGCGGATTCCGCCGAGCGTGCGCTCTTGGCCGAGCGCCAGAAGAGCGCGAGCCGCAGCGCCGACTTCGCGAAGAGCACCGCCCTCGCGGGCACGGCGATCGCGATCGCGATCATCGCGTTTGCGTTCGCACGGCTGCGCAGCGAAAACGACCGGCGCCTCGCGTCGGAGCAGGCCTTGCGCGCGAGCGAGCGGTTCCTCGATTCGATCGTCGAGAACATCCCCGCCATGATTTTCGTCAAGGACGCGTCCGAGCTCCGCTTCCAACGCCTGAATCGAACGGGCGAAGCGCTCCTCGGCGTTGCGCGCGGGGATCTGCTCGGGAAGAACGACTTCGACTTGTTTCCCCGCGATCAGGCCGACTTTTTCCAGAAGAAGGACCGGCTGACCCTCGAGGAGGGGGCGACGGTAGACATCATGGAAGAGCCCATCGCCACGAAGAACGGCGCGCGATGGCTCCACACGAAGAAGGTGCCGATCCGGGGGGACGACGGGCGGCCCCGCTTCTTGCTCGGGATTTCCGAAGACGTGACCGAACAAAAGCGAACGGCGGAAGCTCTGCGCGGCGCCATCGCGGCCGCGCAAAACGCGAACCGCGAGCTCGAAGCCTTCAGTTATTCGGTCGCCCACGACCTCCGCGCGCCGCTTCGCGCCATCGACGGATTCAGCCAGGCCATCCTCGAAGATTGCGCCGATCGACTGGACGAGGCCGGGCGCACGCACCTTGCGCGGGTGCGTGCGTCGGCCGCGCGCATGGCAGAACTCATCGACGGGCTCCTCGGGCTTTCGCGCCTGGCGCGGGCCGAGGTGCGTTTCGAAGCGGTGGATCTCAGCGCGCTCGCCGCGCAGGTCGTGGAAGACCTCCGCCACCAGAGCCCCGACCGCGACGTGGCGGTCGAGATTGCGCCGGCGCTCGCCGCGCGGGGGGATCCGCGCATTCTGCGGGTCGTCGTCGACAATCTGCTCCGCAATGCCTTCAAATTCACCGCCAAGCGGCCGCGCGCGACGATTGCGTTCGGGGCCATGCCACGGACGGCCGGGAACCCTGTATTTTTCGTGAAGGACGACGGCGTGGGGTTCGATCCGCGCTACAAGGACAAGCTCTTTGGTGCCTTCCAGCGTCTTCATGATGCGCGCGAGTTCCCCGGGACGGGGATCGGCCTTGCGACCGTGGAGCGAGCGGTGAAACGGCACGGCGGCCGGATCTGGGCGGAGAGCGAGCTGGGGCGCGGCGCGACGTTCTTCTTCACGCTCAGCGAAGGCGGTACGCAAGAACATGCCGCCGAGTGAGCCGAGCGGCGGACCGCCGAGCGAGCGAAGCGAAGCGCGCGCGACCGAATCCGTTCGCGAAAAGAACATCGCGAAGGAGGCCGTGCACGCGAGCGAAACCGACATGCTCCGCATCGCCGCGAAAACGCGCGAGCGCCGTGCCTTCACGGTGCTCGCGCTGGTGGCGCTCGTCGGGATCGTGCGCCTGGCCATGCCGTGCGGGATCGGGCTCTTTCTCGGGGCGCTGCTCGCGTTCACATCCGAGCCGCTATACGGCGCGCTCCGCCGACGGCGCATGAACGCCGGGCCCGCTGCGCTTCTGTGCTCGATCGGCGCGACGATCATCGTGACGTCGGCCGTCGTCGGCATGACGACGCTCATCATCACGCGCGGCCTCCTGCTGATCGGCGTCTTGCGCACGCAGCTCGCCCCGGGCGGTCTGGTGCGGGGCATGGTCGAACAAGGGAGCAGCCGTCTCACTTCGCTTCACGTCAACGTCGCCGACATGACCCAACGGCTGGAGAACGAAGCCGTCTCGTTCGGGTCGGGCGCCGCCGCGTTCGCTGCCGAGCTTGCCGGCGCGACGTTCAGCGGGTTGCTCACGCTGTTCTTCATGGCGCTGGCGCAGTACTTCGTGCTCCGCCACTGGACTGAGCTCGTGTCGCGCACCGAGCGCCTCCTGCCGTTCGAAGTCCGCCACACGCACGGCCTGCTCGAGCAGTTCCGCGTCGTCGGGCGCGAAGTATTCCTCGGCACGGTCGTCACGGGCCTGGTTCAGGGCCTCTTCGCAGGCTTCGGTTTCTTCATCGCCGGCGTGCCCGAGGCGGCGTTCTTCGGCGCCGTCACGGCGGTCGCGTCGCTCATTCCGGGAATCGGCACGCTGCTCGTGTGGATCCCGATCGGCGTCATCTTGATCGTCTCGGGCCACCCCGGCCGCGGACTCGTCGAGCTCGTGTACAGCGCGCTCACGGTCGGTATCGTCTCGGACTACGTGATCCGGCCGCGCCTCGTCGGCCGCGAGAAGACCGTACCCTCCGTCCTCATGTTCGTGGCGCTCTTCGGCGGCGTCGAAGTCTACGGAATCATCGGCCTCATCATCGGCCCGATGATCGTCACGCTCTCCATCGCCGTGCTGAAGATCTACGAGAAGGAAGTCAACGATCGCCGCGCGAGCGAACCCGATCGCCGCTCGCTCGATGGGAGAACGAGCGACATCGATCGCCGCTCGATCAGTGGGAGACCGAGCGATACCGGACGCGCGACGAACCCATAGGCAAGATCGAGAACAGCCAAGACGCCAAACGATACGGCTTCTTCCCGCCGCGCTTCTCGTTCTCTAAAACGGGATGTGCGTGCCGATTCCCAGCTCGCGCGTATCGAGAATGACCGTCCTTCGCGCGAGGAGCGCCTTGCCGTCCTGCAGGTCGACGGCGTCGTGGACCTTGCCGGCCGCAAAGAGCGACGTGGCGCCTCCATCGGGGGCCGTCCGAAAGACGAGCAATCCCGTCACGACGTTCGCGCGCGTCTCTCCCGCGTCGAAGTCGACGGTGTAGACCGTGGCGTGCCGCGACAGACGGCCCGGATCGCTCCGATGGCGCGGGAGCGTCCGAAAGAGGGCCTCCATGCCGCCTCGGTCGTGGTCGAGCCAGACCATGTCCCGGCGGATCTCCGGCGAATGCGCCTTCACCGTATACCGGAAGTCGAGGGAGCAGAGCGCGAGGTACCGCTCGAAGTCGTGCGCGTCGAGCGCGAGGCACGTTCGGTACACGAGCTCCTCGACCGCGGTTCTCATGGCTCGGCCCTGTCGGCGACGCCGGCCAGGCCGGCAAACGGGGACGACGGAGACCGCCCCATGAGGCGCGACCACTCCGCGTAGAAGTGCCGGAGGCCGATTTCGTCGTGAATCGTCGCGTTCTCTTCGCGCCCGTGCAAGAGCCACCCCGCGCCGCGCGGGTCTTCGCCGAGCGCCGCGCCCTGGCCCGTGACCGCGAGGAAGTCTTCGTGCAGATTCCTGCCGAACGGGCCCCAGATCGTATTGTGATCGCGCACGCGGGCTTCCCGCTCCTCGGCCGTGTCGCGCGCGAGACCGAGCCCGCGAAGCTCGATGAGCACTTCGTTCGGACCCACGGGAACGGCCGTATCGACGCGCAAGACCGAGGTGCGCAGGTTGAACGTGATGCCGGGAAACAAGTCGACGAGGAGCCAGCCACCCTGGGCGAGGCCCGGCCACCCGATGCGCGACTGGCCGCCCTCGTACCGGTCGTACTTGACCTCCATCGAACCGACCGACACGTGCCCGTTGGGGAACGGCGCGTACTTCCGTTCGAAATACCCCGGTTGCTGCATGCCGGTGACGCGATTGAAGTAGTGAATGAAGTCGTGATAAAATTCGCTATTCGTGTCGTGCCATAGCTTGTAGTTCGTGCGAAGCCGCACTCTTTGGAAAGTGAAGACTTCGAGCGGCTCCGTCAGGTGCGGGGCCACGACCGCGAGCGCGTCGCCGAGATGCTCGGCGAGAGACGGGCCATCGTCGCGCAGATTCACCCAGATGAATCCTCCCGGGCCCCGCTCGGCACGCACCGAACGGAGACCCACGTCGCCTGGACCAAGACGGCTCTGGTATCCCTCTTTGCGGCGCGCGATCCCGGTGCACTCGCCGCGGCAATCGAACGTCCACGCGTGGAAGATGCACGTGAGCGTCCTCGCGTTGCCCGCAGGCTCGTAGACGAGCGCGTTCCCGCGGTGCGGGCACACGTTGAAGAACGCGCGGACCTGACGGTCGTCGCCGCGGACGAGAACGAGGTTCTGGCCCGCGGGATGGCGGAACGTCCGGTAGTCGTAAGGCGCAGCGAGCTCGCTCTCGTGGCAGGCGAGAATCCACGTGCGCGCGAAGATCTTCTCCTGCTCTTCGCGAAAGATCCCCTCGTCCGTATAGATCCGCCTGTCCACGAAGTGGGTCGCCGGAAGCTTCGGCCGGGCGACCCATTCGGATGCTGTTCGCGTCACGTCGATTCCTCCGCCATTCGCGATCGGTACGCGGCCACGAAGTCGGCCGCGACGCCGCCGGCCCCGAAAGACCGCGCGGCTTCTTCGTGGAGCAGCGACAGGACCTGCCGCTTCAAATCGTTCGCCCGATCGTCGCTCGCGAATCCCGCCAGCTGGCGCGGATATGGGAGGTCGACGTCGATCGCGGCGCGCACCCGTGTCGGGATGTGCGTCATCACGAGGAGCCGGTCCGCGAGAAAGATCGCCTCGTCCACGTCCGTCGTCACGAAGAGATTCGTGCGCTTCGATTCACGCGACAGCGCGGAGTAGTACTCGAGCATCAACTTCTTCGTCATCGCGTCCAGGCCGCGAAACGGCTCGTCGAGGATCATGACGCGCGGGCGGTTGACCATCGCGCGCGCGAGCTCGGCGCGGCGCTGCATGCCGCCGGAGAGCTGCGACGGATACTTGTTCTGGAACTGGTCGAGCCCGACCCGCTCGATCAACCGCGCGGCGAGATGGCGTGCGTCGGGCGTGTAGTCGCCTCGCGCTTTCGGCCCGTACGCGACGTTCTCGCGGGTGGTCATCCACGGAAAGAGGGCGGTCTCCTGAAACACGACTTGCCGATCGGGCCCGGGACCCTTGACCGGCCGGCCGTCGACGAGAATCTCGCCCTTCGACGGCCGCTCGAAACCGGCGATGAGGCGCATGAGGGTGCTCTTGCCGGCACCCGACGGTCCGATCACAACCGTGAACGAGCCGTCGGCGACGGCGAACGAGCAATCCTGGACGACTTCTCGGCTCTTCCGGCCGACCCCGTACGTCTTGTGGACCGCGCGCACTTCGATCGCCGGCATCGTCATGACCGCGCTCCGGCCCATCGCGTGAGGCGACCGCCCGTCCAGCGCAGGGCGGCACTGGAGAAATACCCGGCGATGCCGATGGAGATCATGCCGACGACGATCTGCGGATACGAGCCGCCCACGTACGAGTTCCAGATGAAGAAACCGAGGCCTCCGCCCGAAGACGTGCCCCCGCCCGAGCCTCCGCCCGAGATCATCTCCGCGGCGACGACGACCTCCCAGGTGACGCCGATGGCGACCTGGCTCCCGACGACGATCGACGGAATCACGGCGGGCAGCACGACGCGCGAGAACACGTTCCACCGCGAGGCGCCCATCGAGCGCGCCGTCTGGATCAAGCGCACGTCGACGGCGTCAGCCCCGCCGAGGACGTTGAGCACCATCGTGTAAAACGCGCCGATGAAGATGACGAAGTCGATGGATAGTTCTTGGGTCGGCCAGAAGATGATGGCCGCGGGCACCCACGCGAGCGGAGGAATGGGGCGCAGGAGCTCGAACACAGGAAAGACGACGCGGCGAATGCGCGGATTCAGGGCCATGACGAGCCCGAGCGGCACGCCGACCACGACGGCCGCGCCGAAGCCGGTGAGCACGCGAACGAAGCTCGCGTAGCCGCTCTGCCAGTATCCGGGGTCGACGATCAGGCGGCGGAACGCTTCCAGCACGGCGGACGGTGCGGGCAGATTGCCGAGATACGGCAGGGGGTGGCCGAGCCACCCGCGGCTCGTGGCGCCGAGTTGCCAGACGAGGAGCACGACCGCGTACGCCACGAGAGCGCGACGGGTCGCGCGCGCGGACGCGGACGGCGCCGCCTTTCGGCGGATCGGGCGGGCTGTCTCGCCCGCCGCACCCACGAGGACGTCCGTGGTCACGACGCTCGGCCCTCCTGTTCTCCGCGCTCGTAAGCACGCAGTGCCTCTTCGTGCACGATCGACGTCGCCGCACGGACGTATTCGCGAAACGGCCTCGACGTGAGAACACCGTACGTCCTCGGGTACGGGATATCGACGTCGATGACCTTCTTCACCCGGCCCGGGCGCGACGTCATCACGACGACGCGGCTGCCGAGAAACACGGCCTCTTCCAGGTCGTGCGTGATGAAGAAGATGGTGCTGCGGTTTTGCGCGTGGATCGCCAGAAGCGCCGCGTGCATCATCGATTTCGTCAACGAATCGAGGGCGCGAAAGGGCTCGTCGAGCAAAAGGACGGCCGGGTCGTTCATCAGCGCGCGCACGATCTCGACACGGCGCTTCACTCCCGACGACGTCTCGCCCGGGTACGCGTTCTCGTATCCCTCGAGGCCCGCGTCACGCATCAAGCGCCGCGCGCGGGCAGCGACCTGGTCGATCGGGACGCGCCCCTGAAAGCGCGGGCCGAGCATGACGTTCTCGAGGTTCGTCTTCCAGGGCAGAAGCGCGCCATTTTGAAAGACGACGACGCGATCGGAATCGGGCCGCGCCGTCTCGGCTCTACTGCCCCCGCACAGGAGGTTTCCGTCGAGGTGGATGGTCCCCCCGTCGAGACCGTGGAAGCCGGCGATCGCGTGGAGGAGCGTGGTCTTTCCGCAGCCCGAAGGTCCGACGACGACGCAGATCTCGCCGGCCGAAACGTCGAGCGAGGAGCCGTCGAGAGCGAGGACGCGCGACGGCCCCGAGCCGTAGTACTTCACGGCGTTCTCGATCCGCAGCGCGCCGCGAACGGCCCCCGCGGCAGGCGGGGCCGCCGCCGCCCAGGCGCCGAGTTCCGCCGTCATGACTGCGCCCCCGCGGCCGCTTCGCGCACGCGCCACCGCGTGAGGCGATTGCCCGCGAATCGCACGAGCGCGCTCGTCGCATAGCCAACGATGCCGAGCGTCAGCATGCCGATGACGATCGTCGGGTATTGGACCAGCGTGTACGAAGTGTTGATGAGATACCCGAGCCCGAACTGGCCGGACACCATCTCGGCCGCGGCGAGCGAAAACCAGGCGACGCCCATGGAGACTTGAAGGCCCGTGAACACGAACGGCAGCGCGCCCGGAACGACGACGTGCCAGAAGGTTTGCCAGCGCGAAGCGCCGAGGCACTGCGCCGCGAGGACGTAGTGGGAGTCGATCGACCGAACGCCGAGCTGCGTGTTGAGCGCGGTCGCGAAGAACGAGGCGAGAAACGTGAGAAAGACCACCGGCGTTTCGGATCCGGGAAACACGATGATGGCGAGCGGCACCCAGGCGAGAATCGGAATCGGACGGAGGAGCTCGAACACGGGGAAGACGTACTCGCGGAACGTCGTCGACCAGCCGAGGAAGAGGCCGACGGGCACGCCGAGCGCGGTCGCGAGCGCGAACGCGATGCCGATCCGGCGAAGGCTGCTCCAGATGTGCGCGTAGTAGACCGGCGTGTAGATCGAGAGGCCGAAGACTGGGTCGCGGCTCGTCCACTCCCGAGCCACCTGGACGAGGCCCGGCAATTTCGCGAAGCGCGGCAACGCCATGACGTCGACCGCGAGGTACCAGCCGCCGAGAAAGAGCGCGTAGCCGACGAGCGCCCAACGAACGCGCGGGTTCGTGAGCCCGTTGACCACGAAAGCCTGCAGCGCGACGGCCACACGCTTCATCGCGACGCCGTCGCCTCGCTTGCCTGGATCTGCGCAATCGGCGCTTTCGCCGAGTGCTCCTGGAGCACTTCGTCCACGAAGCGCGGCAGGACCGCATCGGCGGGGAGCTCGGAAATGCTGATGCTCTTCACCTCGTAGAGGAAGGCGGTCGCGCGCTTGACGAGCTCCAGCGACTCGTCGGTGAATCCAAAAGGCAGGACGAGACGCGTCCCTGATCCGCCCTCGGCGGGCGAGTACGTACCGAACAGCGCTCGCCACATCGTCGGCTGGTCGATCCCGGTCGTCTGCTCCTTGGCGAAGCGCGCGACGTCCTGCGAATTCTTGGGATCGGCCAAGTACCGCTCGGCGTCGAACTCCGCTTCGAGCCAGGCTTTCACGACGTCGGGCCGCTGCTGCACGAGGTCGGCGCGCATGTCGATGAACGCACCGTCGTTCTCGCCGAAGTCGTTGCCCGTGGCCACGCGACGCGCCAGGCCCTCCGCGACGAGACGCGACGCGACGGGCTCCCAGACGACGGCCGCGTCGAGCTTCTTGACGCGAAAGCCGCTCGTGATGAGCTCGATGCTCTGGTTCAGATACTCCTTCGGCGCGATATTTTGTTTCTTGAAGACCGCGGTGGCAAAGCGGTCCGCGCAGCTGCCCTTGGGCACGCCGACGGTCTTGCCGTCGAACCAGTGCACGGCCTCCGTACCGGATTTGAACGCCGGCGCATCGGGACTCACGAGGAAGATGTTGCATTGATCGCGACTGAGCCCGACGTTCGCCACGATGCGCAGATCGCCGACGCTTCGCTTCGTCGCGCCCACGATCGCGGGCATGTCGCCGAGGTACCCGATCTGCTCTTTGCCGGCGAGCATCGCGTTGACGATGAGCGCGCCCTGCAAGCCGACGTTGAATTCGACGGTCGACTGCGGCGGCAGGTATCGTTTCCAGAGGCCAAGGCCGTTGACGACGACCCCGGACCAAGCCTCCGAGTAATACGGTTGGTAACCGACCGCGAGATGGATCGGATCGCCCGGCTTGCCGTACGCGGCGACCGGCGCCTGCGCGGCCTCCGGCGCAGGCGCGGAAGCCGGCGCGGACGCGCTCGCAGCCGAGTCGCTCGGGCTCTTGCGTCCACATCCCCCCGACGACGCGGCGGAAACGGCGCACGCCACGAGCAAGACGCGCCGCCACAAGCTTCGATCCATCGAGGTCTCTCCGGTGCCCGGACGGGGCTGTGTCCTGTAAAACGCTCGTATGTCTATTCGCGAGGGCAAAGGCCTGTCAAGGCGCGGACGCCTGCGCGCAGCTCCGCATCGCGTGCCTGCGGGGGGATGATCTCCGGCGCCTTGCCGGGCCACATCCGCTATAGTAGACGCAAATCCGCATCATGAACGACATCGCGATCGACGCAGACGTCATCATCGTGGGTGGGGGAAGCGCGGGAGCCACGGCTGCCATCCGCGCGCAAGAGCTCTTGCCGAAGGGGCGCGTGGTCCTCCTCGAGAAGGCCCACGTGAAGCGGAGCGGCGCCATCGCGATCGGCATGGATGGGCTCAACAACGCGATCCTGCCGGGGCACGCGACCCCGGAGCAATACGTGAAAGAGATCACGACGGCGAACGACGGCATCGTCAACCAGCGCGCCGTGCTCGCATATGCGACGCGTAGCTACGCGATGATCGAGAAACTCGACCGCTGGGGCGTGAAGTTCCAGAAGACGGAGAGCGGCGACTTCGACGTCAAGAAAGTCCACCATCAGGGCCGTTACGTCTTGCCGATGCCCGAAGGGTACGACCTGAAGAAGATCCTCAATCGGCTCATCAAACGAGCCGGCGTGCAGGTCGTGAATCGCTTCGCCGCGACGCGCGTGCTCGTGCAGGACGGGAGGGCGTGCGGCGTCATCGGCTTCGATGTGCGTACGGGAGAAGTCGGCGTCCTCCGAGCGAAAGCCGTCGTTCTTTGCTGCGGCGCCTCGGGCCGTCTGGGTCTGCCCGCGTCGGGCTATCTGTATGGGACGTACGAGAATCCGTCGAACGCCGGGGACGGCTACTCGATGGCGTACCACGCAGGCGCGGAGCTGACCGGGATCGAGTGTTTCCAGATCAATCCGCTCATCAAAGATTACAACGGCCCGGCGTGCGCCTACGTGACCGGCCCGCTCGGAGGCCACACCGTCAACGCACGTGGCGACCGGTTCATCCAGAGCGATTACTGGAGCGGGCAGATGATGCTCGAGTTCTATCGAGAGCTGCATTCGGCCAACGGTCCCGTCTACCTGAAGCTGACGCACCTCGCGCCCGAGACGCTCGACGAGATCGAGCGCGTCCTCCATCGTACGGAGCGGCCGAGCCGGGGTCGCTTCCACGTGGGTCGCGGCCACACGTACGGGGCCGACTACGTCGAGATGCACATCTCGGAGATCGGCTTGTGCAGCGGGCACAGCGCGTCGGGCGTGTGGGTCAACGATCGCGGCGAAACCACGGTGCCGGGTCTGTACGCCGCCGGCGACATGGCCTGCGTACCCCACAATTACTTGCTCGGCGCGCTGACGTACGGGGAGATCTGCGCGAACAATGCCGCTGAATACGTGGCGCAGGTCGGGCCCGCCGAGGTCGACGCGGAGAAGGTCGCCGCCGAGCGCGCGCGCATACTCGCGCCGCTCTCGCGGCCGCACGGCATTCCGCACCACCAGTACGAATACAAGGTGCGGCGGCTCGTGAACGACTATTTGCAGCCGCCGAAGTCCGCCAACCGCATGCAGCAAGGCCTCGAGTATTTCATGCGCCTCGAGGAGGAGCTCGACGAGCTCGGGGCCTCCGAGCCGCACGATCTGATGCGCACCGCCGAATGCGCCTTCATTCGCGATTGCGCCGAGATGGCGGCCCGCGCGTCTCTCTTTCGGACGGAGAGCCGGTGGGGCCTCTACCACCACCGACTCGACTACCCCGAGATGAACGACGCCGACTGGTTCGTCCACGTGAACGTCAAGAAAGGCGACGACGGGACGATGAAACTCTTCAAACGACCCGTCGACGAATACGTCGTACCGATGAGTCGCGAAGAGCTGTCGGGCTATCAGCGGCTCCGCGTAGAGACGGAAGCGACGGCCGCAGTCGCGGGGGCGGCACAGTGAGCCAGATCGACGATCGCGAGTCGATCAAAGCGTCGCAGGCGATTACGGTCGGAAACGCCCAGACGACCCGCGTCTACGACGTGCCCGTCGTCGTCGATCTCGCCAAGTGCATCACGGGATGCAAGATCTGCATCGATTCGTGCCCGGTGGACTGCCTCGCCGTGAATCCCGAGACCCGCAAGGCCCACATGCGCCACGATGAGTGCTGGTACTGCCTCGCGTGCGAGATCGATTGTCCGAAGGACGCCATCACCGTGAAGATGCCGTTCCTCGTGCGCTGACGCGCTGACGAAAAAAGAGGCCCGTCATGACTTCCGAATCGAGAGAAACTTTGTGGGCTGCGCTGGCGAATCCCGACCCGGCGGTTCGCCAGCTCGCGCTCATCGAGCGTACCGACGACGTGGACGCGACGGCGCTCGATGCGCTCGTGGCCGCAAGCACGGACGCCGACGCGACCGTTCGCCGCCTCGCCGTGGGGATGCTCGAAGAGCTCGGCGATCCGCGCGCTCTGCCCGCGGTCGTCACCGCCCTCGGCGACGGCGCGGAGGGAGTCCGCGAAGCCGCGCAATCGGCGGTACGGTCGTTTCGCAGCGAGGAGTCCCTCGCTGCCCTGCTCGCCGCGGTGAATCACGAGAACGAAGACGTTCGCGAGTGGGTGCTCGTCGCGATCCGCGAGTGGCGCGATCCGCGAACCGTGCCCGCGCTCGAGGCGGCGCTGGACGATCGAAGCGCGCGCGTGCGGCGTGCCGCGGTCGTCGGCCTCGCCTATTTGCGCAACGCGGATCACGCCGGCGCGCTTCGACGCAAGCTCACGGACGACGACGCGGGCGTGCGGCGCCTGGCCGTGGCGGCACTCGCGCGCGGATGGAACGTGCATCTCGCAGGCCCCATCGCGGAGCGTCTCGCCGACGACGATTGGCAAGTGAGAGCCGAAGCGGCGTCGGCGTTGGGTGCCTCGAACGATGCCACCGCGGGAACGGCCTTGCTCGCCGCGCTCGACGATTCGCACTGGCAAGTGGTGAAGAACGCCGTCGCCGCAATCGCCTCTCTGCGGACGACATCCGCGATTCCGCGGCTCGTTGCCCTGTTCGCAAACCCGGCCTCCGACGTGCGAAAGGCCGCCGCCGAGGCGCTTGGCGTCCTCGGGGCGACCTCTTCGCGTGAAGCGCTGCAGTCTCTTCTGAAGGATCCGGACGTCGAAGTTCGAAAGGCGGCCGCGCGTGCGCTCGCCGCCCTCGAACGCGTCTGCTGACGTCTCAGGTCCCGGCGTCGGCGTCGGGTTCGCCCGCATCCGACGCGTTGGCGCCGGCATCCGGGGTACCGGTGTCCGAGGTACCGGCTTCGGAGGCACCGGTTTCCGCCGCGTCTTCCGGAGCGGTGCCGTCTGCCGCGCCATCGACGGTCGTGGCATCGCCCTCGTCTGCGTCGCTGTTCGCAGCCGCGTCCGACGCCGAGGCGTCGCCCCCGTCGTGCCCAGACGTCGCGTCCTTCGCAGCGTCCGAGGAGGAGCCTGCGTCGGTCGCCGCGCCGGGGAGCGTGTTGTCGTCGCCGTCGCAACCCGTGAGGCATGCGGCGGCAAGGGAAGTGACGAAAACCAGAGAGATAGAGATAGGGAATAGTTTCATCGAAAGCCTCAATTTCTCAATAGACGACTTGCGCGCGCATCAACCAGATGTTCTCGGCTTCTCGATGCTGCGCGAGGAGCTCCGGCGCGGTCTTGGCCCCGCCCTGGAACTCCGTATGATCCCAGTCGAAGACGAGCTTGGCGTTGTCGCTGATGTACCAGTTCAGCCCCAACGCGCCTTCCGTGGCCCCGCGAACGGACGCGTTGGTGGCGGTGTAGTTGGGGAACGCGTTGGTGTCGAGGTCGAGATGCCCGATGCGACCCGCGAGCTCGAGCGCGCCGAAGTGATTGTTCTGGGGATCGAAGGGCGTCTTCACGTGGACGAAGTCGTATGACGCGTCCGCGCCGAAGAAGAGGAACGTCGCAGCCGCCTCGAACGCCTTGTTGTGGATCCACGAATTGCCCTTGCCGCCCAGGCCGACCTCCTGGTCCGACAGGTAATATTCGCCCGACACGCTGACCGGGCCGATCGCTTCGTACAGATACGCGCCGTACCGATTGTGGGGCCCGTTGGCGACCACGGTATTCGCATACGTATTGCCCGAGGCCGCCGCCGTATACGAAAAGATCGTGACCTGGCCCGGCGTCTTGTACGACGGCAGGTTGGGGCTCGTCGGATTGCCGTAGACGCGCCCGAACGTCCCCGCGACACCGACGAAGAGCCGCCCGAGGGCCTCGTTCGGAATCGTGCGGAAGGGCCGGAGGTAGACGCGGCCGTCGAATTCCTTTTCCTTGTCGAGGGCGAGGTCGCCGCTCGCGTTGTCCGCGACGCCGTTGAAGATGCCGGCGCCGTAGCCGACGATGTTGTTGAGCAAGTCGCCGTACGCCATCGCGCCGACGTCGCGGTTCGGGGTCAGAAGCGTCGGGAGCCCGAACTCGACGAACGAAAGGTTCGACGTGGGCTGCAAGCGCTCCAGGCCGAAGGGAGGCCGGAATTTGCCGAACCGGAACTTCAGGAAATCGCCGACCTCGACGCCGAGATACGCGTCTTGCAAGACGACCGTACCGCCACCGAAGTCGGGATTGAGCATGAAGGTGATGCCGTAGGGCAAGCGACCTTCGGCCCAGGTCTGCGCGCGGCGGATGAGGAACGTATCGGTCTGCGGCCGTTGGTTGTCTTCGAACCAGAAACGCCCGTCGGCCTGGACGAGGGCGCGGAAACGAATCTCCGAACGGTTGTCGCGGGCCAGAATGCGGAACCCGCCGGGACCTGCTGCAGCGGAAGCCGGGTCGCCGGGACCGCCGGTCGCTGTCGGCGTCGCACGCTCGGCACGGACATCCGAAGGATTCGGCACGGCGGTATCGCCCGATTGCACGACCACGGCGCCGCCCGGGCCGGCCGCGACGGGGTTGGCGTCCCCTGGGCCGCCGGTCGTCGTCGGCGTCGCGCGCTCGGTGCGGAGGTCGGTGGAACTCGTTACGGGCGGGGCCACGACCACCGTCTGCCCGGGCGGCGCTGCGGGAATCGCGGGCGCCGCGGACGGCGGCGGCGGCGCAGTGACTGGCGCCGGTGGGGGAACGTCGCTCGGCGGCGCGCTCGCGGGCGGGGTGCCTGCGGTCGGAGTGCCCGGAGGCGGGGGAGCCGGTGCGGCCGACGGCGGCGCGCTCTGCGCGAGCGCGATCCGGGGCACCGCTCCCGCAAGGGTCAGGAGAACCAAATGGGGAAATAGGGATTTCATGAGAGTCGTCGCTCGAATGCCAAATGAGGCGCAATGAACCACCGAGGAACGCACGTCGCCTCGGCGGCGTCCCTGGTCCTGCTGCCAGAACTAATCTCGGTCAGAACGGCTCCCAGCCGTACGCTCGGCGGGTCTACGGTCGGGGTCCGTTCATCGTAAGGCGTCGAGTAGCACGGGCGCGTCCACTATAGAAGACGTATGTCGACGAAATCGTCACACGGCAGGAGGCGTGGCCCGCGTCGCAGTCCCGTCGCCTTTGCAAGGGGGATACGTACGCTGTCTTGTTCCGTTCTCGCCGTGAGAGGCCGCTGGCCCTTCGCGTGTCCACTCTCCGAGAGGCCCTCGACGACGGCTTCCCGTCAACGCAGCCCGCGTGGGGCATCCTTCGCTGCAGCGGCGGCACGCTCGATCGCCGCGGTGAGGGTTACCGAGTCCGGCGTGTCGTCGAATCGCTCGCCGTTGACGAAGAACGTGGGGGTCGTCAGAACGGTGTGCGCGGCCCCTGCCTCTTGCGCGCGTACGCGCGCCGCGACCGCGTGCGACGCGAAGTCGGCGTCGAAGCGCGCCGCGTCGAGGCCGAGCGCGATCGCTTGCTTCTTGAGATCCGCGTCGGTCAGGGCGTTCTGGTTCTCGAAGAGCCGATCGTGCATCTCCCAGAACTTCCCCTGCGCGGCGGCGGCTTCGGTCGCCTCGGCGGCGTGCTGGGCGTGCGGGTGGGCCGCGGCGCGCGGGGTATGGCGGAAGACGAAGCAAAGCTCGCTCCCGAAGCGCGCAAGGAGCTGCTTCACGACGGGATAGGCGCGCGCACAGAATGGGCACTCGAAGTCGCCGTATTCGAGGAGCGTCACCGGCGCCGACAACGAACCGCGCACGTGGTCCTCGGGACCGACGGGGTGCTCGAGGGTGACGGGAGAGTGGGACATGGGGGGCTCCGCATTCGGAAGAGGTGGGCGAGTCTAACGCAAGACCGATGAGCCTGGGGCAGGACGCGACGCGCCGTAGGGCACGCCCTGGCATGCGCATCGCACCCCGAAACACGTCGCCCATCGACGAAACGCACCCGCGCCCGCAACGCGCCGAGAACGGTGCGCAAACGGAGGCAACCATGCCGACCAAAGAGAAAAGGATCCGCTATGCCGTCATCGGTCTCGGCAACATCGCTCAAGTTGCAATTCTGCCGGCCTTCGAGCACGCCAAGGAAAACTCCGAGCTCGGCGCGCTGATCTCGTCCGACACCGAGAAGCTCAAGCGAGTCGGCGCGCATTACGGCGTGTTTCTGCTCGGTGGCTACGACGAGATGGAGGACATCCTCCGCCGCGGTGACATCGACGCCGTGTACATCGCGGTGCCGAACTCGAAGCACCGGGAACTCGTCGAACGGGCGGCGCGCGCGCATGTCCACGTCCTCTGCGAGAAGCCGATGGCCGTCACGGAAGACGCGTGCCACCACATGATCCGTGCTGCCGCGGACAACCAGGTCAAGCTGATGATCGCGTATCGCCTCCACTTCGAAGAAGCGAACACGAGCGCGATCGAGCTCATTCGCGGGGGCGCCATCGGCGAGCCGCGCATCTTCAGCTCGGTATTCACGCAGCAGGTCCGCGACGACGACGTACGCACGCGTAACGATCTCGGCGGCGGTGCACTTTACGACATGGGTATCTATTGCCTCAACGCCGCTCGCTACCTGTTCCAGGACGAGCCCGTCGAAGTCTTCGCGTTCCAGGCGCGAGACACGGAAGAGCGCTTCCGCGGGGTCGACGAAATGACGACCGCGGTTCTTCGCTTTTCGAACGATCGCCTCGCGCAATTCACGGTGAGCCAGGGCGCTTCCGACGTCTCGCAGTTCCGCCTCGTGGGCACGAAGGGCGACATCGAGCTCGACCCGGCGTTCGGCTACTCGGGGCCGCTGAAGCAAGCGCTCACCCAGGGCGGGAAGAAGACCGAGAAATCTTTCGGGCCGTACGATCAATTCGCGCCCGAGCTCGTTCACTTCTCGCGGTGCATTCTCGAGGACAATGAGCCCGAGCCTTCGGGCGAAGAGGGCCTCGCGGACGTTCGCGTGCTCGAGGCGCTCGTCAAGTCGGCGAAGACGGGGGCGCCCGTCGAGCTGGCGCGCTTCGAGCGAAAGCAGCGGCCCGACCGTGCGCTCGCGATGAAGAAGCCTCCCGTGAAAACACCGAAGACGGTGAACGCGCCGTCGCCGAGCGTGAAGTGACGCTCAAGGTCGAACGGCGCGCGCCGTTCCCCATGACACGGCTGCGGAAAGGACTCCGCGCCGAAACGAGAAGGAGCTCTCATGAACGTTCACGCGGCCAAACACGCCACCCATAAGCACGTTGCTCACGCCACGGGAACCAAGGGCTCTTCCGCAGCCAAGGGCTCTAGTTCTTCGAGCGGCAGCGCGGGCGGATCGCAACCCGTCGCGGTCGTGCAGTTCTCGGACGCGGCGATTCAAGCGGCGAACGCCGCCGCGAGCGCGTCGAAGTAACACCGCGGGCGATTCGCGACCGGAGCCACGGCGCGCCGGCGCACCTGGAGGAGGGGTGCGCCGGTCGCGGGCGGACGGTCGATCCGTCCGTATGGCCGGAACAAACGGCGAGAGCGACGCGACTCAATCCCTGGGGTGGTGGACCCACCCGTCGCAGGTGGCACAGAGCGGCACGCTCGAATCCAGCGGTATCGTGTGCTTCCATGCGACCGACCACGGGCACATGCATTGCGTTCCCCGATGCAATGCGCGTATTCGACCGTTGGACGGCCACGAGCGCCGCGAGCGCGGTTCTCGGGCTCGGCCTCGTGGGTTCCGCCTGCAGCTCGAACGGGGCTTCCGGCGCGATGCCATCGAGCGACGACGCCGGGGCGAGTGGGGCTCCCGCGGGGCTTGCGCAAGCCAATGTCGCACGTGACCCAGCGGCGTCGATCAGCGCGACTGCCCTCACGGGCGCCGTGACGGCCAACAATGCATTTGCGCTGGATCTCTATTCGCGCCTCGATGCGGCGAACGCGGACACGAACTTTCTCACCTCCCCGATCAGCGCTTCGATCGCGCTCACCATGACCTACGCGGGCGCCGCGAGCGCGACTGCGACCGAGATGGCGTCGGCCCTCCACTTTCCCTCCGGCGGGGGGACATCGATCTTCGACGGGCAAAACGCGTTGAGCCAGACCCTTGCGTCGCGCGGCCCGTCGGCGTGGATGGCGGAGATGCAGCGGACGCAGGCCGACGCAGCGGCCTCCGACTATGCGCTGCAGATCGTCAACTCCGTCTGGGGCCAAAGCACGTACCCGTGGGCGACCCCCTTTCTGACGGTGCTCGGCCAGAGCTACGGGAGCGGCGTGTACCTCGAGGATTTCGTTCACGACGCCGACCCCGCCCGTCTCGCGATCAACGCGTGGGTGAGCCAATCGACCGACGACAAGATTCAGAACTTGCTTCCCGACGGCTCGATCGACAGCGCTACGCGACTCGTCCTGGTCAACGCGATCCACCTCAAGTTTCCCTGGGCTTCGCCGTTCGATGTCTCGGCGACGTCGCCCGCGTCGTTCACGACCGAAGGAGGCGCCATGGTCCTCCCGAACTTCATGAACCAGACGGCGATGTTCCCCTACGTCGACGATGGCCAAGCCCAAATCGTCGGATTGCCTCTTTCGGGCGGCGCTCTCGCGTTCGTGATCGCGCTGCCGCACGACGGCGTGAGCCTCGGCGCGTACGAGGCGTCGCTCACGACGGGCTCCGCGGCGGTCACCCTGCCGGCCGACGCCCAGCTCGTCGCCCTCTCGCTTCCCAAAGTGACGTTCACTTCACCGACGTTCTCGCTCGCGACCACGCTACAGGCGATGGGCATGGTGAGCGCGTTCGACCCGACCACCGCGGACTTCACTTCGATGTGCACGCAAACGCCGGACGGCAAACGTCTCTATGTCGCGGACGTCCTCCAGAAGGCGATGGTCTCGATGCAAGAAACCGGCGTCGAAGCCGCGGCCGCAACAGCCGTCGTCATCGCGGGGATGGACGGCGTCGCCGGGCCTCCTCCGTCGCCGATCCCGATGGTCGTGAATCGGCCCTACCTCGCATCGATCGTCGACGTGCCCACGGGAGCCATCTTGTTCCTCGGCCACATCACCGATCCGACGTCCGCGGGAAGCCCGTAGCGCGGGCGACACATCGCTTCGCCGAGCGAGCGTAACGACGCCCGCCGCGCTATGCCTCGGTCGTGGTAGGCCGGCCTCGTCTTCCGCGCTTCGTCGGCCTCGCGCTCCTGGTGCATGCAGCCGGCGCGCTCTCCGTGATTCGTACTGGATTGCGCGCCAGCGTTCTGCCCGACGGCCCGGAGACGGAGCTTCGCGTGGACCTCGAGCCCGCCGAGCCGGCCCCGCCGCCGCCGGCTCCTTCGGACACCGAGGAGAAATCAGCGCCAAGCGCCGCGACGGAGCTTC
>DATHQY010000049.1:0-18090 GCA_035482215.1 Polyangiaceae bacterium | reverse complement strand
CGCGGCGCACGAGAGCCGCCTCCCGTTCGCCGTGACGCTTGCCTATGCGGCCTTGCTCCCGATGGGGTTTGCCTGCGCCGCACGCGTTACCGCGTGCGCGGTGGGCTCTTACCCCGCCGTTTCACCCTTGCCGTCGCTCCCATGCGAGCATGCGAACGACGGCGGTCTCTTTTCTGTGGCACTCTCCTCGGCGTTGCCGCCACCGGGCGTTACCCGGCATCGTGCTCTGTGGAGCTCGGACTTTCCTCCCGTTCGCAAGCGAACGGACGATCGCCCGAGCGGCGTCGACGGGGGGAATGTGCACCGCCCGGGCTAGGCGCGCAAGCCGGCCGCGCCTCCCTGCCCGGCCTGACGCGGCCGTACGAACGCGAAGCCCGCAACGAACGGCGCCACCACGAGCCCGTAGCGTCCCGATCCGAAGAACACGGCATGCACCGCGACGGTCGCCAGAATCACGGCCGCCGTGGCCAGCACGATCGCCGGCGCTCGGGCTATCGCGCGCGGACCTGTCAGAAGCACGCCGAGGGCCACAGCGACGTATCCCAACCAGCCGTGCATCGTGAGTGCAGCGGCGGCTCCAAGCACGGCCGCAACCTTGCGCACGAGGGGCCATGCCCCACGGAGGCGCGCGACCGCCACCAGCGCGCCTAACAGGAGAAGGCGGCTCGCGATCGCCTCGACGGCGCCGAGCACGACCTGCGCGTGTTCGTCGAACGCCGCGCCGTTGCTTTCGTGCAGATACCATGGCGTGGCGCCGAGGGTGTCGAGCGTCATCGCGACCTTCGACGGAGCCCGCGCGAGCCACTCGAGCGGACTCTGCGCGATGACGCCGAGGGCCGCGTGCCGGAAGCAAACGTCCTTGGCCGCTTCGTCCCAGACCGTGGCGCATTCGGAGGGGACGGACACCGGCTGCCATCCGCCGTTCGGCGTCGTCGCCCCGATGAGCAAGTTCCAACCGCCGTTGACGCTGACGAGCGCGCACCGATGCATGCGGACGCAATTGCGGGCCGTCCAGGGCAGAACGCAGGCGATCGCAACCGCCGTTACGACGGCGGCGCCCAAGGCAGCCTCCCGCCATCGCGCCCGCGCGGTGCCGCCCATCGCGCGCCAGACTCGCGGGGCCGCCAGCGCGCCGAATACGGGTGCCAGCAACAACGACTGCGGGCGCACGAGCGTCGCGATGCCCATGACCGCGCCGGCCGCCAGCGTCGCGCGCGTACGCCACGAACCGCCGCCACCTTCGCGTGCGCCACCGGCGAGCGCCACGGCGATCACGAGCAGCGATGCGGTCACGCCCTCCGTCATGACGGCCGCGGTGTACGACACAAGCGCGGGATGAAGCCCCACCGCGAGCGCGGCGCCGAGCGGACAAAGGCGTCCTCCGCCGTCCGTCTCCGGCGTGTTCACGAGCCGGTGCATCGCGAACGCAGCGGCCGCGCCGAGCAGCGCGTTGATCGTCATCGCCACGGCGCCCGACGCGCCGAACACGGCATAACCAGCCGCGAGAAGGGCCGGGTATCCCACCGGGTAATGCGCGACGTAGGTGACTACCCCGTCCGGCCAGAGCTTCGTGTATCCCAGGCCGCTGGCGAGCCGTCGCGCGAATACGTCGTAATAGGACCCGTCGCCCGCGGCGGGAAAGCGCGCATGCGCCCAGATCACCACAGCGAGCCGCACGAGGAGCGCCACAGCAAAAGCGGCCCAAGCGTCGCGCCGCCGATCCGGAGCTTTCGCCGTCACCCCCGGGGCTTTCGCCATCCCCGTCACGACGGGCCGAGCCACCCGAGCCGCCGGAGGGCGGCCTGCACTTCGCAGAGCGGCAGACCCACGACGTTCGTGTAGCTCCCGTTCAGGCGCAGCGTGAACGCCGCGGCTCCACCCTGGACCGCGTAGCCGCCCGCTTTGTCACGCCCTTCGCCGGTCGCGACGTAGCGAGCCACTTCGCCCGGCAAGAGCTCGCGGAAGGTCACTTCCGTGACCACTGTCTCGCCATGGAGCGGCTCGTCGTGTCGTTCTGCGAGGAGAAAGCGCGTGCGGACGGTGTGCGCTCGGCCCGAGAGGCTCTCGAGCATCGCACTCCCCTCGTCCGCGTCGCGCGGTTTGCCGAGGACGCTTCCGTCGGGTCCCACCACGATCGTGTCGGCCACCAGGATCGCATCGGCGGAGGCGCCGCGCACGGTCGCCAGCCCAGCGCGCACCGCATCGAGCTTGGCGCGCGCGATCCGTTCGAGGTAGTCGTTCGCGGCCTCACCCGGCCGGGTTGATTCGTCGGCGTTCGCGGCGTGCACGATGAACGGAATCTGCGCCAAACCGAGAAGCTCGCGCCGCCGGGGCGATGCGCTGCCAAGCACGATCGGGGTCTCCGCGGTGATTCGCACGCGCGCGGTCTACCACATCGGTGATAACGTCCGCCCCTGATGCGCCCCCGTGCCGGGCTTGTCGTCTTTCTGCCCTTCCTTGCCGTCCTCCTTCGCGAAAGCCCCGCGCAGGCGACGGACTGCTCCGGTGTCTTGAGTCCATGCGTGGACGACGACTCGCTCTGGCCGCACGCGGGTCCGTCCGAGTTCGTGGCGATCGGCGGCGCGGAGACGACCGCCGCGCACCAACTCGGCTTCGGCCTGGTCACGAGTTACCTGTCACGGCCCCTCATCCTGCACCTGCCATCCCCGGGCAACGGGAGCGACCAGTACATCATCAACGATCAGGTCAACGGCACTTTCCTCTGGTCGTATGGCGTCACCTCGCGCCTCGAGCTCGACATGGCGCTCCCGCTCACGTTCGGCCAGAGCGGCAACGGTCTCGCGCCGCTGACCGGTGGCTTCGGCCTGCACGACACGGCCGTGCGCGATTTTCGTTTCGGGTTCACCTACGCGATCCTTCCGCGCTTTCGTCCTACCGCCGAGGCGAGGGCGTCCGCCGCCGGCGGCAGCGGACCGGCCGTCGGACCCGACACGGGTTCGTTCGGCCTCGCCGCCCGTTTCGAAGTGGTTGCGCCCACCGGCGATCGAGACCAGTTCGCCGGCGAGCGAAGCGGCGTCTTCGCGCCGAGCCTCGCGGCGGACTACCGCTTCGATCGATTCTTCGCCGGCGCAGAGGTCGGCGCCCGCATTCGGCCGACGACCGAGCTTCTGGGCGCCGAAGTCGGCACGCAGATCGTGACGGCGCTCGGTCTTGGCGTCGATATTTTGCCAAAAGGGCTGCTCTCCGCGACGATCGAGGGATTCGCCCTCCCCGTCGTCGTCGCGCAAAACCAGCTCGCTCTGCAAAACGGTGCCCTGGTCAATCAGCCCAGTAGCCAGAGCCTCGTGCCATCCGAATGGCAACTTTCGGCACGCACCGAGCCCCTTGCGCAAGGCCAATTGGCTATCCAGCTGAGTGGTGGCGGGGGGCTCGACTCGAGCGAGCTGACACCGCGTTTTCGTTTCAGTTTGTCGATCCGGTGGACGCCGGTAGGTCCTATGCCGTGGGCAGCACCGTCGCCTGCGGGAGCGTCGCCGCCTGCACCCCCTGCGCCACCTGCGCAAGCGCCGGCGCCCGTCGAAGGCCCCCCGGTTCCCGGAGCTCCTCTTGGCGTAGCTCCTGGCGCGACACCCTCGGGAGCGCCTCCGCCAGCGCCGGGCGAAACGCCTTTGCCGCCCTGAAAGAGCCGAAAGCCGGATTGTTCACACGACCGGTTCTTGCGCCTATTGCCCGCGCTTGCTAACGACTGGCAATAGCCCAATAAGGCGGTGGTCCGTGGCGGTTGAAATGAACGGGGAGGACGAGATGTATGCGAAGCCCACGCGCGTCGCGACGCGCGTAGTCTCCTTTTCGGGGGATACGCGCGAAGTCGATGTTTTTCTCGGGCCGGCGCTGCGCCGCCACTACGAAACGGAGACATTGAGCGAGCGATTGAACGCGCAAGGTCTCCAATTTCTGCCGGTCTCCGCCGGCGACAAAATCGAGCTTTTGCAGCTCGATTACATTGCCGACGTCCAAATCGAAGGCGAAGCGCCGGAGCTCGAACGCCTCGAGTTCGCCAGCGCGACGCGCAAGCAGGTCACGGTCCATCTCTCGAACGGAAGCGCCGTTCGCGGCGAGTTCGTCTACATGATGCCGCGAGAGCGGCCGCGCGTATCCGACGCGCTCAATGACCCGAATCACCTATTTCTCCTTGTCGTCGAGCCGGGTCGCTCGCATTACGTGAATCGGAAAGCCGTCGTCCGCGTCGAGGCCTGAGCGCCGAACGCTGGGGGAACCGCCATGAGTAGCGCGCCCGCCGCAGGGCCTGGGTCGGTCCTCGCGCCGGTCTCGGCGCCGCCTCCTCTTGCTGCTCTTCTCACGAAAAATCCGCTCTTCGAGTCGCTTCCGCCGCCGCTGCTCGCGCAGCTGGCGGAGCGGCTCGTTCCAGTCGATCTCGCGACCGGCGCGTACTTGCTCCGGCGGACGAACGGGCCCGTCGGCCTGTTCGTGATCGAATCGGGCCGCCTCGCCATCGTTGTTCGCAATACGAGAAACGGGACCACACAAATGCTCGGCGTCATCGGCGCCGGACAAGTCTTCGGCGCGTCGATTCTGGTTTCGGGCAAGGTGTCCGACATGGATTGCGTCGCGCTCGCGCCGGCCTCGGTGCAGATCCTGCCGGCCGATGTCTTCGACGCCGTGCTCCGGCAAGTGCCGTCGTTCGCCCTGGCCGTTGCGCGCCACCTCGCGGCCGACACGGACCTCTTCCTTCGCCACGGCGCGATCCCCTGGGTCGACCTGGCAGGGTACACCTTCGACGAGCAGCTCTGGGCGTGCATGCCCTCGTCGCTGGCTTCGCAAGGCCGCCTTTGCCCGATCGAGTTCACCGGCGACACGATGACCGTCGCGATGGTCGATCCACGAGACGTCTCCGGGCTCGACGAACTCGGCTCCGCCGTTCCCGGTGTTCGTTTCCGCGTCGTCACGACCTCGATGGACGACCTGCGGCGCTTTCTGGGCGCACGGGGAACCCGGCCGGATCGTCTGTCGTCGAGCCCTGCGGCGACCGTCGGCGAGGCGTACGCGAGCTTCCGCTTCTTGCTGGACGACGCAGCGGGCCCGCGCGACCTTCGGGGCAAGGCGCCGTCGGCTCCGCCCCCGGCGGTCGGGGCGATCGAAGAGATCGTCGGAACCGCCCTCGCGTCCGGCGCGTCGGACGTGCACATCGAGCCCGAACGGCAAGGCGTCTGCGTGCGCTACCGGGTCGACGGGTTGCTCCACAAGCGGCGGGATTTCTTCGCCGCCGATCTTGCGAAGCCGATCGCGATACGCTTGAAGACGCTCGCTCGCCTCGACATCACCGAGACGCGCAAACCACAAGATGGGCGCATCTCCGTGCAGCTCGGCTCGGGCCGCCTCGTCGATCTGCGGCTCTCGACCGTCCCGGCGAAGTTCGGCGAGAAGATCGCCTTGCGCCTCCTCGACTCGGGTGGCGCCATCACCGACCTCAAGTCGCTTTTCGCCGTCGACGAAGTGCGCACCCTCTTCACGCGGCTGCTCTCCCGGCCAACGGGCTTTCTCCTCGTGACGGGTCCGACCGGCTCGGGCAAGAGCACCACGCTCTACAGCGCGCTCAACGCGCGGCGCGCCCACCACGTGAACATCATGACCGTCGAGGACCCGATCGAGTACCACCTCGACGGCGTCACCCAGGTGGAGGTGCATCCCGAAGCGGGGACGACCTTCGCGGCCGTGCTCCGCGCGCTCTTGCGCCAGGACCCGAACATCATCTTGGTCGGCGAGATGCGCGACACCGAGACGGCGCGAATCGCCGTCGAGGCCTCGCTCACGGGCCACCTCGTGATGAGCTCCTTGCACACGAACGGAACGCTCGAAGCCATCGCCCGCATGCGCGACATGAGCATCGAGCCCTACGCGCTCGCCAACGGGCTTCTCGCGGTCCTGCACCAGCGCCTCGTCCAGCGTGTCTGCGCGCAATGCGCGGCGCCTTTCGCTTACCCGCAATTCGTTCTCGATTCGCTCGTACGCCATGGCGTCTTTCCGAGCGGGCAGGTGCCGGCGCTCGTGCGCGGCGAAGGGTGCTCGCGTTGTCGAAACACGGGCCTTTACGGACGCGTCATGGCTTGCGGCATGTTGATCATCAACGACGAACTGCGCGACGCGATCAGCCGTCGCGCGAACTTGAGCGAGCTTCGCGCCGTCGCGAACCGCGGGGGCCACATCGAGCTCGAACAATACGCGAGCGCGCTCCTCCGGCTGGGGGTCACCGTTCCCGGCGAAGTGCTGCCCCTTTTGCAGGGTTCGGCCGCGGACTGAGAGGCAAGCGCACTGATCGGCGGCCAAGCCGCGTGATCTTTGGCCTCGAAACATGGTACCTCTACGCCTGGACGCCCGTGGCCTTCGAACTCCACCGCAGTGCGAAGTGTCGGCACTTCGTCGTTCGTATCGGCCACGGCGAATCGCTGACGGGGGCGCTCGCTGCGGCTCTTCGGGACGAGCAAGTGATGTGCGGGTGGCTCCGGGCGAGCGGGGTGCTCGCAGACGTGGACCTTCGCGCCTTTCGTTCGGACGGAGGAAGCCTCGGGGTAGCGCGCCGGATCCACGGCCCTCTGCAAGTGCTCACCCTCGAGGGCGGCGCGGGCCTCGGCGAGCAGGGCGATCCCACCGTTTCCCTCCGCGCGCTGCTCGCGCGGGAGACGGACGCGGGCCTCGAAACGCTGGCCGGCGAAATCGAAGGGGCACGCGTGATTGCGCTCGAGGCGATGGTCACCGTTCTCGAAGATTTGGCTCTCGAACGAACCGTCGATCGCACCGCCGGCGTCTCGCTTTTCGCGCTCGGCACGGTCGCTCCGTCGATCGCCTCGGCGAACGGCGGCGCGCCGGCGCGGCCCGTGCATCCAGTGCAGGCGGCGCGCGCGCCGGCCGTTGCGCCAGGCCCGGCAGCCGGCGGCCATGCGCTGCCGGCGCCAGTAGGTCAGGCCACCTGGTCGGGCGCCCTCGAAGCCAGCCACGACACGTCGCGAGGTCGCGGCGGTGCAGGATTCGCGGCGACTTCTTCGGGGCCGGCGACCAGCGCCACGAGCGGAGTCAGCGGAACCGTGGGGACCCAACTATCGAATGCGATGCCCCTGCGGCCCGTGCGCCCGGTGGCGGCCGACGTCGATTCGCCGATGCCGGAGGCGGGCGACATCGTCGAACATTTCGCATTCGGCACCTGCGAGGTCGTCAAAAGCGACGGCGATCGGCTTCATCTGCGCGTCGGCAAAGAAGGGCGGATCCGCGAGATCGCTCTCGAAATGCTCCGGGTGACGCGCCTCGATGACGTCGGCGGCAAACCGCACTACAAACTCGAACGACGAATGTAGCGGCGGGTCTATCGCGACCGCATCTCCCGCGCCGGGGCCCAGGGCCGTCGGCGCTCTCCGCGACAGCGCGCCGTCATCGCGTACGGCGCAGCGGCCGCGCGCCCGGCGGCCCGGTGTGATAGTGGCATCCCTCGACGCTCAGAACGGTTCTTGCTTGACGCTAGCTTTGCCGGAAGATTAAGCCGTCGAAAGCGTTAGACGGCTGAATTGGAGACAACCATGACCACACCGATTGGAAGCAAAGCTCGAGGCACCCACACCGCTCGCTCGGGGCTGCTCGCGGGCTCGTTCGCGCTCACCGCCGTCGCCCTCGCCGCAAGCTCGATCATCGCTTGCGGAGACACGCCGCCCCCGCCGAAGACCGCCGACGCCGTCAAACCGACGCCGATGGCGGCGCCGCCCCCGAACAACCTCCCGCCGGAGCCGCCGGATTCGCCGACGGCGAGCGCGGTTCACATCTCGGAAGAAATCACGAGCGCCTGCGGAATCGCTGCGCCCGACGCATTTTTCGCTTTCGATTCGGCGCACGTCCGCCAGTCGGAGGACAACGTGCTGAACCAGGTGGCGACGTGCTTCAAGACGGGGCCGCTGAAGGGACGCTCGGTGAAGCTCGTCGGGCACGCCGATCCGCGCGGGGGGAGCGACTACAACATGACGCTCGGGCAATCCCGTGCCGACTCGGTCGCGCAATACCTCGTCGGCAAAGGCATGGACAAGGCGAAAACCGAGTCCAGCTCGCGCGGCGCGATGGACGCCACGGGCGGCGACGAACCGAGCTGGGCGCGCGACCGTCGCGTCGACATGATGCTCGGCCAGTGACATCCAGCCGATGACCGACCTTTCGTTCGCCACGCTTTTATTGATACGCTCGACGGACTCGATGGCTACGGCGGCCTCGAACGTGCTCGGCGTGCTTGCCGTCGGCGCCGCTGCGGACGGCAGCGCCCCGGCGGACGTCCCGACGGTCAAGCTCGATCTGGTCGGTCTCTTCACGCACGCGTCCTGGCCGATCAAGGCGACGATCGGCCTCTTGGTCATCTGCTCCCTGCTCGTCTGGGTCATCGCGGTGTTGAAGCTGTTGCAGCTCGGCCGTCTGCGCCGGGCCGAGAGCGATTTCGATCGTCGGGTACGCAACGCGACGTCGCTCGACGCTCTGTTCGACGTCGCGCGGTCGCACTACGCGCCGGGCGCGCGCGTGATCGGTGAGCTCTACATGCGCGGAACCGGGGCCGAGCTCGATCGGCTCCGGGCTGTGGCGGATCGCGCGATCCTGAGCGAAGGGCAGAGCGCCCGGGCCCTGATGTGGCTGCTCGCGTTCATCGCCGCCGGCGCTCCGTTCATCGGTCTCTTCGGAACCGTCTACGGAATCATGGACGCCTTCATCCGCATCGGCGCCGCGAAGACGGCGAGCCTGCCGGTCGTGGCGCCCGCCATCGGCGAGGCGCTCATCACGACCGCCATCGGCCTCGCAGCCGCGATCCCCGCGGTCTTCTTCTACAACTGGATCGACAAGACGGTGGAAGACTTCGTCGCGGATCTTCAAGCGGCCGCCGCCGAGTGGGCGGCCATCGTGGCCGAGCATGCACCCGCAGAAGCCGCCCAAGCCTCTTTTCCCACGGCTGGCGCAGGCGGCTCCGCCGGCGTCCGGTCGTACGCGCCGCGCGGCGGCCGCTAGGCGCGCCACCCCCGCCGCTCAACCCCCTCCACGAGCACACCGCCCGTGTCTCTGACTTCGAGCCCGCGCCGCGGCGCCTTACGCGAGATCAACGTCACGCCGCTCGTCGACGTGATGCTGGTGCTGCTCATCGTTTTCATGGTGACCGCGCCGCTCCTCACGTCGGGTCTCCAGATCGACCTGCCCGAGGTGCAAGCATCGAACGCGCCCGTCAAGGACGCGAAGCTCGTCGTCTCGATCACGAAGGAAGAGCGCATTCTCTTCGGTGAAGACGACGTCACGGCCAACATCGAGCAGGTCTTGCTCCAGAACCCGCGCGTCCAAAAAGAGCACGAGCTCTACATCCGTGCGGACAAGGACGCGCGCTACGGCGTCGTCGCACGGGCAGTCGCGGCCGCGCGCTCGGCCGGAGTGACATCGCTCAATCTGCTTGTGGATCCTGAGGAACAGAAGCCGTGACGTCGGTCGCGACGGCGCGGCGTCGCACGTTCGACGCGCAGGACATCACCCTCGCATGCGCAGTCGCTCTGTTCGTTCAAGTCGCGTTCGTCGTCGCGTTCTCGCTCCCGGCGCCTGCCATGGTCGAAGCGGACATCTCGAACGAGAATGCGAAGCCCATCGCCGTCGCCATCACGCCCATCCTGAAGCTCGGGAGCCAAACGCCCAACGCGAAGCCTTCGCCGTGGGTACGCAGGAAACCGCCGCCCCCGAAGACGCAGGGGCCGACCCCTTCCCCGCTCGCCGAAAAGACGCCGGAGGCCATTCCCACGGCCAAGAAGCCCGAGTCCGCACCGACTGTCGACGCCGGCAAGCCGCAGCCTCTCGCCTCCGCGGCGCCCCCGGAAACGCCGTTGACGCCGCCGGCCGAGTCGGCGACCGCCGCGCCGGCCGCGTCGACCGAAGGGTCCGAGCAGGGCGCCAGCAACGGCACCGAGGCGGACCCCCTTAAGGCGCACGCAGTCGACATGTACCGCGTGCAGCTCGCCCAATGGTTCGTGTCCCGCTTCGGAATTCGTGGAAAAATTCCTTTCGATCGGCTGAAGGGCCTCGCGGGCGTCGCCACTGTGACCGTGACGCCCGACCGCAAGCTAGGTAGCTTCTCGATTGTGAAGCCGAGCGGCGATTCGACCTTCGACGATGAGGTGCGGGCCACGCTCTCGCGCATCGAAGGCAGCGGCACCGAACTGCCCGCACCTCCTCCCGCGTACCCCGAGCTGCTCGGGAAAAGCTTCCCCATCCAATTTCGATGCAACATCCAGAAAATGTGCGAATGAGGGCCGGCATTCTCCGCCTCACCGGTCTCGCGATCGCCTGCGTCGCGGTCAGTGCGTTCACCTTGCTGGGAACGCGCGCCCACGCGGATCCGCTGCCGCCCCAAGCCACGGCCGCCAATGTTCCGCCGTCGCAGCCACCCCCGAGCGGCGCGGCGCAAGCGCCGCCCGACGAGTCGCTGCTCGGGACCGTGGACGTCAACGGATCGGGCAACGGGCTGCCACCGCTGCCGAAGCTCGGCGTCGTCCCGCTCATCTCGACAGGGACTGCCGACAGCATCGTCAACCTCGTCGTGCGCCGCGACATGGAGCTCTCGGGCCAGTTCGACGTGCTGGATCCGAGCCTCGTGCCCCCTGGCCCGTTCCTTCATTCGACGCCCGTCGATCTCTACGCGTGGCGGGCGAAGGGCGCGGAGTACCTGCTTCGCGTGTACGCGCAGCCCGCTCCGAACGACTCGGTCAAGACGGAGCTCGTGGGCGAGGCGTATCTCACGCCGACAGGTCCGGCGCCCGCCGCGGCGACGGAGCCGAAGCCCGCGTTCCGCACCATCGTGCCGACGGCCACGACGGAGGTTCGCGCCGCATCGCACCGGCTCGTCGACCGCCTCCTCGGCGCGCTCACCGGCAAGCCCGGAGGGTTCGCCAGCGAGATGACGTACGCAGAGAAAGTCGGCCGCTGGCAGCGCATCTTCGCGCTCGATGCGGACGGATTCGATCTGCGCCCTGCGAGCCCGTCCGACGCGACCGCCGTGTCGCCCGCGTTCGGCCCGGGAGGGCAGATCTTCTACGCCCTGTCGAAGGACTACGATCCTTTTCGCGTCGTCTTCGGCCCGAGTGGAACGCCGGTCCCCATGGCGATTCCCGGTTCGGTGCTGGGCCTCGCCTTCAGCGCGGACCACTCGCAGATCGCGCTCACCGTGATGAGCGCTGGCGAGAGCACCGTCTGGAGCGGCAAGAACGGCCAGCTCGCGTCGATGCCATCCGCGCCCTTCGCCAACCACCCGATCTTCGGGCCTCTCGGAAAAATGGCTTACGTCGCGGGCACGCCGGTGCAGCGCATTTACGTCGACGGCAAGGCGATCTCCCCGCCGGGCTTCATGGCGAGCGCGCCGGTCTTCTGCGATACGCCGGAAGGCTTGCTCGTGATTTACACGGTAGGGGTCGGCGCCGGCGCGGACGTCATCGCGACGGACACGAGCGGCGGCTCGCTCCGGCGCCTCACGCAGCACGAAGGCGCCAACACCTACCCCGCCTGCAGCCCGGACGGTCGCCTCGTGGCCTTCTTCTCGACGGGTAAGCGCAAGGGCGCACCCGCCGCGAACGGTACGGTGGCGGCAGGCGAAGGGCTCTTCATCATGCCCATCGCGCGTCCGTGGCTCGCCAAGCGCATTTCGACCGAGGTCGGCGAATCGCTGCGCTGGGAGATTCTAGCCTCCGCCAACTGAGCGCACGCGCGCGAGACCTACGGCGTCGACGCCGGCGCGCTCGCGACGCCGGGCACCTCGACCACCCGGGCGCCCGCCCCTGCGACGACGAGCCGCGATCCCGGCGCAACGTTGGCGCGCTTGAGCATCGCGAAGGCAACGGGTTTGCCCGAGACGGGCGACATCGCCGCGCTCGTGATCTCGCCCACCGCGGCCCCCGCCTCGTCGGTCACGGGAGTGCCGCGCTCGGGCGCCTGGGACGCATCGATGGCGAGACCCGCGAGCTTTCGCTTCACGTGCCCTCGCAGCTCGAGCATGCACACGACTTCCTGCCCGAGGTAGCAGCCCTTGTTGAAGCTGACGGCTGCCTTCTCGAGCCCCGCCTCTTGCGGATACACCTTGTCGTCGAAGTCCGAACCGAAGCGGGGCACGCCGCGCTCGATGCGGAGCCACTCCCACGCGCCGTCCTCGGCAACGGCGCCCCCTCGCTCGGCGACGACCCGTTCGATCGCGGCGCGCACCTCCGCTTCATGCTCGCGATCCGCGAAGAGAATGGCGCCCCCATAGCCGGTCCGATCGATGGGCGCGCCGACTGCCGCCGGCCCCACGGCGGTGCGCACCGCCGCGAGCACATCGCCGGACGCCGGGCCGTGCAGCATCCACGTGGCAAAGTGCTCGGCGTCCGGCCCGATCTCCGCGTCCTCCATCACGAGGTAGTGGTCGAGGTGCGTCCGCAGCGTCGCAACCGTCTCGCGCGGGACCGACACGAGCGCACGCGCCTCGTCGAAGAACACGAGAGCGTCGGCGAGGATGCGCCCGTTTCGCGCGACGAAGAGACCGTAGCTGGCCTCGCCCGAGCCGGAGGCACCGATTCGAGCCAAATCGGACGTCAAAAGGCCGTTCAGCCAGGAGGCTCGATCGCGCCCCGTGATGACGAACGTCGCGCGCTCGTCACTCGGGACTGCAAGAACGAAGCTCCGCGCCGCAGCTTGCAGCTCATTGGTCATGTTCGTCACTGGCGCCGTCCTTCTAGCAGATCTCTTACATGGGTCCGCCGCGCGCAGGCGCAACCCCGACGCGAGCCGCTAGAATCTGGTACACGGCCGATGAGCTCGGGCTATCCCGGCTCACGAGCCCCATGCCTGGAATCGGCGTCATCCTGAATCCCAAGAGCCGGCGCAATCTGCGCGATCCGGGCGCTCGCGAACGACTCGCCCGGTGTGTCGGCGATCGCGGCGTCGTTCGCGAAGCCCGATCCTTCGACGAGCTCTCGAGGATCGCCTCGGAATATCGCAAGAGGGGCATCGACATCCTCGCCATCAGCGGCGGCGACGGGACGAACACCGTGACTTTGACCGGCTTTCTCGCCGAATACGGCGACGAGCCGCTCCCGACGCTGGCGCTCCTGCGCGGCGGGACGATGAACACCGTGGCAAGCTCGATCGGCGTACGACGAGGTTCGCCCGAAGACTTGCTTGCCCGCGTCGTCGCTCACTACGAAGGCCGAGCAAACCCTCCCCTCGCGGCCATCGAACGCACTCTCCTGCGCGTCGCGCCCGTCGGCGTCGACGGCGCCGACCATGGCAGCGGGCGCGTGACCTTCGGATTTCTCTTCGGAACCGGGGTCGTCCAGGGCTTTCTCGCGGAGTATTACACGGGTGAGCCTTCGACGATCGGCGCGGTGCGAACGCTGGCGCGGGGAATCGGTAGCGCACTCGTCGGCGGCGATATGATCCGGCGCATGGCCAAGCCGTTTCACGGTTCGGCGACGCTAGAGGCGGAGCCCAGTGGCCGACTGACGGTCGAATGGCCCGAGCGCGATTACCTGGCCGTCGCCGCCGGAACCGTCGCGCATATCGGTCTTCAATTCGCGCCCTTCCATCGCTTCGACGAAAGCGCCAACCATCGAACATTCCACGCCCTAGGGATTTACGCGACGGCAGCGCAATTCGTCGGCGAGTTGCCGCGCGTCTGGCGCGGCGTCCCGATGCGCGAGGGCCGCGCGTTCGACGCCGTGACTGCCCGCATGATCCTACGGGCCGGCCAGCGGACCGGCGAGGATCTCGCGCCGCTGCGCTACACCGTCGACGGCGATTTGCACGAGGCCCCGGCGCCGCTGACGGCCTCGCGCGTGCCCAGTGCGAGCCCGTCGGCGCCATTGCGGGCCTCGGTCGAAGTTTCCGGCGGCCCGCGCGTGCGCTTGCTCGTCGAAGCCGAACGTTGAGCCCGGCTTTGCTTGCCCCTGCCGCCCGGCGTTCTTACAATGCGGGATCGTGGGGCGCGCAGTCTTGGCGTTGGTTCTGAGCTGGAGCGTCGGGCTCGCTGGCCTCTTCGCCCGGTCGGCGCGTGCGGACACGGTGTCAACGCCGCTTTCGTCGGCCGAGATGGGTCGCCTGTGGCACGGCGAAACCGTCGTCCGCATGCAAACGCTATCGCGCGGCGCCGCGCACTACGTGGGCGGTGTGACCTACACGATCGTCGATGCCTCCGCCGACGCATTGCCGGCGCTCCTGTCGAGCGTCGATACGTTGAAGCGCATTCTTCCGCGCACGCGCGCCGCGATCCGCGTGGGGTCCGCCGACGGCGACGAGCTTGTCCAGGTCACGCAAGGCACCGCGCTCTTGCAAGGGACCTACACGATCCGCATGCACCGGGACGCGCGCGAGCTCCGCTTCTGGATGGATCCGCATAGGAGCCACGACATCGCCGACGCCTGGGGCTTCCTGCGGGCGACGCCGCTCGACGACGGGCGCGCGCTTCTGACGTACGGCGTGCTGGTCGACATGGGGCCGGGACTCCTGCGCGACCTGTTCGAAGTGCGCGTCCGTGACCTGGCCCTCTCGGTCGCCGATCGCGTCCGCAGCTTCGTCGTCCAGCGAAACGCCGCCGGCCGCAGCGCCGCGCGCTGAGTCGCGAAGGACGCGCGACGGAACCGAAGCTTCCGAATCGATTCCCGAAGCCTCGCCTCCGTGAGCAACAGGCACGCGTCCGAATGCGGGCGCTGGTAGAGTCGCCCCGATGTTCGTGCGGATAGCCGCGATCGCCCTCAATACGTATCGCGAAGCCGTCCGCGCTCGTCTCTTGCTTGGCGTCTTCGCCCTCGGGATGGCGACGTGCGCGTATTCGCTCGTCGTGGCCTCGCTCTCGCTGCACAACGAGCTCCGCGTCGTGGCCGATCTCGGCGCCGCCACGCTCTCGCTCTACGGCGTCCTCATCGCGATCGTGCTCGGGTCGACCTCGCTGTACCGGGAGCTCGAGTACAAGACGGTCTTCCCCATCCTGTCGCGGCCGATCCGGCGCTGGGAGTACCTGCTGGGCAAGTATGCCGGCATCGTCCTCACCGTGGCCGTCTTCGAGGCCGTACAGGCGGCTGCGATCTTCGTGTTCCTGGCCCTTCTCGCGGGGCAGTCGGCGGCCAAGCTCGGGATTCTCGTCGTCGTCTGGGGCGCCTTCGCCGCAGCGCTCGTCCTGCGAGCGCGACACGCCCGTACCTTCGCGGCCATTCCAGCCGTGCTCGCGCTCCCGGTCGCCGCGTACTTTCTGGCCGCGCCCGCGTTCGAGGAACGCGGGCTCGTCGTGGCGGCGACCACGCTGTCGCTCTGCGAAGTTCTGGTGGTCACGGCCGTCGCGACGCTGTTCGCCTCGTTCTCGTCACCCTTTCTCACGGCGCTCTTCACGGCAACGGTCTTCGTCATTGGACGGTCCGCCGACACGTTGGCGCATCTGCCGAAGAAGATGCTCGGCGAGCGGCTGAGTGCATTCGCGGCCGGGCTTGCGCGCGTCGTGCCCAACTTCCACATCTACGTCCCCGCGCGGCCGCTGCTCCTCGGCGAAGTCGCGGGCGCGCCCGTGGGCGGGTATGTGGCGATGGCCGCGATTCAGGCGTTGTCCTACGCGATCGCGCTGCTCCTCGTCGGCTCGTGGATCTTTCAGAAGCGCGACTTCTCATGACGACGCCGAGCGAACCGGAGCGCAGGGCCGCCGCTTTCTGGGCATCGCTCGCGCTCGCAGCCGCGGTCGTGGTCTCGACCTTCACGGTGGCGGCGGCGCAGGAGACGGGCCTCGGCAAGCGCGAGATCGCGGCCGCGGACGAGGCGTCGAAAGCCAACGACTGGCCGCACGCGATCTTGCACGCCAAGGCCGCGGCGCAGGCGACGGCGCCGTGGAGCCCGTGGCCCGAGCAAGGCGAGCAGCGCCTGCAGGCAATCGGCCACGACGCCGAGACGCGCGGCGATGCGACGACGGCTCTGCACGCCTACGGAGCGCTTCGCGCGGCCGCGCTATCGACGGGCGTGCCGGCGACGAGCGCGCGGTGGCGGAAGGAAGCCGAGGCAGGCCTGGTCCGGGTGGCCGGCTGGGAAAGCACGGATGAACGCGAGCGCCCATCGGCGCGCCGGCCCGGCGAAGCCGGCGAGCACGGCGAAGGGTCGAGCGAGCACGGCGACGGCCCGCCCGCGGCCATGCGGGAGGCCCTCGCGCGGGATGGGGTGCCGCGGTCATGGCCACTCGTGGCGCTCTGCGCATCCACACTCGCCTTCCTCGGCGCCGCACTCTGGATGGCATTCGGCAGGCCCGGTGCGCGAGAAACGCGCATCGCGCAGAGCCTCCTCGCCGCGGCAGTCCTGGTGACGGGGGCCGTGCTGCTGGCGAATTGACCCGCGGCGCTTCGCGGTGGCACGCTCGAAGCGATGGCCAGCGTGCCGATGGATACGGCGAAGGTCGCGCGATGCAGGGCGCTCGCGAAAGGCATCGCCGAGGACGTGCAGCGCTACATCGACGCGCACACGAGCGCCGGCGTCGAGCGCACCATCCTCCGCGCCTACGGAGCCGAAGGCACCGACGACCAGGGCGTGCCCCTCGTCAACACTGCCGTGGAGCGCTACCGCGATGCGGGGACGCTCGGGCGCGGGATCGCGTTCTACCTCGGGCGCGCGCTTCTGGCAGGAGCGGCCGGCCCGCAGGACGCAGCGGAGCGGCTCGCCTTCGGCCCGGTCGTCGACGACGGTCAGGGCCCGCACGACGCGAATGCGGCCCGCGCGGCGCTCGCGGCCGCGACGCAGGACGCGCTCGATCGCATCGACCGCGCGCGCGATCGGCGAGACGCGCTCCGCGCACGCCTGCCGCCCGGGCCGGCGCCCCTCAAGTACGTGATCGTGGCCACGGGCAACATCTACGACGACGCCACGCAAGCGAAGGCAGCGGCCTACGCGGGCGCCGACATCGTCGCCGTCATTCGGGCGACGGCGCAGTCGCTGCTCGACTATGTACCCCAAGGGATCACGACCGAAGGCTACGGCGGCACGTTCGCCACGCAGGACAACTTCAAGGTGATCCGCCAGGCGCTCGACGAGGCGAGCGAGACGCACCGCCGCTACGTGATGCAGACGAACTACTCGTCGGGACTCTGCATGGCCGAAATCGCGTGGATGGCGGCCGTCGAACGCCTCGACATGCTCCTGAACGACGCGATGTACGGGATCCTGTTTCGCGACATCAACATGTGCCGCACCTTCGTCGACCAGTACGTGTCGCGGCGGTTCATCGCCCGCTCGGGGATCGTCATCAACACCGGCGAGGACAACTACCTGACCACGGCGAACGCGGTGGAGAAGGCGCACACGGTCCTGGCGAGCCAGTTCATCAACGAGGCGTTCGCCCTGCGCGCGGGGCTGGTCGAAGAGCAGATGGGGCTCGGTCACGCCTACGAGATCGACCCCTGGATCGAGGACTCGTTCCTGCTCGAGATCGCGCAGGCCCAGCTCGTCCGGCAGATCTTCGCCCGCCACCCCATCAAGTGGATGCCCCCCACCAAGCACAAGGTGGGCGACATCTTCTTCGCCCACGTGCACGACGCGATGTTCGATCTGGTCGGCGTGACCACGAACCAGTCGATCGAGCTGCTCGGCATGTTCAGCGAGGCGATCCACAACCCGCTCCTGATGGACCGCTACCTCTCGCTCAAAGCGACGCGCTACGTCTTCAACGCCGCCAAGCACCTGGGCGACGAGATCGAGTTCAAGAAAGACGGCATCGTCGCCAAGCGCGCGGTGCAGGTGCTCGACGAAGCGCACAATCTCCTCGTCGAGGTCGACCGCGACACCATCTGGGAGGCGATCGCCCACGGCGCCTTCGCCGACGTGAAGCGCTCGCGCACGGGCGGCAAGGGGTACGCGGGGGTCACCGAGCGCGCGGATGGCTACGTGAACCCCATCCTGGACGTGCTGGAGGCAAGCGCGTAGGGCTGTGACGAGGGGCGCAGCGCGCCCCCTCCTCGCTACGCGCGGAGCCTCCCCCGCCTCGCCTGCGGCGAAGACTTCGCTTCGCGAAGTCGGGAGCACCGAGAGCACCGCTGCAAGAGGTTCCACGACGCCGAACCTCTCTCACCGCGCCTG
>DATHQY010000048.1:0-3826 GCA_035482215.1 Polyangiaceae bacterium | reverse complement strand
CGTGACGCTCTGGAATTCGAGGGGTTTCACGTCATCGCGGCGGGCAGGGGGCACGAGGGGGTGGCTCTTGCTCGCAGCGAGACACCGGACGCGGTGATTCTCGATCTGATGCTGCCGGACATGAACGGCTATGCGGTGTGCGAGCAACTCCGTCGCATCAGCCCGCACGTGCCGATCGTGATGCTGACGGCTCGCTCGCAGGAGACGGACAAGATTCGCGGGCTCGACGCCGGCGCGGACGACTACGTGACCAAGCCGTTCAGCGTGAATGAGCTCATCGCTCGTATGCGCGCGATCTTCCGGCGCGCTTCGCGGGCGGTGGCGAGCGCGCCGGAGACGCTGGCGATCGGGGACGTGGCGGTGAATCTGACGTCGCAGGTCCTCGTGGCGCAAGGGCAGGAGCACGTGCTCTCGTTCTACGAAGTGGAGCTTCTGCGGATGCTCGCGGAGAGGGCTGGGCAGCCCGTGAGCCGCGACGACATGTTGTCGAAGATCTGGGGCCTCGAGTCGTCCACCACGAATCGAACGGTCGACAACTTCATCGTGAAGCTGCGGAAGAAGATCGAGAAGAGCCCCGACAAGCCCGTGCACATCCTGACGGTCTACGGGTTCGGCTACAAGCTCGTGACGAGCGTCTGACGCGGCCCCTAACGGTCTTGCGATGCGGCCCTACGGGCGGACGGTCTTGCGATGCGGCCCTACGGGCCGACGAAAACGATGTCGAGGCGGTCGTTGCGGGCGCGGGAGCGTGGGTCCGCCGGGTCGGCGATCGGGATGCGCGCGCCGGCCAGCTGGCTATCCACGCGCGCAGCGGTCGCCCCGCCCGCGACCAGGGCCGCGACGGCCGCTTGTGCGCGTTTTGCGTCTTCGGAGTCCTTCGCCGTCGCGGCATCGTGCACGACGACCTGCACGCCGAACGCCGGATGCGCGGACGCGACGCGCCCCAGGTCGCGAAGCTTTCCGGTCGCCTCGTCCGTGAGGTCGCTCCCGCGATACGCCTCACGCAACGTGACGACGATCCCGCGCTCGTCCCGGCTCGGGCTCCAGCCCTTTGCGTCGGAAAGCTCGCTCAAGAGCACGTCCGTCCCCGCGTCGTCGCGCTGGTCGTGGGAGGCGCTCGCACGTCGCGCGCGCGTCAGAACGTCCAGGCAATGCGCCCGCGCGCGTGTTGCGCCGTCGATCGCGTCCCCGGACGGACCCGCGTCGATCTTGCGCGCCAGCGTCGCGAGCTCCGTATCCGAGGCCGCGACCCCGTCGGCGCCCGGGGCGATGAGCCGCGCGGCCGCACAGAGAAGGCGCGCTTCCGCGGCCATGGATCGCGCGGCCGTCCGCCGCGCGGCGTCCCGCTCCGGCGCGTCGCCACTCGGTGCGGGCAGGGTGCGCTCTCGCGCGACCTGCGCCCGACGCGCCAGCTCGTCGGCCTTTCGTTCGAGGTCCGCGCGCGTCGCGTCGAGGGCTTCTTGCGCGTCGCGCGTGACTCCCAGAGCGCCCGACGCATCGGTCATTTCGGATTCCGCCGTCGCCCATCGCGCCACGGCGACCGCGCGCTCGTACGCTGCGATCGCGCACTCCGCGCGAAGCGAGGCTTCGACGTCGTCGCCCGCGGCATGCGCCTGCAGGGCAAGCGCGCGTTCGCGTTCAGCAAGGGCCACATACTCCGGAACGCGGCGCGCGAGCTCTTTCGCCGCCGGGGTCCCGCGAATTTGTTCGAGCTGGTCGAGCGAGGCCACGTGGATGGGCACGGTCGCGCAGCCGCCGAGAGCGGCGCTGAGGGCGAGCGACGCTGCCGTCCGTAGGAGGGCGTTGCCGATCACGGCGTGCTCTCCACGTTGGCGCCCGCGTCGGCCGACGCAGCCGCCGGCCTTCGCGCCTGCGCCCGCGTGCCCGGCGCGCTCGGAGGCGATGCAGGGGCGCCGTCGTGGTGTTCAACGGCCGTCCGCGTAGTCCCCGCGGCTTCGGCTTTGTCGACCTCCGCCTGAAGACGGCCGACGTGCGCGATCCCCTCTTCGACCAACGCGCGCGTCCGTTCGAGCTGCGCTTGGCTCTCCACGGCTTCGGTTCGCAGCTTCGCCGCGAGCGACTCGGTAGAGACGGCCCGCGCCACGTCGCGCGCTGTCTCCGCCCATTCGCGCGCGAGGACATCCGCCGTGCGGGCATGCGTTTCGTCGCCTGCCATCCGCATCCGCCTGCCGCGCTCGAGCGCCTGCGCGACTTGGGCCAGGGGCGAGGCGATCGCCCGGGTCACCTCGGGCCGGCTCGCGGCGTATTTCTGCGCTTCGGCGACGAGCTCTTGTGCGACCGCCGCGTCATCCCCGCCCGCCGCCGCGGCGCCACGGGCCGCCGCAACGAGCACCATGGCCGCCAACGCCGCCATGGCCAAGCCGAGAGAACGAATCCTGCGGCCGGAACGCGCGCGAGCCATGGCCGACGTTCGATGCCGTGGTCCCCGGCCTTTGTCAATCGATTGTCCACGACTTGTGCTCGCCACGCGCGCAGCCTATGAGGCGACTCATGACGTCCGGGCCGTCCGGCGGCGCGCCGCGCGTGCGCGCCAGCTGGGACGAGTACTTCATGAACATCGCGCGGGTGGTCTCGACTCGCTCGACGTGCGATCGCAAGTTCGTGGGCGCCGTGATCGTCCGCGACAAGAGCATTCTCGCGACGGGCTATAACGGCAGCATTCGCGGCTTGCCGCACTGCGACGAGGAGGGCCACCTCATGGAGGAAGGCCATTGCGTACGCACCGTCCACGCCGAGGCGAACGCCATCGCCCAGGCTGCGCGCCACGGCGTCCGCATCGCGGACGCATCGATTTACGTGACCGCGAGCCCTTGCTGGGGGTGCTTTCGCCTCATCGCCAACGCCGGGATCGCGCGCGTGCATTATGGCGAATTTTACCGCGACCCGAGAATCTTCGACGTCGCGCATCGGCTCGGGATCGAACTCATCGACATGTCGGCCGCCGCCGGAGGTGCCCGGAGCGGCGGCAACGCGGCCGAAGCGCAATAGGTCGGTAGAGGCGCGATGGCATCCCGCCGCCTTTCCGTTGCCGTGATTCAGGGCGGTCCCTCCACCGAGGCCGAGGTGAGCCGCGCGTCGGCGATCGGCGTGGCCGCAGCGCTTCGGGAGAGCGGCCATCATCCCGTGCGGCTCGAACTCGACGCGTTCTTGAGCGAGTCGCTGCGCACCGGCGGCTATGACGTCGTCTTTCCGGTCGCCCACGGCGCCGTCGGGGAAGACGGAGCGCTCCAGGGCTTGCTCGAAGTGTTGGAGCTGCCGTACGTCGGATCGGACGTGCTCGCGAGCGCGCTCGGGATGCACAAGCGCGTCGCGCGCGTCCTCTTCCAAGGCACCGGTCTACCGGTCGCGAACGGGTTCGTCGCCCCTCGCGGAGACCTCGGCGCTGCGGCGCGCGCATTCCTCCAGCTCTCGTCCGTCGGAATCGTCGTGAAGCCGTCGTCCCACGGCTCGGCCATCGGCGTCACCCGCCTCGAACCGGGCGTCACGTGCCCTGCGATCGCGCGGGCGCTCGAAGCCGTGTGGGCGATCGACCCCTTCGCGATCGTCGAGCAGTTCGTGCGCGGCCGCGAAGTCACCTGTGGTGTCCTCGACGTCGGCGAGACCCTCGCGCTGCCGCCGACCGAGGTCCATTCCCCGAACGATGCATTCTACACGTACGAAGCGCGTTACGCCCCGGGCCGGAGCCGCCACGTCTGCCCCGCGGAGCTCGGGCCCGCGCTCACGCGCCGGATCCAGAGCCTCGCCGTCACCGCGCACCGCGCTCTCGGGTGCCGCGACTTGTCACGAGTCGACTTCGTCGTGGGCG
>DATHQY010000047.1:0-3030 GCA_035482215.1 Polyangiaceae bacterium | reverse complement strand
GGTGGCACGGGAGCCACGGGCAACGCGGGCACGACGGGCAGCAGCGGGGCCACCACAGGAGGGACGGGGACCTCAGGCGGTACGGGCACGACCGGCAGCACCGGGACGAGCGGCACGACGGGCACCACAGGGACCAGCGGCGCAACGGGGACGAGCGGGACGACCAGCGGCACGAGCGGGACGACCAGCGGGACGAGCGGCACCCCCGCCGTCGACGCCGGTCCCGAGCAGTGGCTCGGCACCTGGTTCGCGTCGCCCTACGTGACCCCGTCGGGCAACAATCCGCCGGCGCCGCTCTCCGGGAGCGTGCTGCGGCAGGTCGTGCATATCTCGATCGGCGGCAGCACGTTCCGCTTCCAGTTCTCGAACCTCGTCGGCACCAGCCCCGTGACGATCAACGCAGCTCACGTCGCGATTTGCACGGCCACGCCGGCGGTCGACAGCACCATCGACACCTCGACGGACAAGGCTCTCGCGTTCTCGGGCATGGCCTCCGTGACGATTCCGGCGGGCATGGAGGTCTGGTCGGATCCCGTTGCCTTCACCGTTCCCGCGATGGGGAACGTCTCGATCACGACCGCGTTCGGGACCGTTCCGACCTCGAATCTCACGGGCCACGCGGGATCGCGGACGACATCCTACCAGCAGACGAGCAGCACCAATGTGACGGCCGCCAGCATGACGTCCGCCCAGACGGTCGTCTCCTGGTACATCATCTCGGGCGCCGAGGTCATGGCCCCGCCGACGGACGACGCGATCGTCGTGATCGGCGATTCGCTCACCGACGGGCGCGGGACGGACAACGACAAGAACAACCGGTGGACGGACGACCTCGAAGTGCGCCTGCAGGCCAACGCGCCGACGGCGAACGTCGCCATGCTGAACGCGGGCATCGGCGGGAGCGACGTCATCGGCACGACGGGGATTGCCGCCGAAGCGCGGTACACGCACGACGTTCTGGACCAGGCCGGCGTGCGGTACGTCATCGTGTTCGACGGCGTCAACGACATCGGCGGCGGAGCGTCGGCGTCGTCGCTCGAGAGCGCATACACGTCGCTCATCACGCAGGCCCACGCGAAGCACCTCCTCATCTACGGAGCCACGATCACGCCCTTCGGTGGTTATGCGATGTACTACAGCACCGCGACCGAGGCCGTGCGCGAGGCGGTGAACACGTGGATCAAGGGCAGCTCGAGCGGGTATGACGGCTACTTCGATTTCGACGCGGCGGTCACGAACAACGGCAATCCGCCGAGCTTGCAAGCCCAGTACGACACGTGGGCGCAGACGGACGGGTTGCATCTGAATCCGGTCGGCTACCAGCAACTCGCCAATGCGGTGACTCCGCTGACCGACTTCACGAAGTAGCGACCTTGCGCGCCATGTGGCTCCCGCACTTCGTGCATCGCCGGACTTCGATCGCCAGTCCGGACGGCCAGTTGAGCAGCGAATGCTGGATCTCCGGCGAATCCACGCGCTGCACGACGGTGAGGAGCCGCCACGCCGCCCCGTCGAAGGCCGCAGCGCAGCGCGAGCAGCGCTCCATCCGAGGGGACGTCTTTCCTATCGCGGTTGGGCGAATCACGGGAAGGCCGGCGCCTCGTTCCACCAATTGTTATTGAGCCCGTCGCAGTAGCGCACGGACAGGCGGGAGATGTCCGCGCCCTCGAGGCAGTGGACGTTCACCGAATAGTATTCGCCGCCGGCTTGCGGGATGTTCGCGTGGCCGAACGTCTGGACGCCGCAGCGCGAGCAGAAATAGTGATGCACGCTGTTCGAATTGAATTGGTAGTCCGTGAGGGCGCCGCCGCCGGAGACCTGCTTGAAATTCTCGGGCCGCACCTTCGCGCCGAGGAAGTTGGTCTTCTTGCAGATCGAGCAGTTGCACTTGCCGGCGCCCGCGCCGAGATCGAGCCGCGCTTCGAAGCGAACGGCGCCGCAGTGGCAGCTTGCGTTGTAGGTCTTGAGCGTCGTGGACGAGGGAGTCTCGGCTTGTTCGTTCATGGAAGACATCATGGACCCCAATGAGGACAGATTCCGTCCGCAGCCTCGCGAGAACGTGCGAAAGTCGCCGGCGTGCTCGACGCCTCCGCGCGGCTTCTGCGGCTCCTGACGTTGCTCCAGGCTCGGCCCACCTGGTCGGGCGTCGAGCTCGCCGATCGGCTGGAGGTGACGCCGCGTACGTTGCGGCGCGACATCGATCGCCTTCGAAGTCTCGGTTATCCGGTGGAATCGACGGCGGGCGCCGCAGGTGGCTACAAGCTCGGCGAGGGCGCTTCGCTTCCGCCGCTGCATCTCGACGAAGAAGAAGCCACCGCCGTCTTCGTGGGCCTCTACACCGCCGCGGGATCGGGCGTCGCCGACAGCGCGGCACTGCGCGCTCTCTCGAAGCTCGAACGGGTGTTGCCCGCGAGGACCAAGCGCAAGCTCGCGACGCTCCGTGCGTCGGTCGTGAAGCTCGCCGATCGCACGCCGTCCGTCTCCCTCGCCGGGGTCGCGACCCTTGCCGCCGCGTGCAGCGAGCGGTTGGTCACGCGCTTCGGATACGCGGGGCAGGGCGGACCGACCCTGCGCGAGGTGGAGCCTCTACGGATCGTGCAGGCCGGCCGGCGCTGGTATCTCGTCGCCTGGGACGTGCAGAAACAGGATTGGCGCACGTTCCGCGTCGATCGCATTCGCGAACTCGAGACCACCAAAGCGCGGTTCGCCGCACGCACGCCGCCGGAAAACGATCTGGTGCGGTACGTCACCGAGTCGCTCTCGCAGTCGCCGTACAACCATCGCGCGCGCGTCTTGCTGTACTCACCGGCCGAATCGCTTCGCGACCGGGTCACGGCCTACGAGGGAATCCTCGATCGCGTGGCCGACGACCGCTGTGTTCTCCGAACGGGCGCGCGCTCGCTCGAATCGATCGCGCTCTTCGTCGCGATGCTCGGCGTCGAATTCGAAGTGATCGAGCCGGCGGAGCTCATCGTCGCGGTGAGGGCCCTACGAGACCGGCTCGACCGAGTCCGGCTGCGCGACGTGTGA
>DATHQY010000046.1:0-4965 GCA_035482215.1 Polyangiaceae bacterium | reverse complement strand
GGCGTGAGCGAGCGCTCGACGCAGCGGCGCGCGCCGACCGAGCGGGCCGCGGGCGGCTGGCGGGGGGAACGTGGCGAACGAGGCGACGGGCCGGGTCGCCGCGATCGCAAGCCGCGTCGAGAGGCCGCTCGGCATCGGCGTGCAAAAGAGCAGCACGAACGCGAGGGCCGAGACGATGATCATGGCCGAGCCGAGGAATGCGCGCGGCGGCGTCCGGCGCAAGCCGTCGACCGCGATGGGGCGCACCGTCTCCTCGGGCGATCCGGCGGTGCGCACGCCGATCGCGGCTTCGCGCTCGCCGGGGAAAGGCAGGACGTCCGCCGTGGACCCTACGCGCAGGCCGTCGAAGCTCGCCACGACGTCCCCCGGGACGAGCCCCGTGGCCGCCGCCCGCGATCGCGGGTCGACGCTCTCGATGCGGAGCCCGGCGCCCCCGCCGTTGGGAATGACGTGCAGGCCGAGCGCGGCCACGATGCGCGCGCCCTCGGCGTCGCGGTCGCGCTGCGCGGCGGCTCCCGTCGCGGTCGGGCGGATGTCGAGCGTGACGTTCGAAAGCGTGCCGGCGACAGGCGGCGTTCCCGCGACGGCCGCGGCGAACGCCACCACCACCTCCCCTTCGAAGGTCGTGTGCACGGCGAGATCCGCGGCGCCGCAGAAGAGCGCTTCCGCCGCCTCGTCGAGATTGAGCTCGACCCGCTCGGGGCCGACGGCGACACCGCGAAGCTCGACCTCGGCGTTGGTGCGCGGGGTCTCGCCGGGGCGGCGGAGCGTCCCCCGAAAGGTGACGCGAGCCATTTTCCCGGCGGGGAATCCCGTACCGGCCAGCGCCAGGCGGTCGCCGCGTTCGAGATCGCGTGGGGTCGCGTCGAGCACGGCAATGAGGTCGAGCGGCGCGCGGGCCGAGAGGCCGGCGCGGCCGGAGACGAGCCACGCGACGACCAGCGCAAAGCCGACGGGGACGAACACGCGGAGCCAATTCATCGGAAGGGACAGACTAAAACGCGAAGGCCGATCCGGGCGAAATACAGGCAACGGTCAGGGCGGCCCGCGGCGCGCGGCATGCGGCGCGAAGCGGTCGCGCTATTCGAAGCGAAGCGCGTCGATCGGGTCGAGCTGGGCGGCCTTCCGTGCCGGGTAGATCCCGAACACGATGCCCACGAGGGCGCTGAACCCCACCGAGACCATGATGACGTCGGGCTGGACGAGCACCGGCCAGTGAAGGTTCTTGGCGATCCACGCGGCGACGCCCACGCCGATCGCGACGCCGATGAGACCGCCCGCGACCGACAGCGAGACCGCCTCGACGAGAAACTGCATCAAGATGTGGTTCGGCTCGGCGCCCACCGCCATCCGGATGCCGATCTCGCGCGTCCGCTCGGTGACCGACACCAGCATGATGTTCATGATCCCGATGCCGCCGACGAGGAGCGACACGGCGGCGACGCTCGCGAGGAGCTTCGTCATCGTATCGGTCCCCTGCTGCTGCGCGCCTTGGATTTCGCTCAAGTTGCGGATCGAGAAGTCGTCGTCCGCGCTGGCCGCGATGTGGTGCCGGTCGCGCAATAGCGCGGTGATGTCCTGCTGCGCGCGCGCGGTCGTGTTCGACGACGTCGCCGCGACCATCATCGATCCCTGGAGGAACTTGCCGAGACCGCCCTGCACCTTGCGCGCGAACGTCGTGTACGGGATGAACGCCGCGTCGTCGTAGTCCTGCCCCGTGGCGGACTGCCCTTTGCGCGCCGCCACGCCCACGATCGTGAAGGGCGTGCTGCCGACGCGCACGTTCTGTCCGACGGGGTCGGCGTTCGGGCCGTAGAGCTTGTCGACGACGGTCTGGCCGAGGACGATGACTTTCGTGCCGCCTTCGACGTCCTGCGACGTGATGGACGCGCCGAGGGCGATCGGCCAGTTCCGGATATCGAAGTAGTCGGGCGACGTGCCGGTGATGCTCGTCGTCCAGTTCTGATCCTCGGAGACGACGGGAAGGCTCGATCGCAAGGTCGGCGCCGCCGCTTTGACGGTAGCGACGTCCGTGCGGATGGCCGCGAAGTCGTCCCACGTGAGGGTGGGCATCGATCCGAAGCCGCCGTGGACGCCCGACGCATTCGTCGACCCCGGCAGGATGATGAGCACGTTGGTGCCCATCGCGGCGAACGCCTCCTCCACGCGCTGCTTGGCGCCGGCGCCGATGGCCATCATGGCGATGACCGCGCCGACGCCGATGACGATGCCCAGCGTCGTGAGAAACGCGCGGAGCTTGTTGCGGAGGATCGCGCGGACCGCAACGCGGAGCGTGAGGAGCGGGCTCATGCCGGCTCCGTCGCCACCGCGCCGACGGGTTCGACGCGCTCGGCGCGCTTGGGCTCCTGCGTCTCATCGGAGAGCACCCGCCCGTCGCGCATGATGACGACGCGCGACGCGAACGCGGCCACGTCCGGCTCGTGCGTGACGAGCACCATGGTGATGCCGGCTCGCCAGAGGTCCTGGAAGATCGCCATCACGTCGACGGTCGTACGCGAATCGAGCGCGCCGGTGGGCTCGTCGGCGAGGATCACCTTGGGATCGTTGACGATCGCCCGCGCGATCGCCACGCGTTGCTGCTGCCCGCCGGACAGCTGGTTCGGATTGTGGTGGAGGCGGCCGCCGAGCCCTACGCGCTCGAGCGCCGCGGTGGCGCGGCGCCGGCGTTCCCGCCCGGACACGCCGCCGTACTCGAGCGGCAGCTCCACATTTTCGAGCGCCGTCGTCCGCGCGAGCAGATTGAACTGCTGGAAGACGAAGCCGAGAACCCGGTTGCGCACCCGCGCGAGCTCGGCGCGGCCCATCCCGGCGACACCGCGCCCGGCCAACCCGTACGTGCCCGACGTCGGCCGATCGAGGCACCCGATGATGTTCATCATGGTCGACTTGCCCGATCCCGATGACCCCATGATCGCGATGAACTCGCCCTGCTCGACCGAAAGAGTGACTCCGTCGAGCGCGCGCACCTCGACGTCGCCGGGACGATAAACTTTGGTCACGTCCACGAGGTCGATGACGCGCGACACGGTCTCTACGGTCTCCACGATCTCGTGACGGCCCGCTAGAACATCCGGCGCATGGACGGCATGCCACCGGACGGCGCGGCGGCGGGGGCATCCGGCGATGTCGACTCGACGACGACCGAGTCACCTTCGGCCAGATCGCCGTCCACGATTTCCGTATTCGTTCCGTCCGTCAACCCGGCGTGCACAGTGACGGCCTGGGGCGATCCCCCTCGCATGACCCAGAGGGTGCGCCCTTCGGACGCGTCGCCGCCGCCGTTTCCGCCGCCACGGCCCTGCCATCCGCCACGGCCCTGACCGCCGCCGTGACCTTGACCCTGGCCGCCGCCTCCGGCTCCGCCCCCGGTCGCGGACCCGCCGTTGTCGCCTCCGGTGCCTCCGTCCGTGTTCTCGCCGCCGCCTTGGCCTTCCGCTTGTGCGCGCCGCCGATGCGTCCCCTCGCCGGACCCCTCGCGTGAAGCGGTCCCCGCGGCGGTCCCGGTACCCCCGGAAAGCGACGCCGGCGGGCGGAAGCGAAGCGCGGCGTTCGGAACGGACAGAACGTGAGGGCGCTCGGCGTAGACGACCGTCACGTTCGCGGTCATCCCGGGGCGAAGCCGCAGATCGACGTTGTCGACATCGATGACCGCGTCGTACGTCACGACGTTCTGCAACGTGGTCGCCGAGTTCCGGATCTGGCGAATCTTGCCGACGAAGCGCTGGCCGGGAAACGAATCGACCGTGAAGAAGGCGCGCATGCCCACTTCGAGCCGCCCGACGTCCCCCTCCGCGACGTTGGTGTCGACCTGCATCTTCGTGAGGTCTTGCGCGATCGTGAAGAGCGTCGGCGTCGAAAGGGACGCGGCCACGGTTTGGCCCACGTCGACCGCGCGCGAAATCACGACGCCGTCGATCGGCGACACGATGTTCGTGTACGAGAGGTTGACCTGCGCCTGATGCAGGGAGGCGACCGCCTGCGCCAGCGACGCTTTCGCGTTGTCGATCGCGGCGTGCGATACCGCCACGTTCGCCTCGGCCGTGTCGAGGTCCGACTGCGCGGCGAGGTTCTGATCGTGCAGCGCTTTGGTGCGCGCGTACTGCTTGTCGGCGTTCACGGCGTTCGCCGCGGCGGTCGCGACGCCCGCTTGCGCCGACATGAGATTCGCCTGCGCCTGCTGCACCGACGCCTCGAAGAGCTGCGGATCGATCTTCGCGACGACGTCGCCCTTTTTCACCGGCGAGTTGAAGTCGGCGTTGAGCTTCGACACGCGTCCCGAGACCTGGGTGCCAACCTGGACCGTCACGATCGCCGAAAGCGTTCCGCTCGCCGTGATGCGTCCGATGATGTGACGGCGCTCGACCGGTGCGGTCTTGTATTCGACCTCGGGGGCGCGGTGCAGCCAGCGGTAGCGCCAGTACGCGCCGCCCGCCCCGATGACGAGGAGGAGTACGGCAATCCAGATGATGCGCGACGTTTTCACAGCCGTCAGTCACTTATACGGAGACACGCGCGCATGCCATCGATTCAACCACGCGGGGGAGCGTTCCGGTCCCCCTTTCGTCCGTCGTTTCCAGCCGCTCGTAAGAATGGGTGGGACCGGTTGGACTACGACGCGCGGTTCAGGCGGACCGGCACGATGCCGCGCACGGAGTTGGTCAGAAACAGGCGCCGCGCGGCCTGCAGATCGCCGAGCGATACGGGTTCTTCCACGGCGTTCCACGTGCGATCGGCGAGCACCTCGCGCCTCATGATCCCGGGCAGCGCACCCGAGGCGATCGGAGGCGTGACCCAGCGTCCGCCTTTGTCGACGAACACGTTGTGCCGGCTGGCCTCGGCGAGCTCTCCGCGCTCGTTCAAGAAGAGCACTTCGTAGGCTCCTCGCGCACGCCATGCGCGGTACTCGTCTTCATAGAGGCGCCGCGAGGTCGTCTTGTGGCGGCG
>DATHQY010000045.1:0-9788 GCA_035482215.1 Polyangiaceae bacterium | reverse complement strand
TGAAATTTGGCGGAAGCGCGGCGGAGGTCGGCGCGCCGCCTAGCCGAGAATGCCTTCGATGCGCTTCATCACATCGTCGGTCAACCGTTCGGTGACCTCCGCGGCGCGCATGTTCTCGACTACCTGCGCCTTGCGGCTCGCGCCCGTGATGACCGTGGAGACGTGTGGATTACGCAGGCACCACGCGATGGCGAGCTGCGATGTGGTGCACGCGAGTTCACCGGCGAGCCGCCCGAGCGCGCGCACGCGTTCGATGCGCCCGGCCTGGAACATGTCCTCCTTGAGCCAGGCCATGTTCGGCAACGCCGCGCGCGAGCCCTTGGGAATGCCGTCGTTGTATTTGCCACTCAAGACGCCCGAGGCCAGTGGACTCCAGATCGTCGTGCCGGTGCCGAGCTTCTCGTAGAGAGGCAGGTATTCCTTCTCGACGCGATCGCGCACGAACATGTTGTATTGGGGCTGCTCCACGACCGGGGGCGTGAGGCCGTTCTCCGTTGCAAACTGGTGCGCTTGCAGGATCGCGGCGGCGCTCCATTCGCTCGTGCCCCAATAAAAAACTTTGCCCTGGCGCACGAGGATGTCCCACGCGCGCACGGTCTCTTCGATCGGCGTGTTCGGATCCGGCCGGTGGCAAAAAGCGAGGTCGACGTACTCGAGCTGCAGCCTTCGAAGCGCGGCATGGACGCCTTCGATGACGTGCTTGTGCGAGAGGCCCGTGTCGTTCGGTCCGTCACCGCCCCAGAAGATCTTCGTCGAGACGACGAGCGACTCGCGCCGCCAGCCCGTCTTCCGAAAGACTTTGCCCATCGTGACTTCGGCCTCGCCGCCTGCATAGGCCTCGGCGTTGTCGAAGAAGTTGACCCCCGCGTCGTACGCGGCCGTCATGCACTCGGTGGCGATCTCGTCGCCGACCTGCCCGCCGTACGTCACCCACGCGCCGAGCGAGAGCTCGCTGACTTTCAGCCCGCTGCGACCCAGACGTCGATAGTTCATGCGAGCGTCTTACTACGGCTTGCCGTCCCGGCAGGTGATGAGCCAATTGTTGCGCCTCTCCGGGGAGCCGAAGTTCTCGTCGAGCGAGTCGGGCGCGTCGTAGCGGCTGCCGGCCGATCCGATTTTGAAGTCTTCGATGTTGTATCCACCCGGACACCACTGGGCCGCGAGCTCAGGGCACTTGTGGTGATCGCCGGGACACGACACCTGGAGATATCCGCTCTGGCCCTCGGGGCCGACGACGGGCGTTACGGACGGCGCCGAGGCGGCGCACCCGCCGACGAAGACGACCGCGAAGAGACCGATAAGCCGATGCCGGGCGCGAAACATGGCGCGCACCATAGCCGAGCGGTCGCGCTCGATGGAGCGGAGTCGGACGAGCCGGTCGCGCGTCTTGGCTCAGCCGGGTGATCAAGAGACTGAAGAGTCCCTTACGCTTTACGGCAATCCCGCCGGGTCGCGGAGGATCGCGCCGGTGAACTGGGTTCGGAGATAAAACCCGCGCGGCACCGTCGCGACGAGATCGCCGTCCGCGCCACGCACGACGGTGCGTACGCGCCCGTGCGCGGCCTTCGGGCGGAGCTGGAGCCAGCGCCCGGCGTGCGCCGTGACGCCTTCGATGCCGCCGGCTCCGATGCGTCCGAGGATCTCTTCGAAGTCCCCCTCCAGGACGCGCTCCTGCTCCGGCGTGGGCGACCAGAGGAGCGGCTCTCCGAGGACCGCCTCGCGCTCTTCCGCCGGCCCCGTGCCTTCCTGCGATCCATCGCGAGGCACACGCGCGCGAACGACGGGCATCCACAAGACGCGCGACAGCTTCGCGCGCGCCCACGACGTCGCCCATTCCGCGCGCTCCGCATCGGCCAACGACACGGTGCACACGTAGGTCGACTCGCGGGGGGCTCCACGCGTGTCCACGGGGATCGTCTTCAGCTCGATGTGGAGCTCGGGGAAGTCCCACGTGGCCGCCGAGCCGCCCGTCGCACCGAGCGCCCGCTCGACCAGCTGGCCGGCCTTGCCCTTCGTGTGGACCCCTTCGAAGCGACCGGCGACCGCGAGCTCCGCAGCCACCGAAGCAAGGGATCGCCCGGCTAGCGCCCGCGCCCGCACGAGGAGCTCTTCTTCGCTTCGCGGCGCGGGTCTCGCCGGTTCTCCCGGTGCCGATGCTAAAATATTCGGTGTGGACGAGCTTCGATTCACGCTGTCGCTCTCTGCGGAGGAGTTTCTCCCTTACTACCAGGGCGTCGCCAAGACCGTCCGCGTGCGCGCGCATGACGGACGCACGGTGGATCTGCCGGCGACGCGCTTGCGTCCCTTCGTGACACGCCAGGGCATCCATGGGGAGTTCCTGCTGCGCCTCGACGATAGCCACCGGGTGATCGAGCTTCGCGCGCTCGGCCCGCGTCGCACGTTGGGCTAAATCGCGTGCGATCGCGGTACAATGCACGGCTCCATGCGCCACAGGCTCTACTTCTCGCCCGGCATGTTCGGCTTCGGGCGTCTCGCCTCGTATGACTACTTCACCCACATCGAGCGAAGCCTCTCCGAGCGACTGCGCGCCGCGGGCGACGAGGTGGAGACCCACGTCGCGCAGGTGTCACCGACGGCGTCGATCCGCCGGCGTGCGGAGAAGCTCGCGGAGCTCGTCGCGAGCACCTGTGACGTGCACCCCGACCGAGGCCCGATCCACCTCATCGGGCACTCGACCGGCGGCCTCGACGCGCGCCTCGTGGCATCGCCGTCCGTGCGCCTGAGCGTCTCGGCCGAGACGCTGGCCTGGCGCGATCGGCTCGCGAGCATCACGACGATCAACACGCCGCATCTCGGAACGCCTCTCGCCTCGTTCTTCGCCACTGCGAGCGGCGAGCGCGTCCTACGCACCCTGAGCGCGCTGACCTTCATCGCGCTCTCGCTCGGGGCGCCGCCGCTCTCCGTCGTGAGCATGCTCGTCGTCGCGTTCGGCCGGTTCGACCGCGCCATCGGCTTCGACCTGACGCTGCTCGATCGCGCGACCGACGGCCTCCTGCGCGCCCTCGACGGCGCGCGGAGCCGCGAGGTTCGCGAATACATCGACGCCATCAAGCGGGACCAGGGCGCCATGGTGCAGCTCATGCCCGAGGCGATGGACCTCTTTGCTGCGGGGATCGAACCGATGCCCGGCATCGTGTGCCAGTCGGCCGCCTCGATGGCGCCGCCCCCGGGTGCGCGCATGTTCGCCAGGGCGCTCCTTCGCCCGTGGAGCGCGCTCAGCGGCGTCATTTTCACGACTCTGCACCGCATCACGTCGCGGGCGGACACCAACTATCCGTGCGCCTCGCCCGATCTCTCCGCCGAGGCCCGGCGGTTGCTCGTCAGCGAGTTCGGCGCGGTGCCCGACGTGCACGCGAACGACGGTGTCGTCCCGCTGCATTCCCAGCTGTGGGGCAACCTCGTTTGGGCAGGGTATGCCGATCACCTCGACGTCCTCGGGCATTTCCGGGACTCGGCGCATCTCGATGCGCGCGCGCCCATGCCCGTCCCGCATGTCGACTGGCTCTACAGCGGAAGCACCTTCGACCGCGCGCGCTTCGCGTCGCTTTCGAACGCGATCGCGGCGGGATTGCTCGAAGGCGTCCGGCCGCTCCGCAAGGCGGCGTAGAGCCGCGCGCTCACTTGCCGCAGACCCTTGGACCGCTCTACCGCTTGAACCACCGCGCCGTGGTCGTGCCTGCGCGGGCCGGCGCCGCGGCCGCTTGCTTTGCCACACTCTCGGCGCCGTGCGCCGCTTGCTTCGGCACACTCTCGGCGCCCTGCGCCGCTTCCTTGTGTTTGCGCCAGCAATTCGCGCAACGCCACTCAGCGCGGTAGGAGCCGTCCTTCAGCTGCTTGCGCGTCAAGCGCCAGCCGAACGACGCGCTGATGAGCGTGTGCGACGTGTTGGTCTCAGGGGCGATAGCTGCGCAGTCAACACAGTTGGGGCGATCGCTCATGACTATCTCCGCGCGGGCAGGACCGGACAAAACCGACGCGCGCTCACTACGACGATCGAACGGACCTTTCGCTCGAAACCTTTAGCGAGCGATGCCACATGATAAGCCCCTCTCGATGACGGAAAGCAAGACCGAGACCCTTGCCAAGCTAGAGGCCGCGATCCGGCACCACAACCATCTTTACTGGGACAAGGCGCGGCCGGAAATCAGCGATACGGAGTATGACGCGCTCGTCCGCCGGTTGAAAGAGCTCGATCCCGACGCAGCGGTGTTGCGCGAGATGGGCCCGAGCGGCCCCAACGAGAATGTCAGCGGCCGTCTGGGGGCGGAGTTTCGCCACAAGGAGCGCATGTTGTCGCTCGAGAAGGGCTATTCGCCAGAGGAGCTGCTCGATTGGGCGTCGACGTTCGAGGGCGACGTGATCGCGACGCCCAAGTTCGACGGAATCGCGTGCGCTCTGCACTATGACGCGGGCGGTCGGCTCGTCGTGGCGGCGACGCGTGGCGACGGGAGCGTGGGCGACGACGTCACGGTCAACGCGCTTGCCATTCACGACATCCCCGCGCGTCTGTCCCTCACGCGAGGCGACCCTGAAGGCGAACGCGCTCCCGGCCCGCTCGAAGTGCGTGGCGAGATCTACATGCGTCTCTCCGTCTTCGAGCGATTCAAGGCCGAAGGCATGGCGAACCCGAGGAACCTGACGGCCGGGGCCATCAAGCTGAAGGACAAGGCGAAGTCTGCGGCCTACAGGCTGTCGTTTGCTGCCTACGATCTGCTCGGCTCCCACGACGAGACGCAAGAAGGGGAGCTTCTGCGGCTCGTTCGCATGGGGTTCCCCAAGGTCGACTACATGCGCCTCGCCCACGAAGACATCCTGAAGGGCTACGAGGAATTCGCGCGTCTCCGGTCCACACTCGACTACGAGATCGACGGGGTCGTCTTCAAAGTGAACTCGGTGCGCGAACAGCGGCGCCTCGGCGAGACATCGCACCATCCGCGCCATTCGCTCGCATACAAGTTCCAGGGGGACGAGGGGCTGTCGACGCTCCGTGAGGTCGAATGGTCCGTCGCGCGGACGGGAGCGATCACGCCCGTTGCCATCGTCGACCCCGTCGTCCTCTCCGGGGTCACCGTCACGCGTGCATCGCTCCACAACGTCGGATTCATCGCCAAGCTCGGTCTGACGATCGGAGCGACGGTTTCGCTCGTGCGGCGCGGGGGGGTGATACCCAACGTCGAGAACGTCGTCGTCGCAGGGACCGGCACGGTGGAGGTGCCGGCCCACTGCCCGAGCTGCCATTCGCCCACGGCGCGGGAGAAAGACTTCCTATTTTGCACGACGCCAAACGTCTGCCCGCGCGCCATCATCGGCCAGCTCGCCCACTTTGCCGCCACGTGCGACATGCTGGGCTTCGGCGATGCGATCCTCGAGCAGTGCTACGACCGGAAACTGCTCCGCGAGCCGGCCGACTTCTATCGCCTCGAGGCGGACGATCTCGCGAAGCTCGAACGCAGCGGCGACAAGATCGCCAAGAAGCTCGTCGCCGAAGTCGACAAGAAGCGGACGTTGGAGCTCCCCGTATTTCTGCGCGCTCTCGGAATCGCGGAGCTCGGGAAGCACGTCTCGACGATCCTGGCGGACCGCTACCTGACGCTCGACGCGATCCTGGCGGTGACCGAGGAGGAGCTCGCGGCGACGCACGGCATCGGCGAGACGATCGCGAGGACCGTCGTCGCCGGCCTTCGAGGCCAGAGAGAGCGGATCGACGCGCTCCGGCAGTACGTGACGATCGCCGTTCCGAAGCACGAGGCCGACGGTGGGAGCCGGCCGCTCTCTGGGAAGACTTTCGTGTTCACTGGAAAGCTGCAGACGCTTTCGCGCAGCGAAGCCGAGAAGCGGGTGCGGGCGCTCGGGGCGGGCGTCCTCAGCGCGGTCAACGCGTCGCTCACCTACCTGGTGCTCGGCCGGGAGAAGGACGGGGCCAAATCGACCAAGCAGAAGGCGGCCGAGAAGCTCGTCGCGCAGGGAGCGGCCATCCAGGTGCTTTCGGAAGACGAGCTTGTCTCGCTGCTGGCGAAGCACGAGGGGGCGAGCGTCTGACCGCGACGGCGCGCGCCCGCTCGAAGCTTTCCTTGCTCCGGGCGGCCGCTCGGCGATAGCGTCTCGCTGCGAACGAGACCGACGAGCGCTACGAACCGCGAGCGAGCGCGAACAACCGCGAACGACACAATGTCAAACAAGACCGTTCACTTGCCTGTCGCCCAACTCGGGGGGACGCTTCGGCGAGATGCGTGGTGGGCCGAGCCGACGGCGACGGTGGCCGTCCTGTCCGGGTTCATTGCATACGCCACGTTTCGCGCGTTCGAGGGGCGCGGCTACGAGTGGGGGGCGTACCTTTCGCCATTCTACTCGCCGTTCTTCGACGTGAGCTGGGCGCACGCGTGGGGCCTCGGCTTTCTCACGCCGGCCATGCTGATCCTGCCCGGCCCCGCGAGTTTTCGCTTCACCTGTTACTACTACCGCAAGGCGTATTACCGCGCGTTCGCGTGGGATCCGCCCGCGTGCGCCGTCGGCGAGCGGGCGGCGCACCGCTACAACGGCGAGACGAAGCTCCTCATTTTCCAGAATCTGCATCGTTATGCGATGTACGTGGCGGTCGTCTTTCTCTTGATTCTGTGGAAGGACGCGTTCGTCGCGTTCTTCGGCTGGAAAGACGGCGTTCATCTCGGCTTCGGGACGCTCGTGATGTTCGCCAACGTGATTCTGCTCAGCGGCTACACGTTCGGTTGCCACAGCTTCCGGCATTTGATCGGCGGCAGCGTGAACAGCTACTCGTCCGCACCGCTCGGCAACGCGCGCTATTCGCTCTGGAAGCTCGTCACGGTCCTCAACGAGCGCCACATGCTGTTCGCGTGGATGAGCCTTTTCTCGGTCGCGCTGACCGACTTTTACATCCGGCTCGTGGCGGCCGGCCAAATCACGGACGTTCGGATTTTCTAATGGAAGACACCAAGTACGAAAGCCATGCGCACGACGTGCTCGTCATCGGCGCGGGCGGCGCGGGGCTGCGTGCCGCGATCGAGGCGAGTGCGGCCGGCTTGAGCGTGGGGCTCGTGTGCAAGTCGCTGCTCGGCAAGGCCCACACGGTCATGGCCGAGGGGGGCGTCGCGGCGGCGCTCGGGTACGTCGAACCGAAGGACAACTGGCAGGTCCACTTCCGCGACACGATGAAAGGCGGCCGCTACCTGAACCAGTGGCGGATGGCGCAGCTCCACGCGATGGAGGCGCCGGACCGCGTGAAGGAGCTCGAAGAGTGGGGCGCGCTCTTCGACCGCACGGCGGACGGGCGCATCCTGCAGCGGAATTTCGGCGGCCACAAATACCCGCGGCTCGCGCACGTCGGCGATCGAACAGGCCTCGAGATGATCCGCACGCTCCAGCAGCACGGCATTCATTGCGGAATGCAGGTGTACATGGAGTGCACGATCACGAAGCTGCTCACCGACGGGCAGAAGGTTCGCGGCGCGTTCGGCTATTGGCGCGACAGCGGGCGTTTCGTGACGTTCCACGCGAAGGCGGTGGTGCTTGCTACGGGCGGGATCGGCCGCTGCTTCCGCGTGAATTCGAACTCGTGGGAATGCACGGGGGACGGGCAGGCGCTCGCGTACGACGCGGGCGCGGAGCTCATGGACATGGAGTTCATGCAGTTTCACCCGACCGGAATGGTATGGCCGCCGAGCGTGCGCGGGACGCTGATCACCGAAGGCGTGCGCGGCGAGGGCGGCACGCTCCGCAACAGCGCGCAGAAGCGGATCATGTTCGATTACATCCCGGAGCTTTACGCCAACGAGACGGCGAACAACGAAGAAGAGGCCGACCAGTGGCTTCGCGAGAGCACGTCCGGAGCGGCGTCGAAAGCGCGGCGGACGCCGGATTTGCTTCCGCGCGACATCGTGGCGCGCGCGATCCACAGCGAAGTGAAAGCGGGACGCGGCAGCCCGCACGGCGGCGTGTTCTTGGATATCTATTCGCGCCGCAGCGCGGAGGACATCAAGCGCAAACTGCCGGCGATGTACCACCAGTTCAAGGAACTCGGGGACATCGACATCACCAAAGAGGCGATGGAAGTCGGTCCGACCGCCCACTACACGATGGGCGGGATTCGCGTGAATCCCGAGACGCAGGAATCACGCATCCAGGGCCTCTTTGCGGCCGGCGAGTGCGCCGCGGGGATGCACGGCGCGAACCGCCTCGGCGGCAACTCGCTGTCGGACCTGCTCGTCTTCGGCCGCATCGCCGGCAAGTACGCCGCCGAGTACGCGAAAGCGAGCGCGCTCTCATCGCTCGACGACGGCGAGATCGCGGAAGCCGCGCGCACGGCGCTCCTCCCGTTCGATCGCGCGGCCGGTCCCAATCCGTTTCTCTTGCACGAAGACCTGAAGGACAAGATGCAAGTCCACGTCGGGATCATCCGAACGGACGAGGACTTGCGGGCGGGCATCGCAGAGCTCGAGCGGCTGAAAGAGGAGGTCGCGCAAGTGAAGGTCGAGGGCAACCGCCACTACAACGCGTCCTGGCACCAGGCGATCGACATGCACAACATGCTCGTCGTGAGCGAGGCCATGGCGCGGGCGGCGCTCGCGCGCACGGAGAGCCGCGGCGGTCACGCGCGCGACGATTTTCCGCAGATGGACAAGCGCTTTTCGAAGGTGAACATCGTCGTTCGAAGGACGCCGACGGGCATGCACGTCGAAGAAGTCGACCACCCCGATCCGCCGCCGGAAATTCAGAGCATCTTGGAGGACTCGTAGACCATGGCAAGCAAGGCGACGCTCCGGGTCTTCCGCGGTGACAGCAGCGGCGGGGATCTCAAGCCGTACGACGTCGAGACGTATCCCGGCATGGTCGTGCTCGACGCGGTGCACGACATTCAGGCGAGGCAGGAGCCCCAGCTCGCCGTGCGCTGGAACTGCAAGGCGGGCCGCTGCGGTTCGTGCAGCGCAGAGATCAACGGCAAGCCGCGCCTCATGTGCATGACGCGCATGTCGCATTTCCCCGAAGGGGAGCCCATCGTCGTCACGCCGATGCGATCGTTTCCCGTCATCAAAGACCTGGTGACGGACGTGTCGCACAACTTCGAGATGGCGAAGAAGATCCCGCCTCTCAAGCCGCGTCCGCGCGATGCCGACGGCACGTGGCGGATGCAACAGAAAGACATCGATCGCATCCAGGAATTCCGGAAGTGCATCGAGTGCTTCCTGTGCCAGGACGTTTGCCACGTCATCCGCGACCACCAGAAGCCGGCGTTCGCGGGGCCGCGCTTTCTCATCCACCTGGCGACGCTCGACATGCACCCGCTCGACACGCTCGATCGGCGCGAGCTCGTCAAAGACGAGTTCAAGATCGGCTACTGCAACATCACGAAGTGCTGCTCCGAGGTGTGCCCGGAGCACATCCACATTACGGACAACGGAATCATTCCGCTGAAGGAGCGCGTGGCGGACGATTACTTCGATCCTATCCGGTGGGCGATCGACAAAGTCGCGGGAACCGTGAAGAAGCCTAAGGCGCGGCTTCCGATCGTCGCCTCCCAGGCGGCACACCCGACGCCAGCGCCTGCGGCGGAGAGCGAGACGACAGGCAAGTAGCCGAGTCGAGGGAGGCCCCATGGCGTTCGAATTGAAGCGTCTTTCGCGATCGAGCCTGGATGCCGCCATGCAGAAGGCGGCGCACTACCGCGACCTGAACCAGCCGGAGGAAGCCGAGAGCATCTGCCGCGACGTGCTCGACGTGGAGCCGGACCGCCCGCTGGCGCTCAAGCTCCTCGG
>DATHQY010000044.1:0-13283 GCA_035482215.1 Polyangiaceae bacterium | reverse complement strand
ATCTTCGATGACGGGCACGAGAAGGCCGCCGCCGCACACGCCGCGGCTGCCCCCGCGCCGCTTCACGCGGGCGGACCGGCGAACGCGCGTGTGGCGCCCAAAGCGACCTTGCTCGGCCTCGCCGGAGCGCCGCTGCCCCCGCCACCGGCCACATCGCGGCCGGCCACCGCGCCGCCACCGGCCCTCCGCTCGGGGTTCCCGCAGGCCGGGACTTCCAGCTTGCCGCCGCCCATGCATGGGCTTCCTCCGCCCCCGCAGACCCAGCCGGGCCTCGGCGGTGCGTTCCCGGTCCGTTCGCAGATCCCGCCGCCTCCGCATGCGGCGAGCAGCCCCCCCGGTCCGCTCGGGATGCCGGTGCCGACGCCGTTTCCGCGGCAATCGCACGCCCCCGACTATCTCCTCACGCCGCACAAGATGGAAGCGACGGCACTCGTGCGCCCGCCGCGCAAGCGCACGGCTCTCTGGGTCGCTCTCGGCCTCGCCGGCGTCGCGGTCCTCGGCGTCCTCTGGATGTACGGCGGTGGGGCTCACACGGGCCGCATCGTGGTCAACGTGACCGACGCGAAGGGTGCGTCGGTCAATCGCGTCGACATCTTCGTGGACGGCCACCACCAGTGCGACACGGCCCCCTGTTTGGTCGACTCCGTCGCGGCGGGCGACCACGAAGTCAAAGTGCTGGCGGACGGATTCGACGCCCCGCCCGTCCAGCAAATCGCCGTCGAAGGCCACAAGGACGCCACCGCAAGCTTCTCGCTCGGCGGCGCGAAGGGCTCCGGCGTGAAGGTCAGCGGCACCCAGCCGGGCGTGAAGCTCTACGTCGACGACAAGGAAATCGGGCCGCTGCCGCAGGATCTGCACGACCTCGCGCCCGGCGATCATGCGATTCGCATCGCGGGATCGGAGCGGTACCAGCCGATCGAGAAGCACGTCACCGTGGAGAAAGACCAGTCGGTCGACCTCGGATCGGTGACGCTCAAAGTGCTGAAAGGCAAAGCGACGATCAACCCCGGGACACCGGGGGCGCGCGTGTACCTCGTCAGCGGGTCGGACCGGCGCGAGCTGCCGATGCTGCCCATTTCGGTCGACATCGACACGGCGAAAAACTGGGCGCTCGAAGCCAACAAATCGGGATTCGACGACTTCAAGCAGCCAATTAGCTTCGACGACGGGCAGGCCGAAAAGACGCTCACCGTGACGCTCGAACCGAGGACCGGGGGCGCTCCGGCGGTCGCGTATTCGCCGCCGCCGGCTCCTGCCCCCGCGCCCGCGCCTGCGCCCGTAGCTGCCGCCGCGCCTGCAGCCGCGGCCGCCGAGGGCGGCGAAGGGTTTCTCAACATCAACTCGATCCCGCCGTCGACGTGCTTTCTCGATGGGCGGTCGCTCGGCAGTACGCCGCGCGTGCACGTGTCGGTCAAGCCGGGCTCGCACACGGTGAAGTTCATCAATGCCGATCAGGGTCTGACGAAGACGCTCACGGTCTCCGTGGGCGCAGGCGAAACAAGGCCCGCCGTCGCGAAATTGAACTAGCGTAAGGCCGTAATGGCCGCCCCTGCGCCCAAATCGCGCGTCCTGGTCGTCGATGACGAACCGGGATTGCGCGAGATGCTGGCGATCCTGTTCCGGCGCGAGGGGCTCGAAGTGACTCTCGCGCCGGGCTTCGCGCCTGCGCGGGAAGCCGTTCTCGGCTCGCCGGAGCCGTACGCGCTCGTCCTGACGGACCTGCTCATGCCCGACGGCAGCGGGATGGATCTGCTGTCCCTGGTCAAGCAACGAGGGGCGCGGACCGAAGTGATCGTCATGACGGCCCACGGCGACGTGGAGACGGCCATCGAGGCGATGCGCCGTGGGGCGTACGACTTCGTGGCCAAGCCGTTCGCGACCAACGAGCTTCGCGCGCTCGTCCACAAGGCGCTCGAGAAGCGCGCCATCGTTTCGGAGAACGAGCGCCTGCGCGCGCAGCTCGTGCGGCAGCAACCGCAGGCGATCCTCGGCCGCTCGGAGGCGATGGGCCGCATTCTCGAGCTCGTCGGGCGCATTGCCTCCGCGCGCACCACGGTCCTCGTCACGGGCGAAAGCGGGACCGGCAAAGAGCGCATCGCCCGCGCGATCCACGACGGGGGCGATCGCCAGAACAAGCCATTTCTGGTCATCAACTGCGGCGCGATTCCGGAAGCGCTTATCGAAGCGGAGCTCTTCGGCCACGAGCGCGGCGCGTTCACGGGCGCGGTCACGAGCCGCCTCGGGATCTTCCGCGAGGCCGAGGGCGGTACGGTGTTCCTCGACGAGATTGGCGAGTTGCCGCAACCCCTGCAGGTGAAGCTCCTGCGCGTCCTGCTAGAGCGCAAGGTTCGCAGCGTCGGCGCCGCCGCGGAAGTGCCGGTCGACGTACGCATCGTCGCGGCGACCAATCGCAAAGTCGAAGACGACGTGCAGCTCGGGAGGTTTCGCCAGGACCTCTATTACCGGCTCAATGTCATCCGGATCGAAGTACCACCTTTGCGCGAACGCCCCGAAGACATTCGCCCTCTCGCGGAGCACTTTCTCTCGCGGTGGGCGGCGGAGCAGAACAAGTACCTTCGCGCACTCGCGCCCGAGACGATCCGCGCCCTCGAGGGATATTCTTTCCCAGGCAACGTGCGCGAGCTCGAGAACGTGATCGAGCGCGCGGTGGCGCTCGCGACGGGCCCCATCATCGGCCTCGGGGACCTGCCTCGCGAACTGTCGGGAGCGAGCGCCCAGCCGATGCCGGCGCTCGTCGGGCTTCCCGAAGAGGGCTGCAATCTGGACCAAGTCCTGGGTGAGGTCGAACGGAGGCTCTTGCTCCAGGCACTCGAGCGATCCGGCGGGGTTCGGACGCACGCCGCGAAGCTCCTCGGCGTGACGCTGCGCAGCCTGCGGTACCGCTTCCAGAAGCACGCCCTGGCCGGAGCCGACGAAGAAGGGGAAACCGACCCTCCCTCATCGGAGGAAAAGTAGGCGGCTTGGCGGCTTGCGATCCATCGGTTCTCCCCGCGGCCGCAGAGAGCCAGATCGTTGACGCACGCGAGAGCCATTTTGGGCCGTAGAACGTCGGGTTGACCCCCCCTCGAGTGACGAAAATTGTCATTCGTCACTTGACCGACTTCACGCCTCCCTCGCGCGAAACGCCGACGATTCGACCGAATTTGCTCCTTCCGGCCACTCCGCGCGAGACTTGCGGACACATGGCACGAGCACTGCATTGCAACGGAATGGTCCCGTGGTGAAACGCCCTATGCACGGCTTCACGCTCGTCGAGCTCATGATCGTCGTCGTGATCGTCGGGATCCTCGCGACCCTCGCGGTCGTCGGTTACCGCAAGCTGGTTCAATCCTCCCACGTTTCCGAGGCGACGGGCATGGTCCAAAGCATTCGCGTCGCGCAGGAGTCCTACCACTCCGAAACGCAGCAATATGCTGGCATCTCCACCTGCATTCCCAGCGGCGTGGGCGCCGCCGGATGCCTCTACCCCGCGAATCCGGTGTACGGCATCATGACCGTCTGGGGCGCCCCGTGTAGCGTGGGGTGCGCGCCATCCATGGATTGGTCGATGCTCCCGGTCCACGTCGATGGCCCGGTGCTCTTCGGGTACGCAACGATGGCCGGGCCGGCCGGGAGCCCCCCTCCCGCGTCGCCGAGTGCCAACGGCACCTCGCTGAATTTCCCGCAGACGACGACGATCGACTGGTTCGTCATCGGCGCCGAGGCGGATCTCGACAACGATCCGACCAATTTCACCGACGTGTTCACCACGTCGTGGAGCAATCAAGTTTGGATAAGCAACGAGGGGCAATAACGAGCCGCCAACTCGGGCAATGTGCACGAGCGCGCGAAAGGAATCGAGCATGGGTCGGTTGATGAAGAAGAAGCAAGAAGGATTTACGCTCATCGAGCTCATGATCGTCGTCGCGATCGTGGGCATCTTGTCGGTGCTCGCCATCTACGGCGTGCGCAAGTACATCGCCAACGCGAAGACGGCCGAAGCGCGCAACTCGCTCGGCCAGATCGCCAAGGACGCGGCCGCGGCCGTCGAGCGCGAGAAGGGCACCGCCCTCGTCGCGAGCGGTCAGACCGCGATTCTGCGGCAATTCTGCGGGAGCTCGACTTCGGTTCCGGGAACCGTCCCGGCGGCGGCAAAGTACCAGAGCGTTCCCAGCGACTGGAGCGGAGACTCGACCTCCGGCTGGACCTGCCTGAAGTTCACGATGGATGAACCGCAGTACTACCAGTATGCCTACAGCGTCGGCAATTCGAGCGCGCTCAACGGCAGCTTCACGGCGACCGCGCACGGAGACCTGAACGGCGACACCGTGCTCTCCACGTTCAACGTCTACGGCGCCGCGCTCTCGGGCGCGGTCGGCATCTCGCCGACGATGGAAGAGATCAACCCCGAAGAGTAATCCGAACGACGTGCGCGGCCCGCGCCTTCCGCGCGCGGCCGCGGCGCGTCGGCTGCGTATCCAACGCCTCTCCACTCCGCCTCTCCACCCGTCGAATGCTTCCGGGCGAGATCGACCGCTTCGAACGTGCGGCGCCGTGGTGCGCCGGGGCGTTTCTCGCGTTGCCGGTCCTGATTGCGAAGTTTCCGCCGATGGCCGACGTTCCCCTCCACGAGGCGAGCGTCGGCCTTTTGCGTCATTGGGGGGACCGCGTCTTTGCGCCCCCTTCGATCTATTTCGTCAATCTCGGGCACTCGAACCAGCTTTTCTCGTTTTTGGTATTTGCGCTGTCTTTGGCGCTGCCGATCGCGTGGGCGACGAAGCTCGTCGTCGCGGCGGCGGTGGCGGCGCTCCCCGTTGCCGCAGCGCGGTTCGCCGATCATGTCGGCGCGCCACGATGGACCGCGCTCTTGGTCGCTCCCATGGGCCTCGGATGGCTCTTCTTCTGGGGGCTGATCCAGAACATCATCGGTCTCTCGGTGCTGCTCGCGTCACTGCCGGCGATCGACGCGTTCGCGACGCGCCCGACCGGACGCGGAGCTCTCCGCGTCTGCGCGGCCCTGGTGCTTCTCCACTTCGCCCACCAGGCGATGCAACTCGTGGCGTGCGCGGCGATCGGGTTTTGCGGCCTCGGAGCCTCCTGGTCCCTGCGAGCGACCGGGTGGCGCTGCATGCCGGTCGCCTTCGGAATCGGCGTCGTCTACGCGGCGCACCAATATGCGTGGCACTTCGCGGGCCCGGTGCACCAGGGTACCGCGCCCTATCTGTGGGTAGACCTGTGGCACAAGGTCGACGCGATCTCCGGCGTGCTCTTCGGCGGATTCGAGCCGTACATCCGCAATCTCATTTTGCTCCTGGCGTGCATACCCGTGGTCTGGTCGCTCGTCGTGCGATGCCGCGCCCGTCGCGGCCCGCGCGATGAATCCCGGTGGGCGAGGCTCCACGCCTGGCGCTTCGAGATCTTCACCCTCGCGCTCCTGGCGATCTACTTCGCCGCCCCCGCGAACATCAAGAGCACGACCCTCGTCTACCATCGGTTCCTGCCGCCGGCGTGGGCGATCTTCGCGGTGTCGGCTGCGACAGGGACGGCGTCCGCGTTGCGGGCCGTTCCGCGATTGATCTGCGCGGCGCTCCCCATCGCGTCGGTGCTCGTGGCATGGCCTTCGTTCGTGGACAGCCACCGGGTCTATTCCGGCTTGGCGGAAGTGATGAAGCACATGGAACGGGGGAGCTCCGTCGCCTGCGTCGACCTCGGTCCCGATCCGCCGTACCGCCTATGGAGTCCCGTCGCGGCCATGGGCCATATCGTGGCGGAGCACGGCGGCCGGTCCCTCTACGATTACAGCCAGTCGCCCATCTCCATCGTGTCGCAACGCCCCGAAAAGCAATGGGCGGACATCGTCGAGCGGGCGACGGGACGGCTCTACATGATTCGGCCGGAGTGGGACCTGAAGCGATTTCGCTACCTGCTCATATGGACGTCGCAGCCGACGGTCGCGATCGCGGCTTCCCTCGCGCTTCGCGACGACGCGAAGTTCGTCGCTTCGAGCCGAGACTGGTACCTCTTCGAATCCACGCACACCCTGGTGCCCATCGATTCCGACGATGTGCCCATGACACGCCCCTTTCCGCCGTCGCTGCGGAAGCTGATGGATACGGTGAGGAAAGAAATCGAAGACGCGGATCGAGACGGCAAGCCGGTCGCGATCCCCGAAGAGCTCCTCCAGGAGTTCGCGCACTGAGCACCGCCGGCGTCGCCCCGGGGGCAGCCGCCGTGGCGCTCGTGAGCGGCAGCTACGCCGCCGCGCTGCTTTGGGCCGACCGCGGGTATCCCTACTCCGCCGACAGCCACTACCACTTTTCCGTCGGTCGCGAAATCGCGCACGGCGCCCTCGTACCCGACATGGCGCACGGGCTCCCGCTGACGGTCCTCGCGGACATGCCCGTCGATCACTACTGGGGCTACCACCTCCTCCTCGCGCCCTTCGCGTGGATTCCGAACGCGGAGCTCGGGATGGCCGTGGCGACCGCGTTCCTCTTCGCCGCGGTCTGCGTGTCGATGTACCTCTTCTTGGCCGCGCGCGGCGTCGTTCACGCGGGCATCTGGGCGATCGTGCCGATGCTCTTTTCGACGCAAGACTGGCGATTTCTCCAGCTCCGCGGAGGCCAGCTCACGGTGATTCTGCTCTTCGCGCTCGCGCAGGTCGCCTTCTTCGAACCGCGAACGGCACGCCGCCGCTGGATGCTCGTCGCGATCGGATATGCCGCGATGCTGAGTTACAACGGCGGCGTGGTTCTCCTGCCCTTCCACGTGGCAGGGGTCTTGGCGCTCGCCCTGCTCTCGCCCGAGCTTCGCGCCACGCGCCTCGTGGAACCGGCGTTCACGGCGGCGGGCCTGGCCCTCGGGCTCACACTCAATCCGTACATGGATATGCGCGCTTCCCCCTGGCGGTTCGCGCTCCTCCACATCGGTGAAATGGGCCGCGACACCGCAAGTCTCTACGACGACCAGGAAATCGCCGAGTTCCACGGCTTTTCCGCGCGCCTTCTTCTCGTGCATCCGGAGTGGGCGCTGCTCCTCGCCGCGATCGTCGCAGCGGTCGTCGTGACCATCGTGCGGGCCCGGAGCACACCGCGCATCGCTCGCACCGACGCGATCGTGCTCGCAGGGATGGCGCTCGCGGGCATTCTCCTCACGGCGCAGGCCATTCGCACGCGCGAGTACTCGGTCCCGGTTGCGTTCGCGTTTCTCGCGGTCCTCACGCCGCGGCGCAGATCGAAGGGCGAGGCGGCGATCGCCGCAGCCCTCGCGTTCGATGTCCTGGTGCTCCACGGCCTCGACACGGCGGCGAGCCCCGGACACCTCGCGTCGCGCCAGTACGAGGGCACGCGCGACCTCCTCGTCGCGAACGGCGAGCACCCCGTCTTGAACATCGCGGAAGCCGACTACTGCATGCTCCGCTGGCAGTACGATCGCGTCGTCTGCGTGCAGGGTCTGAGCCGCTATTTCATTTATCCGTACCCCGAGCTCTTTCACGACGTGTGGGAGCTGCACGACCGTGCCGATACGTCGGCCGAAACGCCGGCGATCCTCCGGCGCTTCTACGACCGGGGCGTGCGCCTGGTCGCCGTGCACTGGATGCACAACCACATGTTTCGTTACGCGGAAACGCATCCCGCGGTGCTGGAGCTCGTGTTCCGGTCGCCGATCAACCGGGCGTCGATCTACAGGATCGACCCGCGGGGCTTCTGAGCTGATCCGCCCGCCATGCGTCCGGTCGAACGGTTTGCTCCCCTCGCGGTCGGTCTCGCGTTCGCCGTCCCCGTGCTGTGGGCCGCGTTTCCGCCGATGGACGATCTGCCGCTCCACGAGGCCGGCATCGGCCTCCTGCGCCACTGGGCGGACCCGCGATTCGTCCCGCGCGCGCTCTACTTCGTCAACCTGGGCCACTCGAATCAGCTTTTTTCGCTGATCGTCCTCGCCCTCTCCTATCTGCTCCCGATCGCCTGGGCGACCAAGGTGGGGGTCGCGCTCGTCCTCGTCGCGTTGCCCGTCGGGGCCGCACGATTCGCCGATTATCTGGAAGCGCCGCGGTGGACCGCCCTTCTCGTGGCCCCCCTCGGCTTCGGTTGGCTCTTCTTCTGGGGGCTCGTCCAGAACATGCTCGGCCTGGCCGTGTTGCTCATGCTCCTGCCGGCTATTGATCGGTTTGCGGCCAATCCCACGACGCGCGGCGCCATCCATGTGTGCGGCGCCATGGTTCTTCTCCATTTCGCGCATCAGGCCATGCAGATGGCGGGGTGCGGAGCCCTCCTCGTCGGCTCGATCGGCGTCCGCCAGAATTCACGGTCCGTCGCGCTTCGGCTCGCGGTTCTCGTGTTTTCGGGGCTGGTGATCCTCTCCGCGTACGAATACGCGTGGCATCTCGCGGATGCTCGGCACCTCGGCACCCCCGATACCCGCTTCGTCCCGCTCGATCACAAGCTCTTCACGATGCCCGGCGTCCTGTTCGGGGGGTTCGAGCCGTACATCCGCAACTCGATGATGGCCCTCGCACTCGTTCCCGTCGTTCTCTTCGCGCTCGATCGCGCCAAGAACGCCCGCCACGCGCCGGCGGCGGCGGTGCCCACAACGCCCTCGGTGCGCCCCCTCGGCGCGCGATTTCACGCGCTTCGCTTCGAGGTGTTCGCGCTCGTGCTTCTGGTCGTCTACTTCGCGGCGCCCTCGACCGTGAAGTCGACGACGCTCGTCTACCATCGCGCGCTCCCGCCCGTATGGGCCATCCTCGCGGTCTCGCTGGCTGCAGGCACCCGAAGGACCGCGCGCTTCCTGCCACGGGCGCTCTGCCCTCTCCTGCCGCTCGGATCGCTGCTCATCGCGTGGCCGACGTTCGTCGACAGCAACCGCGTCTATTCCAACTTGCGTGTCCTCCTGCCCCGAATCGATCCGGGCAGCGCCGTCCTCGTGTTGGAGTCCGGCGAAAGACTGCCGGGCCGCTTGTGGAACCCTTCCGTCGTAGGCGGATCCATCGTCGCCGAACGCGGCGGCCGGACCATGATCGATTACACGCAATCTCCGATTTCCGTCGTCGCGCAATACCCGAACAAGGAGTGGGCAGAAGTCCGTACGCGCATCAAACGACGTGTCTTCGAGCTTCGCCCCGCTTGGGACTTCACTCGCTTTCGTTACTTCCTCTTCGAGTGCCGGGAGCCCGAGCTGGGCGCCGCCGTAACCGCCGCGCTGACGGGCTACGTGCGCCTCGTTGCCGTTCAAGGAGATTTCCTTCTCTTCGAATCGATACTGCCGCTGGTTCCGATCGACGCCGACGACGCGCCTGTGCCCGTCCCTCGACCCCCGACGCTCGCCCAGATCTTGTTCGGTTCCCGCTACGAGCCTGGGCCGGCTCCCGAAGAACCAGCCTCGTCGCCATGACGTGGTCCTTCGGGGCCACACGAAGATTCTCAGGGCTTGCGGCGGAAGAGCGCCTGGTTCTGCGATCGGTCGTCGTAGACGAGAACGAAGCGCGGATCGCGGCGAAGCTGCCGGTAGACTTTCAGGTCCTCGCGGGTCGGCTCGCCCCGACCGAGGAAGTTCCGCGCTTGCCCCATGTCCACGAAGCCGGGATTGCCGAAGAACACGTTCCACGAGCGGTCCACGATCACCCATCCAGCGTCGTCGGGAATGGCGATTTCGCCGGCCGCGGGACGCAAGAATTCGACCTTGCGCGTCCAGTCCGCGCCGTAGGCCGGATAGATCCACGTGTCGTATCCTACGTCGATCGCGCAGATCTGCTTCGAGTCCGCGACGGCGTCGAACACGCTCGCCGCGCGGTTCTGCCGGACGAAGGGAACACGATCCTCCGGGTGGTTCAGCATGTGGGCGACCCATTCGATCGGGGCGTAGGCGTCGTGCACCCCGAAGGCCAGCATGATGTAGACAGCCCACGCGAACGACCCGGCCGCCGCCGCCAGGAGCACGGGCGCGCGCATCGCCCCCGCCCGTTGCGCGACGGCCACGAGGAGCGGACTGACCGTCCACGCCACCACGACCGGCACGATGAAGAGCACGTAGCGGCCGAACGTCGCGAAGAACCCGACCGGCCGCATCTGCGTGGGCAGAGTGATGACATACAACGCGAGCGCGCCGAGGCTTGCCGCCGCTCTCTCCAGGCGCGCCATGCGCGACCCTCGTTTGCGGAAGAGCAGGACGCACGGCACGAGGCCCGCGGCCAGCACCGATATCAGCGCGCCGAAATGGGACATCCAGACGTCGTTCGAGAGCCACCACCAGGTCTCGCCTCGAAACGGATTCCACACCCCGCCCTCGCCCTCGAACGGCCGGAGAAAGGCGAGCACGGTATAGGTCCAGATGTTCGATCCGTCGCCGTATCCGGCCCCGCCCGTCATCTGCGGCGGGGAGGCCAGACGATGGATGCGAAGGAGATTGTCGACATAGGGCCAGCCGCCGAGCGCGAGCGCGAGCGCGACGCTTCCGCCCGCCGCGACCATGAGCTCCCGTCCCGACAGGCGCGGGCGTTGCGCTCGACGGCCGAAGAGGCCGAAGAGAAGAATCGGCGCCACGGCGGCGACGACGAAGAATCCGCTCACCTTGGTGCCGATGGCCAGGAGGAGGGCAACGACGGCGAGGACGGCGGAGGCACGGCAGCCGCGGGCGAGCCACCGCGCCGACCAGACCAGCGACGCCAGCGCGAACACCGCCATCAAGAGATCGTTCTTGTGCAGGCCGCTGTGAAGGACGGCGATGGGCGTCGCAGCGGCGATCGAAGCCGCCACGGGCGCGTGCGCGCCCCAGCCCCACCACGACGACGCGATGCGCGCGGCGAATAGTACGAAAAGGAAATAGGCGAGCGTCGAGAGAGCGGCAGTCGCGTGGTCGCCGCCGGTGAGGATCATCGTGTCGGCGAGGAGAAGCTCGTAGTTCCACGGCCACGTCGCTATCCGCGCTTCAGGAACGTCCGGCGCGTGGAATCCGTGGCCCCCGATCAAGAGGACCGCCTTCGGCAGGTGATAGGCCAGCGCGTCGTGGTTGTAGACGGGCAGGACCGTTCCCCGCCACGCGACGAAGGCGATCCACAGAACGACGGGCGAGAGGGCAATCAGCGATACGGCCGCCGTCACCCGGTCGAATGTGCCGATCTCCCGCGATCGGAGAGCGCCGGCTCGAACGAGGATGAATCCCCCAATGACGAGCTCGAGCAGCCCCGCCGCGACGAGCGTCGGCCGGGAAAGCCAATGTGGGAGAGCGAGCGCCCAGCTCGTCGCTATCCACGTGGCGAAAGCGAGAATCGCCGTGGCGCAGGCCCCGTCGAGGAGAGATGTCGCCGTGTCGTCGCCGCTGGGAGTGTCTGCGAGCCGGCGCAGGATGGACCACACCGCAAGAGCAAAGACCGCTCCCCCGAGAGCGAAGACGAGAAGGAGCATTTGGAATCGACGCTATCAGCTAGACTCGGGACGAGGAATGGCAAGCATCAGCCCGCCCCCCGCCGAACCGGTGAACTCGATTCGCCATGGTGGAGGCGTGCGCGACGCGCGCCACGTCGAGCGCGCGCGGCCCTGGTCGCGGACGGCCGGGGCCACGCTCCGCGCCTACGTCGCCATCCTTCGCCCCGACCATTGGTTCAAGAACGTCTTCATGTTGATCGGCGTGGTGCTGGCCTGCTTCTACCGGCCCGGCGCCTTCGGCGCGACGACCCTCGCCCACGCCGCCATCGGCCTCGCCGCGACCTGCCTCGTCGCCTCGAGCAACTACGTCCTGAACGAGATACTCGACGCGCCGACCGATCTGCATCACGCCGAGAAGCGGCACCGGCCGATTCCCTCGGGTCTCATCTGGCTGCCGGCCGCCTATGTAGAATGGGTCGCGCTCGGCGCCGTGGGCATCTTCCTCGCCACGCGCCTGAATCGGCCGTTCGCGGTCTCGGCCCTCGCTCTCCTCGTCATGGGCTTCGTGTACAACGTGCGTCCGATCCGTGCGAAGGACGTGGCTTTCGTCGATGTCCTCACCGAGTCGGTGAACAACCCGATCCGCCTCACGCTGGGCTGGTTCGCGGTCACCGCCAGCGACGTCCCGCCGGTGTGCCTTTTGGGCGCGTACTGGATGATCGGCGCCTTCTTCATGGCCAGCAAGCGCTTCGCCGAGTACCGCGCGATCGGAAATCCCACCGCCGCTGCCGCGTACCGCAAATCGTTCGCCTTCTACGACGAGGAGAGCCTGCTCTGCAGCATGTTCTTTTACGCGACGACGTTCGCGCTCCTCCTCGGGATATTCATCATCCGTTACCACTTCGAGCTCGTCCTTCTCTTCCCGCTCATCGCCGGGTTCCTCTGCTACTACCTGCGCATCGCATTGCAGAAGGACAGCCCGTGCCAGAGTCCGGAGAGACTGCATCGCGAGAAGCTCCTCATGCTCTACTTGACCGTGTGCGTCGTCGCGTTCATCGCGCTGATGTTCGTGCACATCCAATGGCTCTATTCCGTATTCAACGTCGAGGCGGCCCCGGTATCGCCGCTGTGGCGATTCTGATCGCGAGCCGAGCCCTCCTGAGAGGGAGGAGAGCCTGTGCGAGCGCGAGGACCTCGACGGTGGCGACGACGGGAGGATTTCTTGCCCCGTCGATCGGTCCGAGTGCCGAAAGAGAGCGCTTCTCGGCGCCAGGCGAGCGGTCCTTAGCGAGCCCCGCGCCGTTCTTCGAACGAGAACGGCGGTTGTCGCGGCGAGGGCGGCCGTTCCCGAGGCAAGGACCGGTGCCCCGTTTCGCAGGGATGCGTCCGCCGGCGCGACGATGGTGATGGGTGCACCGAGCGCGAGATAGGCAACTCTGCGCGCGAGAACTGCCGTTCTGAAGCCGGCCGACACGGTCGTCGGGTTGGCCGCCCCGTCCGGCGCGTCGAGACGGTTCGGCCGGGACGAGGGACGCGCGCGTCGTCTTGAGAGAGCGTGCCATCGCCTTCAGAAAGACGGCCAACGATTCCGCCGACGGCTCCTTGACCCGCACGGACCGTCCGCCTGCGCGAGAGACGGTCCCGTCAAACGCGCCGACGCGGCCCCCCGCTCGAAGAACGGTTCCGCCGACTCGGCGGACGCCTTTCCGTCGACGCGTCGACGCGTGGACCGTTCATCCCGTGGAAGGACGCAGTCCTCCCGCCCAGACGGCTCCGGCGTCCTTTTTTCGCTCAAGGAAGCGCGGCGCCCGCCGTTCTACTCGGGTTGAGGAGAACCGAGCGGAGGTACACCATGAACATCTCGTCTGTCGCGCCCGGCGCCATCTCGGCGACCGGCGGCTCCGTCATGCCCGTAGGCGCACG
>DATHQY010000043.1:0-28486 GCA_035482215.1 Polyangiaceae bacterium | reverse complement strand
CGGAGTTCAACGACGTCATCGAGTCGATCGCCGCGATGGACGCGGACGTCGTGAGCATCGAGACGTCGCGCTCCCGGATGGATCTGCTCGATGCGTTCGCGACGTTCCGCTACCCGAACGAAGTCGGACCGGGCGTCTACGACATCCACTCGCCTCGCGTACCGACGGTCGACGAGATCGTCGACTTGCTCCTCCGTGCGGCGCGCGTTCTTCCCGCCGATCAGCTTTGGGTCAACCCGGACTGCGGCCTCAAGACGCGCGGTTGGGAGGAAGTGGAGCCGGCTCTCGCTCATATGGTGGAAGCGGCGCAGCGCGTGCGCACGGCTCTCGCGAGCGGTGCGAGGCTCGCGACCGTACACCGCACCTGAGGGTCGGCGCGTCGAGCGGGAGTCTTGACGAGGCCACGGAAGGCGCGTAGTGGGCTGCCCTGGTCCGTAAGCGTTCGCGGTTGCGCGCGCCCGGACCCGTGCACGATCGCGTTCGCGCCTCCCAAAAGGGGGCGCGCTCGCTTGGGAAGCCGGTGAGAATCCGGCGCGGCCCCCGCCACGGTAACCGGCGACGATCTCGGCAAGCCACTGGAGCGCAAGCTCCGGGAAGGGCCGAGGGAGGAAGACCCGGGAGTCCGGAGACCGGATCGAGCACGACCGAGGAGGAGCGTGGGATAGGCGATGCTCGCCTGGCCCGCGGCCTCCCACGAAGCCCCGCGGAGCGGCGGGCTGCTGGAGACCGAACATGATGCGTCGTCAGTGGTTTTTTTCGTGCGCGCTCGTCTTGAGCGCGGCTGCGGTCGTGGCGTGCGGCGATGACACGACCTCCGTCACGCAGGGTCCGGTCGGCGACGGGGGACCGGATGGCACGGCACCGGATGCATCCACGACACAGGACGCGAGCGCCGCCGCCAACAGTGACGCGGCCGACGCCAGCGCGGCCGAGACGGGCACGGACGCAACGGTGAACGACGCGGCCGCCGACGGCACGACGGCGGACGCCGGCGCGGCCGATGCGGACGCCGGGGAAGCCCCGGATACCGGCGCCGCCATCGACGCGAGCGACGGCGGTCCCGTCTCCTATGCCATCTTCGTGGGGACGGATTTCACGAATGCCGAGCTCTCGGTCGTCTCGCTGGATCCCGACGCCCCCTTGGGCAACTTGGCGTTGGCCGACGAGGATTCCGTGGCGTCGGCGAGCGGCGGGCTCGGCTTCGTCCTCGAGCGAGGCGCAGGCACGGTGCTGGAGCTCAATTCCGAAATGCCGGCAACGGTGGGCACGACGATCGACGTCAACGACACCGCGGACGCGCAACCTTATGCCTCGAACCCTTATACCGTCGTGGTGACGACCGGAGCCCAGGCCTACGTCGCCCGGTACGCCGAGAACAGCGTGGCGATCATCGATGTGGCCTCGGGGACGAAGACGGGAACGATCGACCTCTCGGCATTCGTCGCGCCGGACGATCCGGACGGTCTCATCGAGATGAGCGCGGGGGCCTACGACCCGGCCACCCATCGCGTTTATCTCCTCCTGCAGCGGATCAACGAGTACGGCACGTATCAGGGGACCGACGACGTCCCGCCATGCCTCGCGTCGCACGCCGAGATTGTCGCGATCGATCCGACGACGAATGCCGTGGTGGCTCTCACCGACGCCGGGAACGGCGCGATCGATCTGCTCGGATACAACCCCGAGACCCTCGTGCCCGACTTTGCCAACGGCCGGATCCTCGTGTCCGAAGGCGGCTGCTACGGCGATCCCGACGGCGGCGATGGCTCGCTCCGGTTCGGACGCGGCGTCGAGTCGATCGGACTCGCGTCCGCGGCGCCGACGTGGCTCTACCAAACGAGCGACCTGAATCTCGTCTCGGGCCTCATCCTGGTAGATTCGACGCACGCCTACCTGAAAGTCGGCAGCCAATGGTTGCCGTGGAACCCCACGCAGACGACCCTGGGTACCCCGGCGATCGCCAACTTCCCGCTCGCGCCGTTCTACGACGGCGCGGGTCGCATCATCGGTCTCTGGCAGACCCAGTCCGACGCGGGGAGCGATGCGGGCGTGACCTGGTCCGTCGTGGCCATGTCGACGACGACCGAGAATCTCTCGACGATCGTGACGGCTCCCTTCAAGGACGTATCCCCGAACCCCACGTACGGGGTGACGTCGGCACTCGTTCGGTAGGTCCGCCGCGCCGCGCGAACGGAGCGCGAACGGACCGCGAAACGGACCGCCACGCACGGCGAACGACGCCCGCGAAAGCTGGCGAAACAGAACGCAGAGTGTGGTACTTGCACTCCGATGCGCCGTGACTTCGCCGTCGAGCCCCGGGTCGAGGAGATTGCAAGGTGAATCTATCGAGCTGGATCGCCGGGCGCCGCCGACGGGCCCGCGCGAAGTCGGAGTCCGGTTCGGCGCCGACCCCCGTGCGCGTTCTCTTTCTCTTCGCCGAGTCCTACCTCAATTCGCCGTGGTCCGTGATCGCGATGATCTTGCGGTATGGCGCGGCGAACGGAATCGTCCCGCTCGTCGTCCTCGGACACCACACCGACGGCGTGCTCAACCTCGGCCCGGATATCGAGGTCCTCAGGGTGCAGCTCGGCGGCCGGTTGAACGCTCGCGCGGTGCTCGAGCTGAAGAAACTAGTGATCGACCGCGAGATCGATCTGATCCATGTCGTCGACAGCATTCCGTCGATGCTTACCGGCACGCTCCTGAGCGTCGCGAGCCGGACGCCGCTCGTCGTCCACTTCCACAGCATCCCAAGGCTCTGGAGTCCCCAAAAGCGCGTCATTCTGCGGACCGTGGCTTCCCTCGCCGGTGCGATCGTCGGGGTCTCCAAGTTCGTGCGCGATGGTATCGAGGCGCAGATTGGCATCCCGGCACGCGTGCTGACCTGGGTCCACAACGGAGTCGACATCGGATACTTCTCGCCGACGGTCGACGGCTCGGCGATGCGCGCGTTTCTAGGGTTCAAGGAGGGCGCGATCGCGGTCGTGGAGCCGGCCCGATTTTGGTTGCTCAAGGGCCAGAAGGACCTGGTCCGGGCCGTTGCCCTTGCTCGACGACAGAACCCTGCGATCGAGCTCGCGCTCATCGGTTGGAACGACACGAGTTACGTCGGGCCCGCTGCGAGTTTCCGTGCGGAGATCGAAGAACTGGCGGCGTCGCTCGGAGTCAGCGACTTCGTTCGTTGCTTTGATCCGGACCGCAGGGCCAACGAGATCCACGCCGCTGCGGACATCGTTTGCGTTCCGTCGACCGAAGAACCTTTCGGACTGGTCGCGATTGAGGCGCAGGCGACCGGCCGCCCGTTCGTAGGGGCCAGGTCCGGCGCGGTGCCCGAGATGATCGACGACGGCGTCGACGGGATCCTGGTGGAACCGAACTCGCCCGAGGCGATCGCAGCGGCACTGCTACGACTCGCCGCGGATCCGTCGCTGCGAGCCGCGTTGGGCTCGAAGGGACGCATCCGCGTCACCGAGAACTTTCAGGACACGCTCGTGGCGTCGCGTTTCGCAGCGGTGTACCGGGCCATTCTCGCCTCCTCGCCCCTTCCTTAGAGGCCCATTCTTTTGTACAGTCCCGGCGCGCAAAGATGATTTTTCCGCGTCAAATCGGCGGCATAGCGCTCGCCGCGCTTAGCGTGTCTGCCTGCCCTCGATCCGCGCCTCCGATGCCGGACAGGCCCTCCACGATTGCGGCACCCGCCGGTCGGTCGGAAATCGTTGAGTCGATTTACGACGGCGGCTTGAAAAATGGCTGGCAAAACTGGGGGTGGACGCCGGTCGAGATGAAGCCGAGCGTGCCGGCCATGGTCCGCTTCGACCAATATGGCGGTTGGATGCTCTCGAAGGTAGGGCTGGGCGGCAATTTTGGCGGACTCGTTTTCCGCGTCAAAGAGCCCCCTGGCGAAGGAGAGTTTCTCGAGGCGCATTTGGTATCGGTTGCCGGAGCCATGCTCGCGAGGGTCAAGGTCTCGCCGGACGACAGAACAGACGTCGGCGACGGATGGACCGAAGTGTATCTGTCGATGGATCGGCTCAACCCCGGTGGAGTCCCGTTCGACCGCGTCGTGTTGCAGTCGTTCCGCCCTTATGGCACCGAGCCCGTCCCCATCGACAAGATCGCACTCACCGCAGGAAGCCCACGGACGGCGCCTCCGCAATCGGTCGCTTCCGTCTCGGGGCCCACGACCTCGCGACGAGTCGCCATGTCGATCGATTGTCGGGCGAAGGCCACCAAGATTAGCCCGCTGATCTATGGGGCCGTGCCCGACAAGGATGCGCCCCCGTTCGGAGTCACCGTCGGGCGTTGGGGGGGCAATCTCACGTCGACATACAATTGGGAAGTCCACGCGTGGAACGCCGGCAGCGACTGGTTCTTCGAGAATCGCGACGCGCCTCCGTTTACCCAGTTCCTGCAGGAGAACGCGGCACGGAAAACGCCTGTTGCGCTGACCGTTCCCATCATGGGGTGGGTGGCGAAGGACAAGTCATCATTTTCGTTTCCGGTCTCTCTCCTCGGACCGCAGGAAAAGACCGACCCCTATCGTCCGGATGTCGGAAATGGCAATGACCGAAACGGAAAACCCATCGCGACCTCGGCCGAACGAGCTTATATCCCGATTACGCCGGCCTTCGTGAAGCGATGGATCGAGGCGATACGCAAGGAGGACGCGAAGACCGGCAGCCGCAGCGTCGCGATGTACATCCTCGACAACGAGCCGATGCTCTGGCCGTCGACCCATCGCGACGCGCATCCGGAGCCCACGTCGTACGACGAGATCGTCCAGCGAGCGATCGAGTACGGAACGGCGATCCGCGAGGCCGACCCCGAGGCCGTCATCGCGGGGCCGGCCGAGTGGGGCTGGACCGGCTATATGTATTCGGCGAAGGACATGGCGAACGGTGGCACCGCCGCTCGTCCTGATCGCCGTGCACACGGGGACTTGCCGGTCATCGCCTACTACTTGAAGGCGCTGGCCGAGCACGACAAGACCACGGGCGTTCGTGTGCTCGACGTGCTCGACGTGCACGCGTACCCGTACGCAGACGGCGTCTTCAGTGATGCGGCGGACCCGAACACCGCGGCTCTCCGCATCCGAACGACCCGCATGCTCTGGGATCCGACCTATGTCGACGAGTCATGGGTCAAGGAGCCGGTGAAGCTGCTGCCCCGCCTGCACGAGTGGATCGATCAGAACTACCCCGGTCGCGGCATCTCGATCGGCGAGTGGAACTTCGGTGGCGCGCGGCACATGAGCGGCGCGCTTGCTACCGCGGAGACGTTGGGTCGGTTCGCTCAGTTCGGGGTCACGTCCGCGTACTACTGGACGAGCCCTCCAGTGGGGAGCCCGGGGATGTGGGCATTCCGCGCATATCGCGACTACGACGGCAAGGGCGCACGCTTCCTGGATTGGTTCACCCCGGCAACGGTCGAGCATCCCGGACAAGAGGGGCTCTTCGCGTCCCGCGACGACTCGGGCAAGCATCTGGTGGCGATCGCCCTCAACTTCTCGCCCTCCGAAACCATCTTGGCGCACGTGGATGTCTCGTCGTGCGGAAACGTCGAGTCCGCCCAAGCGTACACGTACCAGGGAGCCGCGCAGGGATTCACGCCAGCTACGGCGAATGCCGCCGGGACGACGTTGATGCAGACGCTCCCGGCTTACTCGATCACGGTGCTCGACCTGCGACTCGGCGACGGTGCTCCGCCCGTGAAATAACTGCGGCGGCAATCTCTAGCTCGCGGCCGTCTCCTGGATTGGCGCGTTCGACAGGTCAGACTCCCGCGTGCCTTGCCGCTGCGGCGCCGCGATCTCCAAGTAGCGGAGCCGCTTCATCTCACGACGTCCGTGCGTGACCGTGTCCAGGATGAGGCCGCAGAAGAGGCAAAGGACGGCTACAATCATGATGCCGCTGCTGAGAATCGCGGTCGGGAAGCGAGGTACCAGGCCTGTCTGCCGATACGTCACGATGACCGGAACGGCGAGCCCTATCGACAGAAGGGCGAGCAACATGGCCGTGAGCGAGAAGAAGAGGAGAGGGCGTTCACCCTTCATCAGATTGATGATCGTCTTGAGGATACGAAACCCGTCACGAAACGTCCGTAGCTTGCTCACGGATCCGGGCGGCCGGTCCTTGTACTGCGTCTTGACCTCTGCCAGAGGCATCCGGAGCTCGAGCGCGTGCACGGTGAGTTCGGTTTCGGTCTCGAAGCCTGTCGACAGCGCCGGAAACGACTTCACGTACCGCCGAGAGAAGACGCGGTACCCTGACAGTAGGTCCTGCATGCGATCCCCGAAGATCAGCGCGACCAGCCCCGTGAGCACCGCGTTCCCGAGGCGATGCCCGGGCCGATAGGCTTCTTCGATCTGTGTCTGCCTCGCGCCGTTCACCATGTCGAGCTGTTCGTCGAGGAGGCGGTTCACCATGCTGCGCGCCACGGACGCGTCGTAAGTGTCATCCCCGTCGACGAGCACGTAAACGTCCGCGTCCACGTCGCTGAACATGCGGCGGACGACGTGCCCCTTCCCTTGTAGCGTCTCCCGACGAACGACGGCTCCAGCCCGACGCGCAACCTCCATGGTGCGATCGGTGGAATTATTATCATAGACATAGACAGTCGCAGAGGGGAGCGAACGCTTGAACGCGAGGACCACCTTTTCGATCGCGGCCTCCTCGTTCATGCAAGGCACCAGCACCGCAATCCGGACGCCCGGCAGATCCACATCTGCGGCCGCTCGCACTTCGGCGATGTCCGACAAGGGCGTCACGTTCAACACACCACCTCCTCGCATTCCATACACTAGAACTCGCAGAGCATCAACGCAAGTCTGGAAAGAACAGCGCAATGTAACGAAGGCGTGGCGCGCCAGGCGCGGAGCGAGGGAGGCTTCGAACGGCGCGGCCCAGGAGAATGAGAAATTCGTGAATCGAGAAGTGTGGAGAGCCCAATCCGCTTTTTCGCGCGGCGGGCCCCGCGCAGGCGTCACGCCCCTACGGCCGTAATTCGCTTTTCTCGCGCGGCACTTCGAGGAAGCGATTCGCCGGAACCCGGATTCGTTGAGCGTGACGGCTTCGCGCCCACCGGCCTCGCCTGTACCGTCGACACGGGTCACACGGCCTTTGCGAGCGCACCCGGCGAGTACAGGCCCCCACGGGAGAGCGCGCCAAGCCCAACGCGGCGCAGAGCAAACCTGCTCGAGGAGGTCAACGCCCCCCGGCGACGCCCCCTCACGAAAGAGTCGGGGCGAGAGGACCGGAAGACGGCTCCTCCAAAAAGGCGGTTTTTCACGCGTAGCGCAGAGTGATTCCGCGGTCTTCCGGTTCCTCCTCCGCCGTCGGCACAGAACTTGGTGCAACGCAAAGTGACGCGGCAGTGGGCAATGGGCGGGAAACGGCCACCAAAGCATCCATTGGCTTTCGCGAGCATCAGGGACGGTGCTCCGAAAGCACGGCGTCGAGCCACGCGGGGGTCGCCCCCTGGCGTACGACTCGGCCATCACGGACCGTCGCGACGAGCCGCGGCGGCGCCCAGCGCACCGTCGAGTCATACACACGGACCCGCTCGAACGCGGACACCGCGTTGCGCAGGTTCGCGACGCTCGCCTGATGGATCGCGCGGATCTCGCGTTCGGAGGCGCCGTGCCCGCCTGCCTGGGCGCGCTGGAGCACGCGCGCGATGTTCTCCGCGATCGAGTCGGTGGCGACAAAACGCATCTCCGTAGCGAAGCCGCTCTTCCGCGCCAGCTCCGCCTGCTCGATCGCGGCGTTGGTTCGGAGTGTCGTTTCGACCGCGAAAGACTTTCGGTTCGCAATGTGATCGAGGACGAACCGTTCACATTCTCTGGCCACGGCGCGACGAACGTCGCGCGGTATCGCACGGTAGCTCCCGGAGGATCTGCGCGCAGCGATCGTCGATATTGAATGCGTCGACGCCGAAAGCCGCGACCGGGAAGTACCGCGTCTTGCCGCTGCCCGGAGGACCGGCGACAACGACCATGCGCGGACGCGGCATCGGGGATCAGCCCGTTTCGAGCGTGGCGTCAGACTCTGGGCGCATATCCGAAGGCAGCTCCCGTGAGACGAGATGGCCGTTCGAGTCGATGATGCCGAGCCCCTCGAGCCGTGCGCGCGTCTCTGCAGACATCGGCCGGGGCGCACGGCGAAGCCGAGCGCCTTCGTCGACTTGCTGCCGAGAGAGGCACGCTCGACCTCGAACCGACAACGAGAACGATCACGTTCTCGGAGTTCGTCGAACAGACGTTCAAGCCCCTCTACATGCCCGCCAAGTGCCGGCCATCGACGCGCGAGCGATACAACGACTTGCTCCGGCAAGGCGTGCTCGACGAGTTTCGCGACCTGCGGCTCGACGAGGATTGGGCCGTGCCGATGATGACCTTCGCTTCGAAGCTCTCGAAGCGCGGGGTTCAAACGCGGCCCCACCTCACGCTCGTGCGCACAATCTTGCGCGCGGCGGTCGAGTTCAAGGCGCTCGCGCGATTGCCCCAGATGCCAAGCTTGCCGAAACCAGGACGCAAGCTACCGGCTGCCCCCAGTGACGAGGATGTGACGAAGTTGCTGGGTGGCGCGCGGGGCTGGCTCCACGTCGCGGTCGCGCTCGCGATCTACGGCGGTCTTCGCATGGGTGAAGTCCGGGCACTCGAAGTCCGTGACATCGACTTCGCGCGCAGCCGCATCCACGTGAGGCGCGCCTTTTCGGCGGACGAAGTGCTGTCACCGAAGTCGACCCACGAGCGCGCGGTTCCTCTTGCGAGCCCGCTTCGCGCGATTCTGGAACCTCTGGTGCGCGGGAAACGAGGTGACACGAGGATAGTTCAGAACGGCGCGGGTCGAACACCGCGACGCCAGCATGTGCTGACCGTGCTGAAGCGCCTTGAGTCGAAGCTCGGCCTGGCGCTTGGCCCTTCCATGGGCTTCGCCATTACTTCTGCACGGCGTTGCTCGGGCGCGGCGCTCACGTCGAAGCTGTTCGAGTCCTCGCGGGTCACTCGAGCTTGAAGATCACGGAGCGATATCTGCACGCGACCGCCGCCGATCTTCACAACGCCATCGAGCGGCTCGGAGTGGGCAACTAGCGGGAAGCGCGAAGGACCCCTGTCCGGTAACTAACCGAGTACCTTCGCTTTCTTGACCAATGTAGTCGGGGCGAGAGGATTTGAACCTCCGACTCCTCGGTCCCGAACCGAGTGCGCTACCAGGCTGCGCTACGCCCCGTTTCCGCCGCGGCACGGTCGCGCTACGGCGAGCGCGCGCGGCGGGGCAGCCCTTATGGCGGGCCGAAGGGACTTCGTCAACGCGATTCGTGCGTGGGTACGCGCGCGCAACGAATCGGCGGACACATGGCCGGGCATGAACGTCTCTGTAGTCACCCCCTACAGAAGTGTCGAAATGATTTCATGCGCGCGAAATCGTGAAGAAATGTTGGGCATCTCGCCTTCCCGAGCTCGCCATCGCGTGTTAAGCATCACTGTAATGTCCAGCTACCAAATCCAGAGGGGGCGGATTCAATGCAAACGCTGACAGAACGCAAGACGGAAAGCCCCGAGGCCGGGCCAACGGCAGCGACCCCAGGCCTCGCCGAGCCCAACGCAAGGAGAAGCCAGATGCCGCCGGAGCTCCCCGCCGTACGTATTCTCATCGTCGATGACGACAAAGCGATCTGCGAGTACATGCAGACGCTTCTCGAGCGCGACGGTTTCCAAGTCAAGGCGCTGAGCGACCCGACGGAGGTGGAGGAGGAAGTCCGCCACGGCGGGTATCACCTCATCATCCTCGACTTGATGATGCCGAAGCTCGATGGGATCGAAGTCCTGCGGCGCGTCCGCAAGCTCGATACCGACATCGCCGTCGTCATTTTCACGGGGTTCCCGAACCTCGAGAGCGCAGTCGCTTCGATGAAGCTCGACGCAGTCGACTACATCAAGAAGCCGTTCAACGTGGACGAGTTCCGGGAAGTCATCTCGCGCGTCATGCGCAAGAAGGGCCTCGCGCGAACGCCGGAAGAGCAGCTGCACAAGGTCATCGGCGATACGATTCGCAACCTTCGCAAGGAAAAAGACCTCACGCTGAAGCAGATGTCGCGGCGCACGGGCCTCAGCGTTTCGCTTCTGTCGCAGATCGAGCGCGCCGAATCGAGCGCGTCGATCTCGTCGCTGTACAAGATCGCCATCGCCCTCGAGTCGCGCATCCAGGACTTGTTCGGCGAGTACTGAAGCGAGGGCTGCGCAAACGGGACTGCGGACTGCGGACTGCGGTCGGCGGTCTCGGCTGCGAACGCGAGCCGCTCGGGGACGACCCGGGCGGCTCTTTTCGTTGGCGAATCGGTGGCCGCGAGGGCTCGCTGCCAAGCGCGATCGGCCGCTTGTGGCGTCCGCGCGACGGTTCGACGTCGTTGGCCACTCTGGGCGCTGCAACGCGCTTTACAGAGGGCCCGGGCTTGCCCATACTCCGCGCCCTTCGCGCTTCAACGGGGCGGAGGCCGGCCGGAGTAGCTCAGATGGTTAGAGCGGGCGTTTCATACGCGCTAGGTCAGGGGTTCAACTCCCTTCTCCGGCACTGATTTTCCTGAGCATTTCGAGCGGCGGCGTCCTCGAACGGTCGATGCGAGGCGAGAGGACCGCCAAGCGACAGTCGACGGGAAGCGCCGTCGCGGCTTCGAGGTAGAGCGGGTCCCGAGTGCCCGGCGCGGCGCGTCCCGTCGGGTTGCTTCCCAGGTCTGGCGACCGCCCCGGCGGCGATTCGATGGATTCAAGTCGCCTGAGCGCATGCACCCTCGGAGCACGCGACGAAGAAAAGCTTCGAAGCTCCAGCACCACGTCGAAGCGCGCCCCGGCTACCGGATTGTGTGCTCGACAGGCTCCTCTTTCGAACGTTGCGATCCTTGCGCGCAGTCCACGATGGCTCGGTGACTGCACCGTGGACGAGGACCTCGGGCCCGGTTTCTTTTGCTGGAAGTTCGCTTGCCTTGATGCGGGGCATCTCTTATTCCAGTAACCGTCGTATGGTATGAGGGCCCCATGCCTGAGCTTGTCACGACCGGATCGTCCATTGGGCCGATAGTCTTTGCGTGCGGCTTGCTCTGGTTGGAACTGGCTGTCGGACGCCGCTTGCTCCGCATCTTCGGCGTCGGCTCCGTAGGCACTTCGACCGAGCGCGGCGTCATGGCCGCGGGGTTGGGCGCCGGCCTCCTGCAATACATCGCGTTCACGCTCGGCGCACTGAAAGTGCTGAGCGTTCCCACGCTGCGGTACACGACGGGGGCCGTCGCTCTCCTCTTCGCGTGGGACCTTTGGGCCGTCGCGGTCGCCCTCTGGCGCGCTCGTTCCCGTGTGACATGGAAATGGACGACGGTCGCGTGGGTCCTGGCGTTGAGCCCGACGATCGTCGCCTCGGCGCTTCTCGCCCTGGTGCCAACGATCGACTCCGATGGGCTTGGATATCACCTTACGGTTCCCAAGCGCTGGATAGGACTCGGGTCGCTCGCATACCTGCCGACGTACCCCTATTCGAACGCGCCGATGGGCCTCGAGATGCTCTTCGCGCTCGCCATGGCCTTCGCCGGAGACGCCGCCGCGAAATGCGTTCACTTCACGCTGGGTAGCCTCGCTGCCGTGGGTTTGTATTGTGCCGGAAAGAGGCTTGGGAACCCGCTCGTCGGCGCCCTCGCCGCAGCGCTTTACCTGGCCGGGCCTTTCGCTGTGACCATGGTTCTAGGGAGCGCGCTCGTCGAAGGTGCGGCCGCGCTGGCCATCGTGGCTGCTTCGCTGGCGTGGATCCTTTGGTATCAGGAAAAGGCCACCGGGAGCGCGTTCGTCGCGTTCCTCCTCGCGGGCTTCGCCGTCACGTTCAAGATCCCCTCCCTCCTGTTCCCCGTGGGCCTCTTCGCACTCACGTGCGTGGCGCTTGCCGATCCCGCGCGGGCGCCCGGTCCGAGCTTGCGGCGCTGGACGAACGCGGTGGTCTACGCGCTGCGCTTCGTGCCGTTCACGGTGGCGCCGGTTCTCTTCTGGTTTGGACGGTCGGCCCTCGTAACCGGGAATCCTTTCTTTCCTCTCTTTGCGCGCTGGATTCCATCTCGCGATTTCTCCCCGGATTTCTCCATGAAGTTCGATCAATTCAATCGATACTTGACTTGGGGAAACGTCGTCGGCCGTAACCTGTCGATCGAGCAGCGGGCGCATGTCCTCCAGGTCGTCGCGGCGCTCCTCGTGCTCGTCGGCCTGCTCGTGACAACCCGTTTGCGCACGTGGATGGGCCGGGGTACCGCACTGGTCGTCACCGGAACCGCTCTTTTGCAGGTCCTCAGCGCCGGTATCTACCTCCGCTATGCGATTCCTCTGGCCGCTGGGCTCTCGCTTCCCATCGTTGCGTCGCTCCGTGGATTCGTGACGCGGCGCCCGGTGCCGGAGGTGGCGCTCGCTCTGACTCTACTTGGCTCCTTGGCTCAGGTGCGTCGCGCCGCCGCCGGGCTTCAAGTGGATCTCAGGCCCGTCGCCCGGACGGCCCTCGGGTTCGAAGACCGGCACGCGTTCCTCGAGCAGACGATGAGCCTCTATCCTCTGTACGAACGGATCGACGGACAGCTGCCTCAGGATGCGGGCGTGATGCTCGCCACCTATTGCGGCGCTTTCTACATCGACAGAAGGACGTTTTGCAGCGAGACGGTGCAGAACTCCTTGCGCTATGATAGCTGGGACGTGTTCGTCGCCGACCTTCAACGGCTCCGCATCAACTATGTCATCGCGCCGACCGTCTTCGCGACTGGCGGACCGGCCCCTCCTTTCGACAGGGGAAACACGTCCACCATCACGCGCGAAGCGAAGTATGCAATGTTGCGACCGCTTCTCGAGTCGCACGCCAAGCTCATACAGAGCGCCAACGATGAGGGTCTCTACGAGATCGATTCGTCTTTGTTGGGCGATTCCCCGCCCGGTGGGTCCGGATCATCTCCGTCCCTACGCATGGGCCAAAACACGGCAATTCCGGCTGCAATGGCCGCTTCATCCTCAGCAATCGGAAGCCGCAGCGACTCGGCCGCAAATGTCCGGGATCGGCACGAATAGCGAAGCGTTGCGGTCGGGGAATAGGATATCGGATATGTCTTCTCGAGAGTGGCTCGGTGCTCCGCGAGTGGCTTGAACGACTGCGCCGGCGCGACCGTCCTCGCGCCAGCCCCTGGGTCGAGCGCACGCAGGAGCTCCTGCGCGCCGCCGGGCGGGCGCTCGACCCCGAGGGCCCCGACAGCGTTCCCGATCTGCGCCTCGCCTCGGCGCTCCTTTCGCACGCGACGTGCGCGGCCGCGGCGGCCCTTGCCACGGAGCCAGCCGAGGACGCGGAGAGCGCGGTCGCGCGCCTGAGCGACGCGATCTTGAAAAAGACGGCCGGAAGCCGGGTGCGGGCGGAGGAGCTCGCGTTGGCCGTGTCCCCCGGAACGCCCCCGCGAGCCGAGGAGCTTCGCGGCGTCGAACTCTTCGTTGCGCGGCTGAGCGAGGAAGCTACCCACGGCGGGGCGATCCGGCGGGCCACGCTGAGGTCGACCTTGGTCATCGCCACGGGACTGGCTCTCCTGCTGGCGGCGCTCGTCGGGCCGCCTCTGGCCAGCTGGTATGCGCGCGACGGGCTGCCATTCCGCGCGAGCAGCGCCATCCCCGGCTATTCGGCCACAGGCAAGACGGGCGAGCCCCAGGGCGACGGTTCGCTCGACCTCTTCTTCCACACAAAGACGGAGGATCATCCCTGGATCGAGATCGACCTCGGCCGCCTGCGCCGGATCCACCGCGTGATCGCGGAGAATCGCTTCGACTGTTGCTCCGATCGCGACGTCCCGCTCGTCCTCCAGCTCCGCGACGCGCAGGGCAACTACCATGAGGTGGCGCGCCGAACCGAGAACTTCAATCGGGTAACGCTGGACTTTCCCCCCCAGGAGGCGACGGCGGTCAAGCTCCTCGTGCCCCGGATAACGGCCTTTCATCTCGCGAACGTCCAGATCCGATGACCGACGCCCCCCTCTCGCGCCCTCCGCTGCCGCGGACGGACCCCGCCGCGAGCGAGGCGCGGCCGGCCTCGTATCCCCTCGATCCGGGCGCGCTCCGTCGGCGCATCCACACCGACTGGATCGTTCGCCAACTGCCTCGCGTGATCGTGGCGGTCGTCTTCCTCGGGTCGCGCGCCTACTTCTATTTGCATTTCAAGCTCCGCTACCAGGAGCTTGGCGTCGATTTCGCGTGCCAGACGTTGGACCTCGAGCTCTTGAAGCACGACCTCCTGCGAAGCGTGTTCTACCTGAACCATCAGGTGCCGTTCTTCAACCTCGTGATCGGGATTGTCTACAAGCTCTTCCACCGCGAGCATACGCAGGCGTTCATGGTGATCCAGGTCGCGCTCGGCCTGGGAATGGCGCTCTCGCTCCTTTCCATCCTGGATACGCTCGGCGTCGGCCCGGTCACGCGGACGGCCGCGACCCTCGTCTTTGCCCTGTGGCCGGCGGTGGTGGTCTACGAATGGATGCTTTCGTATCACCATTACGGATCGACGTGCCTCGTCATCGCCCTGGGGGCGCTAGGCCACCTCCTCCGCACCGGCGCGCGGAGGTGGGCTCACGCCTTTTTCTTCCTCCTCGTCGCCGTGGCCTTCTTCCGCTCCCCCTTCGGCCTGCCCTGGATGGCCCTCATCGTCGCCGCCCTCCTCTTCTTTCGCTCCGTGCCGCGCCGCCTCGTCCTCGCGTCGGCGGCGCTCCCGCTCTTGCTCGTCTTCCTCAACACGATCAAGACGCCCCTGCAGACCGGCCGGAGCTTCGGCTACGCCCTGCTCGCGCCCAACATGGTCGAAAAGATAGCGGGCCGGATGTCCGACGCGAGCAGGCAGGAGCTCTTCCGCAACGGCACGCTCTCGCCGCTCTCGCACCTCTGGCCCTTCTTCAGTCTCAACGAGCATCCGGAATACCGTCTTCCGCTGAAACCGCGCGGGATCCCCGCGCTGGACGACGAGTACAAGGCCAATGGCTACACCAACGCCAACGCGCTTCAGTACGTGTACATCACCGACGGGTACATGAAGGACGCCCGCTGGCTCCTCCGCCACGAGCCGGGGACCTACGCCGAGTCGGTCTGGTTCGCGCTCCAGGGCGAATACATGCGCGACGCCACGGACCTCATGATTATTGGCGATAGCATTCCCGCCGTGGCGATGAGGCCATGGCAAGCCGTCGCCGACAAGCTGCTGCTGCCACGCGAGGGGCGGCTCTGGGGGCTGACGCTGGGATTGCCGATTTGCTTCCTCTACGCTCTGGCCCGGCTCGTCGGGCCCGGGGCGCGAATGCCATCTTCCCGCTCGACCACGGCCATCCTCGCCGTGAGCGTGATCTGCATCCTCTTCGCCACCTCGATGACCCTCGTCTCCTGCGGGGACTTCGGCCGCTACCGCTTCGACGTCGACGCTCTCTATTTCATTCTCTTCGTGCTGCTGGTCCGCGACGTCGGCTTCGCGTCTCGCCGTGTCGCCACCCGGCTGTTCCGCCGGGTCGCGCCCTCGCTGCGTATGCGGGCGTAGGCAACGCCGCGCATCCGGAACACTCTATTTGGGCAAGCCCGGAATCGGCGGAATGCGCGCGCGAACTCGAGCGATCGTGTGCTTGGTCGCCTGGGCCGCCCACTGGCTGTCGATCGCCTGGGGCAAACCGACGAGCCGGATGTCGAGCGCGAAGTTGCTGATGTAGACGAAGTCCCCGAAGCGCGTGTTGCTCGCGGGGAAAAGAAGGCCGATCGGAGCGCCTTCCTCGTCGAGCCCGTCGAAGTCTCCGAGCTTCGCGATCGCCCGGCCGGTCTTGTCGACGACGACCATCTCGTCCGACTGGTTCGCGATCACCCAAAGGTTGTCCGTCTCCTTGTCGATGAAGAGCCCATCGGCGCCGTTGATGCTGTTGACGAAAATCGCGGGCTGCCCCGCGACGCCCCCCGACACCGGAATTCGAATGACGCGGTCGTCGCCCGTATTGGCCACGAAGAGGGCGCTGAAGTCATGATTGAAGTCGAGGCCGTTGGCACCGAAGGGCGGAGTTCCCGTCGTTCGGAGAAGCGGATCGTTGACCCACGCCACTGGAGTCCCACCCTGCGGTCCGGTGCGCCAGATGATCCCTTGAAACGAATCCGAGACGTAGACGTTGCCCTGGGCGTCGAAGTTGATCCCGTTCGGACTGCTGCCGAGCGTGGGATCCACGGGAATGGCCGCGAAGACGGACGAGGCCCCGGTGAACGGATTCACGCGCAAAACGCGCGGATTGCCGAAATCGGCGACGAGCAGGTCGCCGGTAGTCGGGTGGAACGCCAGCCCGAGCAGCTCGTTGCTCGATCCGGCGATCGTCACCTCACGAAGGAGCCTCCCGCGCGGATCGAAGACGACGAGCTTCGCGTTCTGGCCCGCCGCCGCGACGTCGAACGTCGTCACGTAGACGTTGCCGTTGCGATCGACGGTGAGCCCTTCGGTATTGCCCGCGTCGGGGGGCACGGTGGCAAACGTTTCGACGTGTCCGCGATCCCACGCGGCGGCGTCGACGGAAACGAGAGCAATGGCCGTTGCGGCCGTCGCGACAAGCGCACTGCGAGCGAACGAAGACATCGTGACCTCCTGAAGAGGGGCAGATCCCGACCCCCCCTACCGAACGTAGGGGAGGCGGGCTGGCGGTGTCCATCCCGCTTTCGTGGCCGCGCCCGGTCGGCGATCGATCCCACGTGTCATCCCAACGGCTGCCCGATGACGCAAGCCGTCTCCGATCGACGCTGTCGCTCTCGCAGCAGGAACGCGGCGTGTCGTGCTCCGAAAGCAGCAGCGGCCGTCCTTTCCTGCGGTTTTCCGTCAGCAACGTCCGCATTCCCGCGTCCCGCGATCTGCGGCACACGGCCTGCACGGACGCGGGCATGACGAAAGCGACGTGCGCGGTCGATCGCGCTCTCGAGCGGCTGGCACGAGGCGAACCGGTTGTCGTGATGGACGACACCCATCGCGAAAACGAAGGTGACCTCATCGTCGCTGCCGAAATGGCGACGCCCGCGACCGTCGCGTTCTTGGTCCGTCACACGAGCGGCGTGCTGTGCGTGGCCCTTCCCCCGGAGCGGTGCGAGGCGCTCGCGCTGCCGCTCATGGTCGGCGGAACGAGGGACGCGCAGGGGACTGCGTTCACGGTCAGCGTCGACGCGCGGCGCGGCACGACGACGGGAGTCTCCGCCGCCGACCGGTCTCTCACGATTCGCGCCCTCGCACGCGCGGATGCGCGAGCCGACGACTTCGCGCGGCCGGGACACGTCTTTCCGCTGCTTGCCCGTCCGCGCGGCGTCCTCGAACGACGCGGCCATACCGAGGCTGCCGTCGATCTCGCAACGCGCGCAGGTCTCGCACCGGCAGGGCTCCTCGCGGAGCTCACCCATGACGACGGGACGATGATGCGCGGCCCGGCGTGCGAGGCCTTCGCGCGCGATCACGGCCTCGCGTTCCTTCGGATCGACGATCTCGTCGCCTACCGGCGTTGCACCGAAGCGATCGTCGAGCCGGTCGCCGAAGCGCGCCTGCCGACACGCCACGGCCCCTTCGTCGTTCGCGTCTTTCGGGACCTCGTGGAAGGGCGAGAGCACATCGCGCTGATTCGCGGGGAGGTCGCGGACGACGAGCCGGTGCTCGTACGCGTTCATTCCGAATGCCTCACGGGGGACCTCTTCGGGTCATTGCGATGCGATTGCGGCGCGCAGCTCGACGCCGCGCTCGCGCGCGTCGCGCGAGAGGGCCGGGGCGTCGTCGTCTACCTCCGCGGCCACGAGGGTCGAGGCATAGGGCTCATCAACAAGCTCCACGCCTACAAGCTCCAGGACGAGGGGCGCGACACGGTCGAAGCGAACCTCGATCTCGGACTTCCTGTCGACTCGCGGCGCTACGATGTCGGCGCGCAGATTCTGACGGCCCTCGGAATCACGACGATTCGGCTCATGAGCAACAACCCGGCGAAGTTCGCCGCGCTCGACGGATATCCCCTGCGCGTCGTCGAACGCGTCCCGCTCTTGACGGCACCGAACGCCGAAAACGCGCGGTACCTCTCCACGAAACGACACAAGCTCGGTCACCTCCTGGACGCCGCACAGGCCGTACAACCAGCACGCGGGTCCTGCGATCAGAATTGAGCCTCGCGCCGATCCAGAGCGAACGGCTGGACGGCCGTACCGTTCGCATGTACCCGGGCACCCATGCCGCAGCTGAGCGCCAAGCTTTCCCACTTCACCGAATCGGTCATTCGTCGCATGACGCGCGTTGCCAACGCGCACGGGGCGATCAACCTTTCGCAGGGGTTCCCCGACTTCGACCCGCCCGAAGCGTTGACGGCCGCCCTCGAACGCGCGGCCCGGCCGGGACCGCACCAGTACGCGGTCACCTGGGGAGCCCCGGACTTGCGCGCGGCGCTGGCGGTCAAGCAGTCGCGCCGGATGGGCCTCGCTCTGGACCCCGACCGCCACTTCGTCGTCACGTGCGGCTCGACGGAAGCGATGATCGTCGCCCTCCTCACGGTGTGCGATCCAGGAGAGAAGGTCATCGTTTTTTCGCCGTTTTACGAGAACTACGGCGCGGACGCGATCCTGTCGGGCGCCGTGCCCATCTTCGTCGATCTGGCCTTCCCGTCGTTCACCTTCGACGTGCAGGCCCTGGAAGCGGCGTTCGCACAACGTCCGAAGGCGATCATCGTCTGCAATCCGTCGAACCCCACCGGCAAAGTATTCACCCGCGAAGAGCTCGAGACGATCGGCCGATTGGCTCGTGCCTACGATGCGTTCGTCATCACCGACGAGGTCTACGAGCACATCGTCTATCCACCGGCGAAGCACACCTATTTCGCGTCCCTCCCGGGAATGTTCGAACGGACGATCTCGTGCAGCTCGCTCTCGAAGACGTACTCGGTGACCGGATGGCGACTCGGCTATCTCATCGCGCCCGAATCGGTCATTCAGGGCGCGCGCAAGGTGCATGACTTTCTCACCGTGGGTGCACCCGCGCCGCTGCAGCACGCGGCCGTCACCGCCGTCGGCTTTCCGGACGAATACTACGACCACCTCACGGTCGAATACGCCGAGCGGCGGGACGTCTTTCTCGCGGCGCTCGACCGAACGGGTCTCCCCTACGCGCGGCCCGAAGGCGCCTACTACGTGCTCGTCGACGTGTCCCGCTACGGCGTGACGGACGACGTCGCGTTTTGCGAGTGGATGGCCCGCGAGGTCGGCGTGGCGGGGGTGCCGGGATCGAGTTTCTTCGCGAAGCCCACGCACCACCTGGTTCGCTTTCACTTCGCAAAGCGCCTCGAGACTCTGGTCGAAGCCGGGCGCCGTCTAGCGCGCCTCGACGAGCTTGCGCGCAATCGTTGATCGCGCGGGGGCGCACCGTCAGCTCGCCGCGCTGGCGGCGGCGGTGCCGCCGAGAGACAGGCCGGAGATCCGCGCCTCGCGACGGCGCACCTCCTCGCGGACGCGCGGAATGAGCTCGCGCCCGAAGTCGATCGCGTCGTCGAACGGGTCGAAGCCACGGATCAAGAAGGTGGTCACCCCGAGCTCGTAGTAGTCGAGCAGCGCTTGCGCGACCGTCTCCGCCGTCCCTACGAGGGCGGTGCTGTTGCCGGGGGCGCCGGTCGCTTTGGCGATCGCCGTCCACAAGGCGCGGTCGTGGCGATCTCCTTTCTCGGCCGCCGCCAGCAACCGCTGGCTCCCGACGGGCTTCGGCCCGGCGCTGAACCAGCGCGCGGGGAGGGCGCCGAGGTTGCCTTTGACAGCCTCGAGAATCCGTCCCGCCCGCTCCCACGCGATCTCCTCGGTCGCCCCGAGGATCGGGCGGAACGACACGCTGATGCGCGGCGGCGTGCTTCGTCCGGCGGCGCTCGCCGCCGCGCGGATGCTCTCGATCTGTTGCCGGGTCTCGGCGAGGGGCTCTCCCCATAGAGCGTAGACGTCCGCGTGCTTCGATCCGACGCGATACGCGGCATCGGACGAACCGCCGAAGTATAGGGGGAGGCTCGGCTTCTGAAGCGGCCGCACGCCGCTCGCATAGCCCTCGACCTGGTAGAACCGACCCTTGTAATCGAACGGCTCGGTCGCAGTCCACGCCTTCCGGACCACGTCGAGGTATTCGTCCGTGCGCGCGTAGCGTTCGTCTTTGCCGAGGAAGTCGCCGTCGCGGCGCTGCTCGGCGTCGTGCCCGCCGGTGATGATGTGGACGGCCGCGCGGCCCTGCGAGAGTTGATCCAGCGTCGCGAGTTCGCGCGCGGCGACGGTCGGAGCGCGGAAGCCGGGGCGATGCGACACGAGGAACGATAGACGCTCGGTGTGCGCCGCCGCATAAGCCGCGATCTGGGAGCCCTCCGGCGCGAGCGAAGCCGTTCCGATCAGCACGCGATCGAAGTTCGCGTCCTCGTGAACCTGGGCAAAACGGCGAAGGTAGCCGCGATCGATCGCGACCTCTCCGGCGCCGGCGAAGGCCTGAAGGTCCGACCCGCGACGATGGAAGATCATTCCGATGAATTCGACAGGCATGTGCAGAGCTCCTCGGCGCGAGGATTCCTCGGCCGAGCGAGGACTTCCAACGAGAACTTCTCAACGATGGGGAACGGAGTCGCTCAAGTCGCGCGTGGCTCGATGATCGATTCGCGAGAGCGCGCAATGTTCAAAGGTCCCGCGACCTGAAAGAACTCGCCCCGGTGATTCAGCGCGTGCTGTTTGCGCTTGTCGAGGAAGACGCCTGCCGCCTTGTCACGCGGGAACGCGTCATCCGATTGAGAAAATGGCGCGAGAGTGCGGAGGACGCACGGTGCTCCGCGAGCAACACGCGCGTGCCCGCGGCGCAACAGCGTCCGCCATGATAGACACGAAGCCGCGACGACCTGAACGCCGTCGCCCTCAGCTCTGGCAAGCTGGGCAGAGTCTCTTGAAACAGACAGTGGTTCATGCAAACGTCTTCGCATGACTGCACGAACTCCCCGCCCCGAGACCATTGCTCTTCACGGTGGTCAGCGCCCGGACCCGACGACGGGAGCGCGCGCCGTCCCGATCTTCCAGACGACGTCGTACCAGTTCAACAGTACGGAGCACGCGGCGAACCTCTTTGCTCTCAAGGAGTTCGGCAACATCTACACGCGGCTCATGAACCCGACGACCGACGTGCTCGAGCAGCGCATCACGCAGCTCGACGGCGGCGCGGGCGCCCTCGCCGTGTCGAGCGGGCAAGCGGCGACGTCGCTCGCGCTCCTGAACATCGCGCGCGCCGGGGACGAGATCGTCTCGGCCGACAACCTCTACGGAGGCACGTACAACCTCTTCAACTACACGCTGCCGCGGCTCGGCGTGAAAGTGCACTTCGTGAAATCGAACGACCTCGATGCGCTCGCGCGCGCGATCGGGCCCAAGGTCAAAGCGGTGTTCGCCGAGTCCATCGGCAATCCCAAGCTCGACGTCGCTGACCTCGAAGGAATCGCCAAGGTCGCGCACGACCGCGGGGTGCCGTTCATCCTCGACAACACGGTGTCGCCGTACCTGCTCCGCCCCTTCGATCACGGGGTGGACGTGACGGTCTACTCGGCCACGAAGTTCATCGGCGGGCACGGAACGTCGGTCGGGGGGCTCATCGTCGACAGCGGCAAGTTCGATTGGTCGAGCGGCAAATTTCCACTCATCTCCGAGCCCGACCCGAGCTACCACGGCCTCCAATTCATCGAGGCGCTGAAGCCGATCGGCAACATCGCGTACATCATCAAGGCGCGGGTCACCTTGCTGCGCGATCTCGGCACGGCGCTCTCTCCGTTCAATTCGTTCCTGTTCCTCCAGGGACTGGAGACCCTTCCCCTCCGCCTCGTCCGCCACTCCGAGAACGCACTGGCCGTCGCGCGTCATCTCGAGCACCACGCGAAGGTCAAGTGGGTCGCCTACCCGGGACTCGAATCGAGCGCGGAGCACGCACGCGCGAAGAAGTACTTGCCGCGCGGCGCCGGCGCGATCCTCGGCTTCGGGATCGCCGGGGGCGCGGCGGCGGGTCGTGCGTTCATCGATTCACTCCAGCTCATCTCGCACCTCGCGAACGTCGGCGACGCCAAGACGCTGGCGATCCACCCCGCGACGACCACGCACCAGCAGCTGTCGCCCGCCGAGCAGATCGCCACGGGCGTGACCCCGGACTTCGTGCGGCTCTCGGTCGGGCTCGAGCACATCGACGACATCCTCGCCGACATCGACCAGGCGCTCGCGAAGGCGTGACGTCGTTCGAGATGGGACCGTGGTGCTCGTAAGTCCCGACTCGGCGGCCCCGCCGGCTCTCTGGAGCCTTCGGCCGCTCCGCATCGTCGTGATCAACATCATGCCGCACGCGGAGGCCTACGAGCCTCACATCGTTCGACCGCTCGATCGCGCGACGCTTCCCGTGGAGCTGGTGTGGATCCGCCTTCGCTCGCATGTCTACACGAGCAGCGATCCTCTACGCATCGATCGGTACGTCCCCTACGACCGCCTGGGCGCCGAACGATCGCTCGACGGCGTCATCCTCACGGGCGCCCCCGTCGAGGAGCTGGCTTTCGAAAGCGTGCGGTATTGGCCGGAGGTCAGCGAGATCCTCGCCGATTGCCGCGCGCGGGGGCCGAACGTGCTCGGCCTCTGCTGGGGCGGGCTCGCGTTGGCGCGGCTGCTCGGCATCGAAAAGCACGTGCTTCCCAAAAAGCTCTTCGGGGTCTTCGATGAAACGGTGCTCGATCCCGCGCACCCGATCGTCGGCGGATCCGACGACGTATTTCGCTGCACGCAAAGCCGCCATGCCGGCATCCGGTCCGCGCACCTCGAAGAAGCGCGCGACGACGGCGTCCTCCGGCTCCTCTCCCACGGCGTCGACACCGGATACACCGTCTTCGAGAGCGCGGACCGGCGCTTCCTCATGCACCTGGGGCACCCCGAATACGAGGTCGCGCGCCTGGCGACCGAGTGGGCGCGCGACTCCGCCCTCGGACGCACCGACGTCGACCCGCCGAAGAACTTCGATCTCCGCCGGCCCATGAACGTCTGGCGATCGCACTGCAACGACTTTTTCGCGAGGTGGTTGTTCGATGCCGCGAAGGCGCGCGCCGCCCCGCCGCGATGGGAGAGATCGGCTTTCGCCCCATGACTGAACCCATCTCCCGCCCCATCGTCCGTCGGTTCCTGCGGCGCCCCGGTCGGGCCCTCGACGCCTTCGCGCTGACCGCGGTCGTCCTCGCCGTGATTCTGCTCGCTCTCGGAAACCTTCGCGCGGCCGACCGCGACGCCCAGCTCCGCAACGTCTCGTACAGCACGACGGGCGCTCTGTATCGCGATCTGAACGCCGCCTATGACCGGAACCGCGGCGAGCTCGGGGCGAGGCCCGTCACCATCGCCCAGTCGCACGGTGGCTCGGCCCGCCAGTCGCGCGCCATCCTCGACGGCGCGCCCGCCGACGTCGCGACGCTGGCTTCGTTTGCGGACGTCGACGCGCTCCGAAAGCGAGGGCTCCTGGCCGACGGTTGGTCGGGCCGATTGCCGCATCATTCGGTGCCCTATACGTCGACCGTCGTCTTCGTCGTACGGAAGGGAAACCCCCGCCACATTCACGAGTTCGCCGACCTCGTGAGCCAAAGGGCCGCCGTCGTCGTGCCGAATCCGAAGACCTCCGGCGACGGCAAGCTTTCTTTTCTGGCTGCTTGGGGATCGGTCCTCCACCGCGGAGATACGGAGGAAGCCGCGCGTGCGTTCGTGACCGCCCTCTACGCGGGGGTCGTATCGCTCGACGAAGGCGCGCGCGAGGCATCGAATCGATTCGTCTACGACAAAGTCGGCGACGTCCTCCTCACCTGGGAGAGCGAGGCCTTCGACGATGTCGCCGAGGCAAAGGACGACCTCGAGGTCGTCTATCCCACCGCGAGCCTGCTCGCCGAACCGTGCGTCGCCTGGGTGGACGCGAATGTGCAGCGCCGGGGCACCGGGGCGCTGGCCAAGTCGTACCTCGAGTTTCTGTTCACGGAGCCCGCCCAGGAGATCATGGCCACGCATCACTATCGCCCCATATCGCCCGCCGTTCTCGAGCGGCACCGCGCCGAGTTTCCGCGCGTCGAGCTTTTTCCGATCGGAATCCTCGCGGCGGACTGGGAGGACGCGCAGCGCCGGTTCTTCGACGACGACGGCGTCTTCGACGCCATCGTCCCGCGGCGGGCACCGAAGTGACCCCCGACGTCGCCGGGCGCATGCAGCTCGTCTCCGCCGATCGGGTCCCCGCAGGGCGCTACGACTCCGCCACGTTCCGCAAGGATCTCCTCGCAGGCGTCACGGTCGCCGCGATCTCGCTTCCGCAGGCCATGGCGTATGCGCTCATCGCCGGCGTCAATCCGCGCTTCGGGCTTTATTCGGCCATCGTCGTGACGGCGATCGCATCCGTGTTCGGATCCTCCTCGCACCTCGTCAACGGGCCGACGAATGCGATCTCGCTCGTCGTGTTCAGCGCGCTCGCGTTCATCGACCCCGAGGCACGCGAAAGCGCGCAGGAGGCCATGTTCCTCCTCGCGATCCTCGTCGGCGTCTTCCAGATCGCCATCGCAGTGGCCAAGCTCGGCGACTTGACGCGCTACATCTCGGAAGCGGTCGTCATCGGGTTCATGGCGGGCGCAGGCCTGCTCGTCGCGCTGGGTCAGGTGAGCAACCTCCTGGGCGTCGCCGACAAAGGGACCGGCCACCAGACCGTCGTCGCACGCTTGTGGCTGACCCTCTCGACGGCACAGGGCATCAACGTTCATTCGTTCGCGGTGGGAATCGCGACGATCGCCGTCGTCGTCGCCGTGCGAACCCTCCTCACGCGTCTCGCCTGGCCCCGCGTCGACATGCTCGTGACGCTCATCGCCGCCGCGGCGGTGTGCGCGAGCCTCGGCTGGAGCCGCCCCGGCGCCGGCGGCAAGACTCTCGTCGCCGTCATCGGCAGCGTGCCTGCCGGCCTTCCGGCGCCGCATGTCCCCGAAATCCAGCTCGGATGGTTGCACGAGCTCGGGGGAAGCGCGGCGGCCATTGCCATCCTCGGTCTCCTCGAGGCGCTCGCCATCGCGAAGTCGATTGCCGCCGAATCCGGCGAGACACTCGACTTCAACCGCCAGTGCATCGCAGAGGGACTCGCCAATCTGGCGGGAGGGTTCTTCCGTTGCCTGCCGGGATCCGGATCGCTCACACGCTCGGCCATCAACTACCAGTCCGGCGCCGTCACGCGCGCCTCCGGGCTCATCGCGGCTGCGGTCGTCGCCGCCGTCGTCGCCGTGCTCGCCCCGCTCGCACGCTTCATCCCCAAGCCTGCACTCGCAGGGCTGCTGATGGTGACGGCCTGGCGGCTCGTGGACCGGCGCCGCCTCGTGTACGCGCTTCGAGCGTCGCGCTTCGACGCAGCCCTGGTCGCGGTCACCGCGATCTCGGCCGTCTTCGTGAGCATCGAGTGGTCCATCGGGATCGGCGTCGCGCTGTCGATCCTCTTGTTCGTGCCCCGCGCGGCCCGCCTCAAGTCGACGGAGCTCATCGTGGCACCGGACCGGGTCGTGCGCGCTCGTCTCAGCGACGAGCCTTCGTGCCGGCGGGTCGCGGTCTTCGACCTCGAGGGCGAGCTTTTCTTCGGCGCGGCGCCCGAGCTCGAACGCTACTTCGACGAGCTCCGGGCCCGCGCGCGGTCGGGCGCCCGCTTCGTGGTCCTGCGGCTGCGACGCACGCGCAACGTCGACTTGGTGTGCCTCGAGCGGCTCGAGCACTTCTTGCGCGACATGGACGAGCATGGCGTCGAGGTTCTGCTCACGGGAGTCGGTTCGGACTTCAGTGCGGCCATGGACAATCTGCGCTTTCGGGAGTGGCTCCCGCAGGAGCGAGTCTTTTTGCGAGATGCGTCCGCGCCCGGCTCCGCGACCGTCGAAGCCCTGCGACGGGTCTATCGGCAACTCGGCGAGCACGGTCCTCTTCTATGCCCGCACTGCGCAGCACTCGGAGCGTCGCCGGCCGAAGGGGAATTGCGTTACGTCGTGTGACCGTCGGACGCGAGCCTCGGCCCGCTCTGTTGCCTGCGCAGCACGACGCTGCATGGCGTGCGCCGAAAGCAGCAAGCGTGGTCGCTCCCGAAGCGCGAGCGGGCCCAGACGAGCCCACGAGGAGCGGAGCCCGGGCGAGGCATGCGCCCTGCAGCGGTGCGCGAGACTCCCCATGAACGAACCCTCCACGAAGATTGCTTTTCGCGAGACGCTGTCTCGATTCGCGAGCGGCGTGGTCGTCGTCGCGGCCCATGCGCCGGAAGGCCCCGTCGGCATTACCGCTTCCGCGTTCTCCTCCGTGTCGCTCGACCCGCCGCTCGTCCTCGTGTGCGTCAGCCACCGAGCAAGCGCACACGGAAAACTCGTCGAGGCGCCCGTCTTCGGGATCAGCGTCCTGTCGCGCACCCAAGAGTGGGTCGCCGAGCGCGTCGCGCGCCGAAGCGCCGAAGACCGCTTCACCGGAATCGCGTTCGAACCCCTCTGGCAGGCCCCCGTCGTCGCCGGCGCACTTGCGCAGATCGAATGCAGTCCGCACGCGCTTCACGGTGCCGGCGACCACACGATCCTCGTCGGCCGTGTTCTCCGGAGCTCCGTGGCCGACGGGGCGCCCCTCCTTCATTTCAACCGTCGCTACGGCGACTTCGCGCACCGCGCACCCGACCGCGCCGCGAGCGATTCGCTCGCGGGCCTCGTCCATGCCGCCGCAAGAGACGATCTCGCGGCATTGCGCGCGATCGAAAGCGAGGCACCGTGAGCGCCCACGTCGTCTTCGTCACGAGCAGCCCCTCGACGAAATCGCGATCTTCGTTCCTCGCGGACTTCGTCGGCAAGCAGGTTCGGGCCGCCGGCCACCGCGCGAGCGCTTTCGCGGTGACCGATTTCGACGCCGCCGACTTGATTCTGGGCCGCTCGGACAGCCCTGCGGTGGCGACCTTCGTCCAGGGGGTCAAAGGGGCCGACGCCATCGTCGTCGCAACGCCGGTCTACAAGGCAACGTATTCCGGCGCGCTCAAGGCCGTGGTCGATCTCGTTCCGCCCGACGCGCTCGAGGGAAAGTTGGCGCTCGGCATCGCGACGACCCGCCTCGGCGATCACGCGGCGAGCGTCGACGCGGCGTATCGCTCGCTCTTTGCCTTCTTTCGAGCGCGCACGCTGGACCCGCTCGTCGTCCTGGACCGTGAGCTTGCGGCGGGGGCCGCCGGATTTGCATTCGAGGATGCCGGGCGCGCGCGCGTCGATCGAGCCGTCCAGGCGCTGCTGGCGGCCCTGGCCGCGTAGGCGCCTACTGGAGCACCGCGCGGTAGTTCACCATGCTCGCGCCGTTCGCCGTCTCGAAAATTCCGCTGTGCGTCGTCATCAAAAACTCCGGGAAGCGAACGCGGAACTGCGTAGGGTCGGTCGCCGGATCGCCGTAGGACGTGACCGTGTAGACCGGCGGCGGCGGGAGACCCAGCCCCCCTCCATCCCCACCGTCCGGGGCGGCCACGAGACCGGCATCTCCCTGGTTCGGCACTACGCTACGGAGCGGCACATCGTAGGTCACGCTCGGGACGAGCGCGGTCGGCGAGTAGACACGGCGCAGGAAACCCGAAAACGGCACGCCGTCATCCGTGAGCAAAAGAACGGCGCCGCCCGCCTTCGATGCATCGAGGTCCGAAGGATCCTCCGTGACGAGGAACGTGCTGAGATTCGGGGTGACGGTGCCGACCGACGCAACGAGCTCGGGCAAGCCGGAGCACACGTTCGGCGCGGACGACGGGCCCGCGGCGCAACCACCGAGGCCGGGCGGAGCGTCGGGGATGAGCCACGCGATCCCGTCGAGGGTGAAGAACGCGCTGATGGTGAGAGTGTCACCGGCCTGCACCGTGAGCGGTTGCGCGAGCATCACGGCCGTGGAGCACCCCTGGAAGGCCACGGCCACGTAGTCCTCCTCGGTCTGCGAGGTCGTGAGCACCGTCGGTGAGGGCGTCGTGTAGTAGGTCGTTCCGCCGTACGACACCGAGCCCTTGAGGAGAGCCTGGTACGAGCCCTCGACGGAGCAGGAGTTCACGACGATCGCGTTGTACGTGCCGGGCGGAACGTTCGCCGGTGCCGCGAAGAGCGCGCTCAGCGCGGCGTTGTCCGCCATGTCGACCCAGCACGGATCGCCGGCTTGCGAGGCGTCGGAGGCGTCGCCCAGCGATGCGTCACCGCTGCCGCTAGGGAGCGTGGCGTCCGCGAGGTTGCCCGCGTCGCCCGTGGCTGCGTCGGCGCTCCCCGGTGAGGCCAGCGCCGGGCACTGGTACAGCGGGCCGCCGCCGGAGCTCGCGCTGCCCGCGTCGGGGTCGATCGACGTGAGCACGATGCTCTCGATGGGCAACAAGTAGCTGGTCGGGGTGAAGCTCTGTCCACCCTGGGCCGAGCCGACGGCCTGCGCGCG
>DATHQY010000042.1:0-3524 GCA_035482215.1 Polyangiaceae bacterium | reverse complement strand
GTCGGCCCCGAGATCTTCAACACGATTTACTTTGCCGTGCTGAGCACCGCGATCACGCTGCCGATCGGCGTCGGCGCCGCGGTCTACCTGGCGCGCTTCGCGCGCTCGCCGCGGTTCGTCGGTGCCGTGCGAATGGCCCTGGACACCCTGGCTTCGTTGCCGAGCATCGTGTACGGCCTCTTCGGATTTCTCGTTTTCGTCGTGCAGATGCGAATGGGCTACTCGCTCTTCGCCGGCGCTTTCGTCCTCGCGCTGCTCAATCTTCCGCTCGTCGTAGGGATCGCCGAGGAGAGCCTGCACGCCGTTCCCCGCGAGCTCGACGAAGCGAGCCTCGCGCTCGGGGCGACGCCCGTGCAGACGGCGTGGCGCGTGACGGTGCCGTACGCGTGGCCGGGCATCTTGAGCGCCATCGTTCTCTCGATTGGGCGCGTCTTCGCCGAGAGCGCGCCGCTCATCATGACCGCCGGCACGACAATCTCGCGCTCCACGGCCTACTCGCTCGATCCCTTCCGCGGCGGGGAAACGCTCGCCGTGCATCTCTGGTACGTGAACTCGGCCGGGCTCGCGCCCGATCGGGCCGACGTCAGCGCTGGGACAGCCGCCGTTCTCGTGATGCTGGTGGCGTTGACGAACCTCCTTGCGTCGCGCTTTGCGAGGCTCGGCGGCGCGGAGGGGACGCGAATGAAGAAGGTGACGAGATGACGCACGGCGCGCACACGAGTCGCGATTTCGAGTCCGAGCTTCGAGAGCTGCGAGCGCACTCGCTGGCGATGGGGGCGCGTTGCGAGCGCGCGCTCCAGCTCGCGTTGAAAGCCTTCTGGGAGGGGTCTAGCCAGCTCGCGGCGGAGGTCGAAGAGCTCGACCGGCACATCGATCGCGACGAGATGGACATCGACGCGCTCGCGCTGCGGGTGCTCGCCCTGCGTCAGCCCGTGGCCTATGACCTTCGCTTCCTGGCGGGCGCTCTACGGCTCGTGACGGACCTCGAGCGCATCGGCGACGAGGCGGTCAACATCGCCGAGCGTGCGAAGGAAGAACACGGAACCGCGAAGGACAAGGTCCGTAGCGAGCTCAAGGCGATGGGGGAGCAGTCGCAAGAAATGCTTCGCGACGCGCTCGACGCGTTCGTGCAGGGAGAGGCGACGCGCGCCGAGCAAGTCCTCGCGCGCGATGACTCCGTAGACGACCTCTACGGCCGGATCATCCGCGCGATGACGGATTTCATGACTGAGCATGCGGCACAGGTGGCCGAGGCCATTCGGGTTATCCACGTGGCGAAATACCTCGAGCGTGTGGCCGACCACGCCACGAACATTGCCGAAGAGGTGATTTTCATGGTCCGGGGCGAAGACGTACGCCACGTGCGGACGCATCCGCCGCCTGCAGTGGATCTTACGCGCCGTCCCTAGAAAAAACGACTCTGCTGTCAGTCAAATTGTCCCGGCAACGTCACAGTCGTGACACGAAATCCGGGCAGGGTGCGCGCCTTAAAGGAAAGAGGCCGACACCGTGACACGATCACTCCCCATCTCACTGGCCGTCGTTTCGTTTCTCTGTACCCTGCCGCAGGTCGCGCTGGCCCAGACCGCGCCGCCTCCGGCATCTCCTCCCTCCACCACGGCGCCTCCCGTAACGACGCCGCCGGACGCGACCGCGCTCCCGCCGCCGCCTCCGCCGCCTCCCGCGGCGGTTCCGATGACGGAGCCTCCGCCGCCTCAGCCGATGCCGATGCCGCCCCCGCCGCCCCCGCCCGCGGGGTCGCCCATCGAGCTCACGTCGCTCAAGTTGATGCGCGAAAAGGGCCTCATCTCGAAGGAAGAGTATGACAGCGCCGTCAAGGACATGGGCGACACGTCGGGCGCCAAAGCCGGCGACACCAGCGTCGTCTTCAGCAAGTGGGCGACGACCCTCTACGGCTTCGTCGAGGCCGACTCCATCTACGATTCGACGCGTTCATTCAACGACAACGCGGGCGTGGCCATCATCTCACCGGCCCACACGACGGCCGGCGACAACTCGCGCTGGACGTTCGGCATCCGGAACTCCCGCCTCGGCTTGCGCCTCAAGGCGCCGGAGGTCGGCGGCGTTCGCGCGAGCGGCCTGATCGAGACCGACTTTCTCGGCACCCAATTGCCCGTCGTCACCGGCCCGTACCCCGCGACCGTCAGCCCGTCACCCTACGGGACGGAGGGCACCGTCTTTTCGAGCTCGGTTCTGCGTGTTCGCCACCTCTACGTGAAGGTCGAGACCCCGGTCGTCGACATCATGTTCGGCCAATACTGGACCCTCTTCGGTTGGGGCCCCAACTTCCAGCCGAATACGGTCGAAATCCAGGGCATGCCGGGCGAGATCTTCTTCCGGACGCCGCAGTTCCGTTTGAGCCACGCGTTCAAGTCGGACGCGGTCTCGCTCGAACTCGCGGTGGCCGCGGTGCGCCCCGTGCAGCGCGACTCGGGCACGCCGGATGGGCAGGCAGGCATCAAGTTCAACGTCGACGCCTGGAAGGGCGCGCAGACCATGGGCGCGGCCGGATCGCAGATCTCGCCGCTGTCGATCGCGGCGACGGGGTTGTTGCGGCACGTCGCCGTCAACGACTTCAACGTCGCGGCGACCAACACGAACACCAAGGACCTGGGAATGAGCGCGATCGCGTTCGACGCGTTCGTCCCGGTAGTGCCCGCGAAGAACATGAAGGAGCGGGACAACGCGTTCTCGCTGCTAGGCGAGTTCTCGACGGGCTACGGCGACGCGGACATGTTCACCGGCTTCAATGGCGGCGTCGGCTTCCCGGCGCCCACGACCGGCAGTTACACGCCGGACATCGATCCGGGCATCGTGACCTTCGACGGTGCGGGCAACCTGCACGCGATCCAGTGGACGACGTACCTCATGGGCGCGCAGTACATGCTCCCGGGCGTCGACAACAAGCTGCTCCTCTCGGGCAACTACTCGCACATGGAGAGCGCCAACTCGCACGACTACACGTTCGGCGCCGCGAACGCGTCGAAGGTCCTGCACGCGGTCGACTGGTTCGACGTGAACTTCTTCTACGATCCCGTTCCGGGCGCGCGCTTCGGTCTCGAGTACGCGAACTTCAACGATTCGATGGTGAGCGGCCTCCGTGCGATCAACCATCGGGTTCAGTTCTCGGGGTTCTTCATCTTCTGAAGTCGTTCGCGCCGCGGAATCACCGCGGCGCGCGACCTTGGATCGACGCCGTCGAAACGAGGCCACTTTGCCTTCGGGCAAGGTGGCCTTATTTCATTGACCCGACCTTCTCTCGGCACGGCCACGGCTTTCGGCCTGGACGCCGCGCTCACGACGCCCTGTGCGAGGCGCAGAGATACATCCAGGAAGGACGGCGGTGGGTGGTGGACGTTGACCTCGAGAAGTTTTTCGACCGCGTCCACCACGATGTGCTGATGGGACGGTTGGCCAAGCGAGTCGTGGATCGCCGCGTGCTTGGACTGATCCGCCGCTACCTCGAAGCTGGAGTCATGGCGAACGGGGTCGTGGTGGAGCGG
>DATHQY010000041.1:0-13908 GCA_035482215.1 Polyangiaceae bacterium | reverse complement strand
TGGGATCGTGTCTTCCTCCGGGGGGATGCGCGCGGCGCGCTTTTGAGACCATCGTGAGGCCACCGTGACCGGAGCGCCGCGTGCCGGAGCGCGCGCACTTTCGTCAGCGGCCATGCGCTTTTTCAAATACGAAGAGCCCTTGGCGCAACCTAGCACACGAGGATGCGAGGATAGATTGGCGAGTGCGCGCACCCGTGCGAACAAGTGTCGGGCCCAAACCGTTGGACGGCCGATGGGGCCGCGGGATAGAAGGCGCGCAGTGTTCGCCGTCTTCGCTCGGGCGCGCGTTCTACCGACTCTTCTTTTTTGCCTTGAGCTTGTTCTTCTCGACGGCGCGCTCCTCGGGGCATGCGCCGAGGCGACCCCGGCACCCGTGCAGCTGGCTCGGCCGGCCGTCCCCTACAGGGGCCGCGCGGTGGAGCTCTTCGACGACGGAGCGGACCCTTCGACCATCGGGTACACGGCCGACGCCCTCCAGCCGGCCGCGACGGACCCCATCTTGCGCGATCGCCTCCAGACCGCGGACGCCGTCTTCCGCGCGCGCATCGTCACCCTGACGACGCGCGAATCCGGTCTGGGCTGGCTCGTTGGCTTCCGCCCGCTGGAGACCCTTGCGGGCACGGCTCCCTCCGGCGACGTGTCTCTGCAGGTCAGCGCGACCGACGCGGCGGCGGGGCTGCTTCGCGCGTTCGAGGATCGCCTCGTCGGGACGAGCGTCGTTCTTTTCGTTCGGGCGTTCGTTCCGTCGTCGTCGGCGGCGGGCGCCGACCCACGAACCGTGCATTTTCACATCGCCGCGGACGACCCGGCGGAGGTGCGGGCGATTCGTTCCTCCAGCCTGTTGTCCGAGGTCAAGTAAAACGGCCGTCGGTCGCGACCCGCACGCGGCCTACCCATTGAACCCCCGCGGGCGCGGGAGCATGATGAGTGCTACCGCTTCCACCGAGGATTCCCGTGGCGATCGATATCAAAAGCCCCAAAGAGATTGAGCTCATGCGCGTCGTCAACCGCCTCGCCGCGGAGACGTTGCTCCTGGTTGGAGACAAGATCTGCGCGGGGATGACGACCCTCGACATCAACGAGATCGTCCACCAGGACACGATACGCCAGGGCGCGCGGCCGGCCCCGCTCAACTACAAGGGATTTCCGAAGAGCGTTTGCACGAGCGTCAACGACATCGTGTGCCACGGAATTCCCGACGGGACCGTTCTCAAGAATGGCGACATCGTGAATGTCGACGTCACGCACGTCCGCGAGGGCTTTCACGGCGACACGAGCGCCACCTTCTACATCGGCACACCGAGCGCCGAAGCGAGGCACGTGGTCGAGGTCGCGCGACGAGCGCTCGACGTCGGCATCGAGCGCGTCCGCGAAGGCGCCCGCCTCGGAGACATCGGCGGCGCCATCCAGAAGTACGTCGAAGGAGAAGGCTGCAACGTCGTGCGCGACTTCGTCGGCCACGGGATCGGCCGCAAGTTCCACGAAGAGCCGCAGGTCAAACACTACGGGACGATGGGGACGGGCGAGCGCCTCCGGGCGGGGATGACGTTCACCATCGAGCCGATGGTCAATGTCGGCGGGTGGGAAGTCGACGTCGATCCGAAGGACAAGTGGACCGTGCGCACGGCGGATCGCTCGCTGAGCGCACAGTTCGAGCACACGCTCCTCGTGACGCGAACCGGCTGCGAGATTCTGACGGCGCGGCCGCGCGCGCTCCGGAGCAGCGAAAACGTCGCGACGCTCTTCGTGGCGTGACGGGCACGGCGTCGGTCGTCATCACGTCGACCGCCACGTCGACCCGCGGGGCTCCGGCCCGGTACCCACTCGCGGCGCGCGACGGCCTGCCACCGCACAAGGACGCCGGGCGCGGTCATCCGCTCTTCGACGCGAGCATCTCCGCAGCCGCCCGCTTGGCCGCGTCGCCGACCTTGATACCGCCGATCATCCGCGCGATTTCGTCCACGCGCTCGGCCGGCGACAGCCGGCGCACCGAAGCGTGCGTCCGCCCGCGGGATTCGACCTTCTCGACGACGAAGTGCGCGTCGGCGAGCGCCGCGATCTGCGGCAAGTGCGTGATGCAACAGACCTGACGGTGCCGCGCGATGTCGTCGATCGCGCGGCCGATGACCTCCGCGATCGCCCCGCCGACGCCCGCGTCGACCTCGTCGAAGACGTACGTGCCCGCGGGGCCTTGGTCCGCGAGGACGCGCTTCAGCGCGAGAAGCGCGCGCGACAGCTCCCCGCCGCTCGCGATCTTACGCAGCGGGCGCGGCTCTTCACCGCGATTCGGGGCGATGAGAAACTCCACCCGGTCGATGCCCGTCCGCGTGAGACGGGCCCCGTCGACGAGCTCCGCGCCGCCGAGCGCCGTCGCAGGCGTCACCTCCACGATGACCCGCGCGCGGCCCATCCCGAGCTGGGCAAGCTCGGCGCCGATCGCATCGGCCAGCCGGTCCGCAGCCTCTCTCCGCTTGCGAGAAAGCGCGCGCGCGATGACCCCGACCCGGGCGACGAGCTCGGCCCGCTTGGCCGCAAGCTCCGCCAGCCGCTGCGTCGCTCCTTCCATCGCCGCGAGTTCTGCGTCGAGGGCGGCTCGATGCGCGCGCACGTCCACCGTCGTGGGACCATGCTTCCGTAAGAGCTTCTGCAAGCGAAACGCGCGCTCCTCCACTTCGGCGAGCCGTTCGGGGCTCGCCTCGACGGCCTCGGCGTAGCGACCGAGGGCGCGCGCTGCGTCGGCGAGCTCTGCGCGGGCCGCGTCGACGACGCGGGCGTGTCCGGAAAGCGACCCGTCGATCGCCGCCACTTGTTCGAGCTCGGCGGCCAGACGCGCCAGCGCGTCGCAGATCGCACCCTCGCCGTCGTACAGGCGGTCCGCGGCTCCCTTCGTCGTCGTTTGCAGGCGTTCGGCGTGGCGAAGGCGCGCCCGTTCCTGCTCGATCTCCGTTTCCTCGCCTTCGCGCGGGTCGATCTCGTCGATCTCGCGGATCTGCCAGCGCAAGAAGTCCTCGCGCTCCGCTCGTCCCCTCTCCTTCGCGGTGAGTGCCTCGAACTCGCGGCTCACCTCCCCGAGGGCCGCGACTTCCGCGGCGACCGCCTCTCGCTGTCCTTCGAGCCGGCCGAATGCGTCGAGGTAGTCGACGTGGGTGGCCGGATCGGTCAGCGAGACGCTTTCGTGCTGCGACGCAATATCGCAAAGCTCCGACGCGATCTCGGCGAGCTGCGCCGCCGTGCAGAGGCGGCCGTTGATGTACGCGCGGGTCCGGATCTCCACCCGGCCGGCACCGGCGCCGGACGAGGGCCCCGGCGTGCGGGGCGCCGTGCCCCCTCCGGCGGCCTGGAGAACCCGGCGCACGACGAGCTCCCGGTCGCCGGGGATACCCGACGCTTCGAGCTTGGCTGCCGCGCGCGACCCGGCGGCGATCTCGAAGAGCGCCTCCACCTCGGCCTCGTCGGTTCCGCTCCGGAGGAGCTCCGGCCGGGCTCGTCCTCCGAGGACCAGATTGAGGGCATCGACCAGCATCGATTTTCCCGCGCCGGTCTCCCCGGTGATCACGTTGAAGCCTGGGGCGAACTCCAAGGCCAGCCGGTCGATGAGAACGATATTTCGAACGCTCAGCTGCAAAAGCACGGGGGGACGTCCGGGGATAACACGCCGTCGGGCGAACTGCGCGAGGGAGAGACGCCCTTCAATCGTTCCCGAATGCGCGAGAGGGCTTGACGCACTCGTCTTGACTTCATTAATCTATCGTCCGTAGTTGCGGCATTTCTGCGCGCCAGAAAACCGAGTCATTCCGCCGGAATCGAAACTCTTATGGCCACCACAGGCGCGATGCCGTCTCGATCTTCCTCGAAAAGAAAGGCTGCGACCCCGGTTCCGGAAGCGCCGAGGGTGCAAACCGTCGAAGAGCGGACGGCGTCCCTCGAAGAGCGTTTGAAGGCGGCGCCGCCGGAGGTCCAGGCAAAATATCGAGAGAACCTCGTTATGAGCTGGATTGCGCATGATAGTGCGCTCGAAGGTGTGGTCTACACGGTCAACGAGCTGTCGTCGGCGATCGGGGGCGAAGCCGGCGCGACCGGCGCGGCGGCGGATTCGAGCATGCAGCCGGTCGTCGAAGAAATTCGGCGGCACCGCGAGGCGCTCGACTTCATTCGTGAGCAGGCGGGCAAGCGCCGCCAGCCGATCACGGTGGATACGGTGAAGCGTATCTATTGTGTGCTCCATCCCGAGGAGGGGGACGTCAAAACGGTCAAATACCGCAAGGACATTCCCCAACATCGTCTGTACTTTCACGAATATACGCCGCCCGACAAGATCGCCTACAAGCTCCGGCAGGTCGTCGACTGGATCAACGATCCGGAGCTCCGCCGGTCCCGCACGCCGGTGCGGCTCGCCTCGCGCGCGCAGTACGATCTCGTGCGCATCTTTCCGTTCACGACGGACAGCGGAAAGGTCGCGCGCCTCGTCATGAACCTCCTCTTGTTGCGAAGCGGTTACCCGCCCGCGATCATCCACTCGACCGAGCGCCAGCGGTATTACGAGGCGCTCAAGGGTTCGAGTGCGGTGATGCACTCGATCGTGCAAGACGCGATCGACAACAGCCTCTCCTCAATCGAGAAGCTGCTCGACGGCTACTGAGGGCCGGCGGGGACTGCGGCGGCCAAGCGAAAGCCGCGGCGACCGCGGACTTTTGCGATGCGGCTTTTGCTTGCTCGTTGCGTGTAAGCCACGACACACAGGCGAAAGCATGGTGACATCCCTTCGATTCCGCAGCACTGCGAGGTTCGTCCGGTGACAACACAAATACGCACGGATTCGTCCCCCGGGTACATGCCCAAGGACAGCGCGACGCTGCCCGCACAAAGCGTGACACGCGAAGATCCGGAGCAGTTCCGGCGCGATTTGCTCCACCATCTTCTTTACAACGTCGTCAAAGAACCGCCGGAGGCGGCGCCCGTCGACTTCTGTCGCGCGATGGCCCTCAGCGTGCGCGACCGGCTGGTCGAGCGCTGGCTCGCGACGCAGAAGACGTACCTGCAGAACGACGTGAAGCGGGTGAACTACCTCTCGGCGGAGTTTCTGACGGGGCGAAGCCTCGGCCTCTGCCTCGTGAACCTGGGTCTTTACCGTACGGCGCACGAGGTGGCGCACTCGATGGGCCACGACCTCGGCGAAATTCTCGACGCGGAGGGAGACCCGGGCCTCGGCAACGGCGGCCTCGGCCGCCTCGCGGCGTGCTTCATGGACTCGCTTGCGACCCTCGATCTCCCGGCCGTGGGCTACGGCATCCGCTACGAGCACGGGATCTTCGAGCAGCGCATCGAGGCCGGCCAGCAAGTCGAGTACACGGACAACTGGCTGCAGTTCGGCAATCCGTGGGAGCTCACGCGCCACGACCGCACGCAAGTGGTGCGCTTCTACGGCTCGACGGAGATCCGCCGCGACGCGCAGGGGCGCATGGTCGTCGAGTGGGTGAACGGCCTGCCGGTGCTGGGCGTCCCGCACGACTCCTTCATCGTCGGCCACGAGACCGACAACGTGAATACGCTGCGTCTCTGGTCTGCGCGCGCGTCGCACGATTTCGATCTGCGTCTCTTCAACCAGGGCGATTACCTGCGCGCGGTCGAAGAGAAAGTCGAAGTCGAGAACATTTCCAAAGTCCTCTATCCGAACGACCAGACCGAGCACGGCAAGGAGCTACGCCTCAAGCAGCAATACTTCTTCGTCGCGTGCTCGATTGCCGACATTCTCTCGGACTTCAAGCGTGCCGGCCACAAGGACCTGCGCCTTCTGCCGGAGCGCGCGGCGATCCAGCTGAACGACACCCATCCGTCGATCGCGGTCGCCGAGTTGATGCGCGTGATGATCGACGAGGAGCGGCTCGACTGGGACACGGCGTGGGACATCACGCAGCGGACGGTCGGGTACACGAACCATACGCTGATGCCGGAGGCGCTCGAGAGGTGGCCGGCGTACATGCTCCAGCGCGTGCTGCCGCGGCACCTGATGCTCATCTACGAGATCAACCAGCGCTTCATGCGCCAGGTGAGCACGCACTGGCCGACCGATCCCTCGCGCATGACGCGCATGTCGATCATCGAGGAGGGCCCGGTGCAGCACGTGCGCATGGCGCACCTCGCGGTGCTCGGGTCGCACAGCGTCAACGGCGTCGCCAAGCTCCACACGGAGCTCATCAAGCACCAGCTGTTGCCGGACTTTTACGAGCTCTTTCCCGAGCGCTTCAACAACAAGACGAACGGCGTGACGCCGCGCCGGTGGTTTCTCTACTCGAATTATCCCCTCGCCAAGCTCTTGGCCGAGCGCTTCGGGCCGAAGTGGATCGACGAGGAGAGCGAGCACAAGGCGCTCCTCGAGAAGAACGCCGACGACGTGGAGCTCCTCGACAAGATCCACGCGATCAAGCTCGACAACAAGGTCGGTCTCGCGTCGATGCTCCAGCGCCTGACGGGCGTCGCGGTCAATCCGGAGGCGATGTTCATCGCGCAGATCAAACGCATTCACGAATACAAGCGCCAGCTCCTGGCCTGCGTGGAGGCGATTGCCCACTATCTGTATTTGAAGGCCCTTCCGCCGGGATCGGACGAGACGCCGCGCGTCTACATCTTCGCGGGCAAGGCCGCCGCCGGGTACGCGACGGCGAAGATGCACATCCGGCTCATCAACGACGTCGCCGCCGTGATCAACGCGGACCCTGAGACATCGGCCAAGCTGAAGATCGTCTTCGTCCCGAACTACGGGGTGTCGCTCGCGCAGGCCATCATTCCGGCGATCGACGTGTCGCTCCAGATCTCGCAGGCCGGCAAAGAGGCGTCCGGGACGAGCAACATGAAGCTCGCGCTCAACGGGGCGCTCACGGTCGGCACGCTCGACGGCGCGAACGTCGAGATCCGCGAGAACGTGGGGACGGACAACTTCTTTCTCTGCGGCCACACGCTCGACCAAGTGCAGGAGCTCCAGCGCACGGGTTACGACCCGAAGCACTTCATCGCCCAGAGCCCGCCGCTGGCCCAGGCGATCGCCATGATCGAGAGCGGCTTCTTCTCGCTCGGGGAAGGACAGCGGTACCTGCCCGTCGTGAACTATCTGCGCGACTACGATCCGTACATGGTCTGCGCGGACTTCGACTCGTTCGCGAGCGAGATGCGGGCGGCCGCCGCCCTCTTCCGCTCGCCGCGCCCGTGGACCCGCCGGTCGCTCTTCAACATCGTGGGCGGGAGCGCGTTCTCGAGCGATACGACGATCCGGGCGTATGCGCGCGAGATCTGGAATCTCGTCCCCGTCAAGGCAAAGCTCCAGAGTTCGGACGCGACGACCAGCTAGCCGACCGCAATCCGCCGCCCTAGCGAGCGCGCCGCCGTGGCACGAGACATGACCGGCGCGACCACCTAAGCTAAGGGTCGAACTATGCTGGCGAAGCGCGTCATTCCGTGCCTGGACGTGCAGAATGGGCGCGTCGTGAAGGGCGTGCAGTTTCTCGGCCTTCGCGACGCGGGCGACCCCGTCGAATGCGCGCGCCGCTACGACGCGGAGGGTGCGGACGAAATCACGTTCCTCGACATCACCGCCTCGCACGAGGGCCGGGGCACGCTTCTCGACACGGTGGCGCGCACGGCCGACCAGGTCTTCGTCCCGCTGACCGTCGGCGGAGGCGTCCGCAGCGAAGACGACGTGCGCGCGCTTCTCGCCGCCGGGGCTGACAAAGTGAGCTTCAACACCGCGGCGGTGAAAGACCCCGAGGTCGTCCAGCGGTGCAGCGGCGCCTGGGGCGCGCAGGCCATCGTCGTCGCGATCGACGCCAAGCGCCGCAAAGACGGGAGCGGCTGGGAAGTGTTCCTCCACGGGGGGCGTACCGCCACGGGCCTCGACGCGGTGGCCTGGGCCGTGCGCGCCGCGGAGCTCGGCGCAGGCGAGATCTTGCTCACGAGCATGGACAAGGACGGGACGCTCTCCGGGTACGACCTCGCGCTGACGCGCGCCGTCTCCGACGCCGTGCCCATCCCGGTCGTCGCGAGCGGGGGCGTTGGTTCGCCCGCGCACTTGCTCGCGGGCCTCGTCGAGGGACACGCGAGCGCCGTGCTCGCGGCGAGCATCTTCCACGACGGCACGTGCACGATCGGCGCGGCGAAGGATCTCCTCGCGAGCGCCGGCATCCCCGTCCGCCGCACGGCGACGCCCGAGGCGCGAGGATGAGCGGCGCCGGCGCGATCGAGTCGTCGGTCACGCTGGACGAGGTGTTCGCCGTCCTCGGGGCCAAGCGCGTTCCTCTCGCGCCCGAGCTCGCGGGGTACCTCGTCCTCGAGATCGCCGAGCACGCCGATCCCGGCGGCGGCGACGTCGACCCGCGCACCGTGTTCGTCGGCGAAGAAGGCACCGTGGCACTCGTCAAGCGGCGTGACTCGGCCACGGGCGACGCCGAGGCGTCGGTGCGCTCGGTCCTCGCGCGCCTGTTGGACGCGAGCGGGGCGCAGACCCCCGCCCTCGCCGCGGCCAGCAAGCGCAAGAGCGGGTCGGGCCTCGCGGCGTTGGCCGCGGAGCTCGAGACGGCGCTCATTCCCGTCAATCGTGCGGCCGGCCGGCGGGCGCTGGCGAGGCTCGCGCGCGAGGTGCGGCGCATCCTCCTCGGCGTCGGGCGCAACGCGCTCCCGTCGACGAGCGACGCCACGACCTCCCCGCGCCGGTCGATGCCTCCGGCGTCGGCGGACGCGTCGCGCGCGTCGAGCGCAGGCTTCGGCCAAGAAGAAGCGACGACCACGAAACGACCGGCGCCGGGCGACCTCGTCGCGGCCAGCACTCCGTGGCCGGACGCGCCCACGACGCAATTCGACGCCCCACAGCGTCCGCAAACCCCGTCGCAGTACGACGTGGACGCGCTCATCGACCAATTCGCCATCACGGCCGACGGCGAGCAAGAGCAGGCGAGCGCGCTCAAAGCGATGGCCGGCCTCGAGCCGACGCCGCCACCCCCGCCCCCCGAGGCCGTCGCGAGCCTGGCGAGTCGCGTCGCTTCGGGCAGCCCTCGCAGCCCGGACGAAGACGCGGAGGTCGAGTCCCTCCTCGCGATGGCCGGCGGCATCGCTTCGCGGCCGCCGCTCGCGCGCGACGCCCGCGAGAGTCGCGACGCCCGCGAGAGTCGCGACGTCCGCGAGAGTCGCGAGGTGCGCGAAGCCCGCGAGCGCGTGGCGGAAGCCCGCCAGCTCCCGACCCAGCCGGCACGGCGCCCGCGGCCCACCTTGCCAAGCGTGCCTGTGATCGTCTCGCGCAAGCGTTCGAGCCTGCCGATCCTCATCGCGCTCGCCGCTGTCGGGGGCGGAGGCTACGCCGCTTGGGCGCTGCGCCCGGGCGCCGCCGCGAGGACGGCTCCTTCCGCCGAGACGATCGCGGCGGACGTGCCCAGCGTCCCCCGCATCGCGCCCGCATGCCTCGGCGCGCTCGTCGTCACGAATGTGCCGGCACACGCCGAAGTGCTGCTCCGCGAAGGGCAGGCCCCGGTCGACGTCGAAAAAATGCCCGTCGGGGCTCGCCTCGAGTTCGTGGCGACGGCCGAGGGCTACGCCCCCAAACGCGTCGTCGTGCCCCAGGGCACCGGCTGGGACCCCGGGCCGGACGGCAAGCCTCGTTACGAGACCGCGGTGCAGCTCGACAAGTCGACCGCGAAGGCGGGCCTCGACACGTGGCCGTCGGGCGAGCCGGGCAGCGAGGTCGGCGGCCAGGGTCCGCCCGGCACGGTGCACGTCGTCGCGACCCCGCGAGGCGCAGAGGTCTGGATGCTCGCGGGCCTCGGCCCCGAAGCGCGGGTCGAGCAGATCCGTTGCGACCGCGACGTCGACGTCCTCGTCGCGGGCCCCACCACGTACCGCCGCCGCCTGCACGTCGCCGCGAGCGCGTTCGCGCCGGAAGAAGGCGCCGCAGGCGCGTCGAAGGGGCCGGTTCGGGTCGCCCGCGTCAGCGTCAAGTAGAGCGCCCAAGGACGGCGCCGGCAGGCGTCCGCGAAGGCCCAGCGCGCGCCCGGCTTGGGCTACGCTTCGCGCATGGACGAACAGGACTTCGCGGTCGTGAAGGCGCTCATTCCCGTGGCCTGGGCGGACGGCGTCTTCGAAGAGCGCGAGCGCGAGATGGTGGACGCAATCCTCGACGCGTACCGCGCCTCGGACGAGGAGAAGGCCACGATCCGCGACTACGCGAAAAGCCCCCGCACGATCGAGGACATCGACCTCACCGCGCTTTCGGCCGATGACCGGCGCGTTCTGCTCCAGCATGCCGTGCTTCTGTCGTTCGCGGACGGCGCGCAGTCGACCGAGGAGTCGGAGACCCTGCATGCCCTGGCGCGAAAGCTCCGCATCCCCGAAGACGAGGCGCGCGCGCTCCTCGCCGCAGGCGCCGACCGCGCGCGCCGCTACTTGCACCTCGTCGCTCCGGTCGCGTGAAAGGCCGCGGCCTCGTCGCGCTGGCGTTGGTCCTCGTTTCGACGGTGAGCCTCGCGGCGGGGCTCGCGGCGGGCGGGCGGCTTCCGTTCCTTTCGCATGCGTGGGACACGGCTGCCTCGGCGGTCCAATCCGCCGTCCAGGCGGAGCTCGCCGCCCCGAGCGACGCCGGGGCTCCGGCCGACGCCGCGCCCGAAGCCCCTGCCCCGCACAAGCAGACCGCTCCGCTGTCGAGCGCGCAGCTCGCCGCACCTCTCGTGCATGGAACCTACGTAACGGCCTGCGGCGCGCCCGACACGATGAAGGTGGTCGTCAAAGCCACGGTCAAGATGGGCCATGCGATCACGGTCACCGTGAAGACCGACCCGCCGAACGCGGAGATCACCGCTTGCGTCGAGCATGCCGCGCGCGGGTTGCAGTGGGACATCAGCCCGAAGACCGAGCACGTGACGGTCACCTATTGAGTGGCTGGAGCCCGTCTTCGATGCGACACTCGTGTCAGTCGATCGAGTTCGTCATCGATCGCGATTGGTAGAGGAGGCGCGCCGTGGAGGCGACCGCATCGATCGTACCCCCGGCGCTCGAGAAAGTTCTCGTACAGTGCGCGACGCTCCCGAGCCTGCCCGCCGTCGCCGTGGAGATCCTCGCCGAGTGCCGCAAGGACGACGTGAGCCTCGATCGTCTGGGCGATCTGCTCGAGCGCGATCCGGCGCTTGCCACCAAGCTTCTCAGCGTCGCCAATTCGTCGGCCTACCGGCGCGGCTCGCCGATCACGACGATCCGGCGCGCGACCGTCGCGCTGGGAGCCAACGCCGTGATGGCTCTCGCGCTCAGTTTTTCGCTCTGCAGCCAGCGCCCGGGCAAAGGCTCCTTCGATTTCCCGGGGTTCTGGCGACGCGCGCTTCTCTCCGCGCTGTGCGCGCGCGTCCTTGCGCGATGGGCGCAGATCGATCCCGAAGAAGCGCTGCTCGGCGGCCTTCTTCAAGACGTGGGGGTGCTCGCGTTGCAGACCGGGTTGCCCGGCTACGATGCGCTCTTCGAAGAGAGCGACGGGGACCACGCGCGCCTCGAGCAACTGGAACGCGAGCGCTTCGGAGCCGGCCACCCGGAGGTGGGCGCCTGGCTCGCGGCGCGCCTGCGACTGCCGCCGGCGCTCGGGCACGCGGTCCTCACGAGCCACGCGCCGCCGAGCGCGGAGCCCGGGATGAACCTCCTGGATCGCTGCGTCGCCGTCTCCGGCCGAATGGCCGAGACCTGGCTCTCGACGCAGGCGACGGCCGGCAGCGCGGGCGCGCACGCCTCGGCGTCTTTTCTCGGCTTGCAGGGCGCCGATTACGACGCTCTGCTCACCGAAGTCGGAAGCGCCGCGCAAAGCTTCGCCGCGTCCTTCGACGTAGCCCTTCCGAGTCCGGACGATATGCGCGGCATCGTGCAGCAAGCACGGCAAGCCCTCATGCGCGTGCCCGTGGGACCGGCGGGACTCGGCGGCCGTTCGCGCGGCTAGATCCCCGCGCGGATCCGCATCCGTCGCTCGAGCGGCCCTTCGACCCGTTCGATCAGCGCGAGCGAAAGACGAAATACGCGGCGCCGGCCATGCAGAGCGCGGCCCAGAGATAGTCGAGCTTCAGCTCCTCCTTCATGTAGAGGACCGCGAACGGGACGAAGACCGAGAGCGTAATGATCTCCTGCGTGATCTTGAGCTGGCCGAGCGTGAACTGGCCGTAGCCGATGCGATTGGCCGGGACTTGCAGCGCGTACTCGAAGAGCGCGATGCCCCAGCTCACGATCACGGCCACGTACCAGGGCGAATGGCGAAGCGTCCGCAGGTGGCCGTACCAGGCGAAAGTCATGAATACGTTCGATCCGACGAGAAGGAGCACCGTTTTCACGGGCTTCGCTTAGCACCGGAGAGGCCGGACGGGCCCTTGCACCCCTCTGCGCCGTCGCGCGCACCGGGCTCGACCGTCCAAAGGTATACGCGTTGCTCTCGTTGACGATTGCAGTGATGGTTCAGCCGAGTCACGACGCGACCAAGACGCCGATAGGCACCGTCCCCACGGTTCTCGTCGTCGAAGACGCTCACGATTCCCGTGAGCTCTACGCGTCGGAGTTGAGTCTCGCCGGATTTTCGGTGTCGCAGGCCGAAGACGGTCACAAGGCCTTGGACCTCGCTCTCCGCCTCGAGCCCGACGTCATCGTGCTCGACTTGATGCTGCCCGGTATCAACGGATACAGCGTCGCTCGCCTCGTGCGCACGCTTCAGCGGCAACGCCGATCGGTCATCATCGCGGTCAGTGCGATCACGTCCGAGCCACTCCGTCTGGCGGCGTTGGACGCGGGGTGCGACTCCTTCTTGAGCAAGCCGGTGGTTGCGTCCCGGGTAGTGACCGAGGCGCTCCTCTTGTTGCAGCGAACACGGAATGCGACCGACCCCGGGCCGCTTCCGGATCGTCGGGCCTAACCAATCCGTCCGAGGCATTTTGGCTATTCATAGCCATCTCGCCACGAGCGACGCCGCCCGGACGGCCGCCGCGTCAGAGGACCGAGCTTCGATCGAAGGGGACACCCGGCGCCGTGCCCGGAGCCCCGGACGGCGCGGGCCCCCCGGGCGACCCGGACGGTGCCCCCGGACCCGCGGCGGCCGGCCGGCCGTGCGCCGGCGAAGGCACTGGGGCAGGCGGCTTCGGCGGCCCCAATGGGCCTGTGGACGCCGGGGGCTCCACGCGCCCCGCCAGTGGCGCCAGCGCTTCGCGCGCGGGCGTTTCCGGTACGGACGTTGGGCTCTGCGCGGGCGGACGCGTATCCGGAGCCGGCGCCGGCGGCGCTGTCGCGGAGGGTACGGCTTCGCGGGTTTCGGCGGTGGGCTCGATCGAAGGCTCCGTCGGGGCCGTTTCACCCGCCGACGAAGGAAGGGGCGGAAGCACCACCGGTGGGTCGGCTGAGCGCTCGGTTGGACGCTCGGCCGACGGCTGCACTTGCGTCACACGCTGTGGCGGCGGCGACGCGACGAGCGCGCCAATGTCCGCGTTGTGCGCCGCGGCCTCCGCAGCGCCGGATCCCCCTCGTTGCGAAGCGTACCGCGCGGGAAGCAGCAACCCGACGCCAGCCATGGCCGCGATCACGGCGCCGAACATCACGCGCCGCCGCCACGGCGACCCCTCCGGAGGCACGGCCGCCGGAGGGGGCGGCGCGGCCGGAGTTCTCTCCGACGCGCGAGCGCCCGTTCTTACCCGTGGCATCTCGAGCGTACCGGCGGCGGTCCACGTCGCGCGCTCCATCGCCGCCGCGGAGGACATCGCCCCCAACCCCGTCATGAGAGTCTGCGCGGCATGCGACGGGGCCGCCCGGGGCGAGGCGAGCGTCGAGGGCACCGCAGGGGCCGTCTGGATCGCTCGCTCGAACGCCGCGGCGAGCTCGCCCGCCGAAGTGAAGCGTTCCTCGATGTTCGGTGCGAAGGCGCGCGCG
>DATHQY010000040.1:0-2266 GCA_035482215.1 Polyangiaceae bacterium | reverse complement strand
TCGCTCCACGTCGAGAAGCGCGGCGAGCTCCGGGTCGAGCGGCTCCAACGGTTGCTCCGTCATCGCTGACCTCGTCTCGACCGCAGGCGCCGAACGGCGGCCGCGAAATCCGCCCGTGCCACCCGCAGCCTCGAGTAGCCGGTATTCAGCGGAACGCCGAGCGATCGGGCGATTTCGTCCATGGGCAGGCCGTCGATCTCGTACAGCACGAACACCGCGCGTCGGTCGATGGGGATGGCGCCCAGCGCGTCGAGGACCAGTTGCCGCTCCTGGGTCGCGGCCAGCTCTTCGTCCGGCAATGCCCGCGGGTCGGCGCTCTCGATCCCATCGGGCGCCTCGCGATGGATCTCGTACCGGTGGTACGCGCGGCGGCGTTCCCGGCACGCGATGCGGAACGCGAAGCCGAAGAGCCACGCGCGCGCCGGCCGGGTCGGGTCGTAATCCGCGAGGTGACGCCCGACTTGAATGAAGACTTCGTGCGTCAGGTCTTCGACGTCAGACTCGGGCACTCCCATCCGGCGCAGTGTGTTCCATACGTAGTCTGCATGCATGACGAACAGCCCGCGCAGGTCGGCCGTCCGTCCGGTGCGTGGGACGTCGGACGGGTTGTCGGAAAGCACCAAGGAGGATTTGATCCCGACCATCCCGGTTTGTCATCGAAAGTGAACGACGCCGTCCAGCGCGAGCGAGCCCGCCACCGGATCCGCTCTCCAGACGCCCGCGCCATCGAGCAAGAGAGACGTGCGGGCCAAGTCGACGACGAGGTCACCGCGAGCGCGGAGCTCCAGAGCGGCGCTGAGACGGATGCCGACGCCGAGGCGCCCACCCGTCGCAAACCACAAGGCGGAGCCGGTTTTGCGCTCCGACACGCCGCTGCCGCCGGACTGCATCGATCCAGCCTGGATGAGCGCGCACGCGAGCAAGGGCACGCGCAGAGGGCCGAAGCGGGCGCAGGGTGCCAGCGTCCCCACCACGAGCCACGACGAGACGCTGCCATCTCCGGTGGGCGCGGTTTCTCCCGACGCGGCGTCGATGCGCGCGTCGACCCCGAGCGAGACCCATTTCCAGAGGAGGGCGGAGCCGAGAGCGACGCCCGGGGCAGGTCCTGGCGCCACTCCATCGGATACGACGGCGCCGAGGAACGCTTCGACCGCCGGAGCGCCGTTCTCATCGGCACCGTCACGACGGTCGACGGGTCGCTGCGCGGAGGGGGCGCCGGAGGATCCTGCTTCGGATCGTGCGGGTCCCGAATCCGCGGGCGACGGTGCGGCCGGCGGCGGCGTGGGCGCCTCGCGGGCTGCGGCCGGTGGGCGGGCGTCGGGTTCCGGGACTGGGTTGGGCGTCGACTCCGCGCGGGTGAGGCTCTGGGGGTCGATCGCGATCGCGATGGCGAGAGCCACGGTGTCGAGCAGATCCGCGCACGGGCCTTCCGTCCGGAGCGCGCGTGCGCCGTGGTCGAGTCCCTGTTCATCCACGAGATCGATCTTCGCGACGTAAGCCCCGTCTTCGCGCGCAAGATTGGCAATGACCGTGCGTTTGGCCCAGCCAAAGAAGGGATCGTATCCGACGCGCGCGGCGACGGCCGTTCGCAACGCGCCCTCGTCCGGGCAGGACGCGGCGTCCGCCGTTCGCGAGTAGACCAGACGCGCGCTTGGAGTGGCGTACGCCCGGCTCGCGTGCAGCGTCACGAGCGCCGCGGCGAAGGTCGCGAGGGGCCGAAGCACGCGCGAATGTATAGAGATCCGCACCATTCGCGTCGCGCCCGTCCTTCGCACGGCAAAGCTCGCTCCCGTTTTGCCAGCTGTACCAGAGCGAGACGCTGGCGTGCATCGCGCTGACCCACCATGATGCGGCCTGCATGCAATTCGAGCCCACGCGTGAGCGGCTCACGCAGATCATGCTGGTCACTCCCGAAGAGGATATGTACGCCGACGTTCTCGACCACCTGCTCGGCGTGTTCGAAAGCGAGTTCGGCTACTTCGGTTACATCAGCCAGGCCGGCGACCTCGTTTGCCCGTCGATGACGCGCAACATCTTTCCGCGCTGCCAAGTGGCGGACAAGACGGTCGTGTTCAAGCGCGAAATCTGGGGCGGCCTGTGGGGTCGCATCCTCACCGAGCGCAGGTCGCTCATCAAGAACGACGGGCACCGGGTCCCCGAAGGGCACTTGCCGCTCTATCGATCGTTCGGTAGTCCCATTCTCTATCGCGGTGAGCTCATCGGGCAGTTCCATTTTGCCAACCGGCCGCGCGATTACGAAGCCTCC
>DATHQY010000039.1:0-4881 GCA_035482215.1 Polyangiaceae bacterium | reverse complement strand
CTTCGCTTCTGCCGTCGGACGCACGGCCTCGACGGCGCCCTCGATGGCGGCACTCGCGTCGGCGGGGGAGAGTACGAGGCGAAGCTTCCCGCTGATGATGCGCGAGACGTCGAGTACGTCTTCGATGATGCGGGTCTGGGTGCGCGCATTGCGCTCGATGATCGAGAGAGCGCGCATGAGCTCGGGTGGCGCCCCTCGCTGTGCGATCACCGTCCAGCCCAAAATGGCGTTGAGCGGCGTGCGGAGCTCGTGGGAAACGGTGGCGAGAAAGTCGTCCTTCGCGCGGTTCGCGAGCTCGGCCTCTGCGCGCGCCGTCCGCTCGCGCTCGAGAAGGATCGCGCGGTCCTTCGCGGCTTTCTCGAGCTCGCGCCGGGTGCGCACGCGCTCGGTCACGTCGTTCGACAAAGAGAGGATGGCTTCGACCTTGCCGAGGGGGCTTCGAAGCGGCTCCAGCGTCGCGTCGAAAAATCGCTCTTCGGGCGCCTTGCTCCCGTAGAAGTCGTGGACCACCGCGTGTTCCGTGAGCGTGACGGTTTCGCCGGTCTTCACGATCCGGTCGAGCAGCGGGACGACCTCGGACCCCGGTCCAAGCTCGTTTGCGGGCAGCCCGATGAGCTCACGGCCGCCGAAGAGCTTTCGGCACGCGAGATTGGCGAATTCGCGCATGTACCCGGGGACGCGAAGAATGGAAACGACGGCGGGTGCCGTCGTCAGAACGGCGTGGAAGCGGTCCAGCTGAAAGCGGCGCGCGACGGCCCACGCCGCCCGCTCGGCCATCGTGGCGAAGAGGCGCCGTTCGAGCTCGGTGAACGAGCCGTTGCGCGTGGATCCGATTTGGGCAACCCCGATGATCTCGCCTTCGCTCACCAGGGGAACGCCGAAGAGGCCCATGACCCCGGCGGGTCGCTCGAGCGCTTCTTCGATCGTGCTCGGAAGATCGGCGACGCTGCGCGAACGCGTGTCGCCGGTGGCCGCGATCCCTCCTGCGAAGCCGCCACCGACGGGCGTCACGTCGCCGACCACCGGCGCGCACAGCCCGACCGATGCGCGCACGCGCAGAACGCTGCTTTCGCGGAGGAAGATCGCCGCTGAATCGGCGCTATCCGCGGCTTCGAGGAACACGCCGAGGAGCTTGCGGAGCAGGCCGTCGATGTCGCCCTCCTCGAGGGCGGCCGTCGAGATGCGCTCCATCGCCACGAGCCGCCGGACCGCTTCGTCCCGCTCACGCGTGCGCGTCTCGACGTCTTTGCGCCGGAGATCTTCACGCTGGCGGAAGAGATCCACGAACGCTTTGACGCGGGCGCGCAGGATGTCCGCGTCGTACGGCTTGGTGATGTAGTCGGCCGCGCCCGTCGCGTATCCGCGCCGCGCATATCCCTCGTCACGGTGAATCGCCGTGAGGAAAATGATCGGCAGGTCCCGTCCGGTGGCTGTCGCTCGGATTGCCGCTGCGGTCTCGAAACCGTCCATCGCCGGCATCTGGACGTCGAGAAGGGCCACGGCGAACGAACCGCTTGCGACGCGCTCGATCGCTTCAGGCCCCGAGCGCGCCTCCACGAGCTCGGCCCCGAGCGGGCGGAGAACCGCACCCAGCGCGACGAGATTCGCCGGCGTGTCGTCGACGAGGAGGACGCGCGTGGGTTCCATCCCGCGCCTTTGGTTAATTGGCGGATCGGGCAAGATGGCCGGGGCGCTTGACCCAATAATGGATGATCGCAAGGAGGCGCTCCGGGTCGACGGGTTTCGTCACGTAGTCGGTGGCTCCCGCGGCGATGGCCTTTTCGCGGTCGCCCTTCATCGCCTTCGCGGTGAGAGAGATGATCGGCATCGCCTGGTACTGCATGATGTCACGGATTGCCCGGGTCGCGGAGAGTCCGTCCATCTCGGGCATCATCGTGTCCATGAGGACGATATTGACGTCCGAGTGGGTCTGGAGGAGCTCGATGGCGACGCGTCCGTTGTCGGCGTGGACCACTTCGACGCCGCGCGACTGCAGGACCGACTGAAGCGCGAAGAGGTTGCGCACGTCGTCATCGACGAGCAGGACCTTCGTGCCGGCCAGCGTGGCCTCCGGGGGCAGGGGAGGTAGCGCCCGTCCGCCGCCGGCGTCGTAGATCGCGGTCTCCTCGCGCGACGTTGCTTCCGCTCCGGCGTAGGTCATCGGCAGGTAGAGCGTGAAGGTGCTGCCCTCGCCGGGAGCGCTCAGGACTTCGATCGAGCCGCCGAGCAATCGCGCGATCTCGCGGCTGATGGTCAAGCCGAGGCCCGTACCACCGTACTTGCGGCTCGTCGTGCCGTCGGCCTGCTGGAACGCTTCGAAAATGAGCTTCTGCTTCTCGAGCGGGATCCCGATCCCGCTGTCGCTGACGGCGAACGAAAGCACCTTTTCCCCGCGGTCGCGCAGTACGGCGCGGACGCTGAGGGTCGTCCCGCCCTTCGACGTGAACTTGAACGCATTGGAGAGCAGATTTTTCAGAATCTGCTGCAGACGGTTCGTATCGCTGAAGATCAGCTCGGGCAGCGCGTCGTCCATCCGGATATCGAACGACAAGCCTTTTTGATCGGCGACGTGCCGGAACGTCTGCTCGAGGTAATCGCGCACCTCGCCGAGCGAGAACCAGCGCGCGTCGATTTGCATCTTGCCGGCTTCGACCTTCGACAAATCGAGAATCTCGTTGATGAGCTGGAGCAGATCGCTCCCGGAGGTGAAGACCGTCTGCGCGAACTTGACCTGCTCGGCCGTCAGATTGCCGTCGCGGTTCTCCGCGAGCATCTTCGAGAGAATGAGCAGGCTGTTGAGCGGCGTGCGCAGCTCGTGGGACATGTTGGCGAGGAACTCGCTCTTGTATTTCGAAATGAGCTGGAGCTGCTCGGCCTTCTCTTCGAGACTCCGGCTCGCGAGCTCCACCTCCTGGTTTTTGACCTCGAGGAGCGTCGCTTTTTCGTTGAGCTCGACGGCCTGCGCCTCGAGCTCCGCATTCGACCGTTTCAGTTCCTGGAGGAGCTCCTCGGTGCGCATCGAAGACGAAATCATGTTCAGAATGACGCCGACGCTCGCCATCAGCTGATCGAGGAACGTGAGGTAGTTCGAGCTGAAGTGCCGGAACGAAGCGAGCTCGATGACCGCCTTGATCTGGCCCTCGAAGAGGACGGGAAGGACGACGACGCATCGAGGAGCCGCTTCGCCCATGCCGGTCGCGATGTAAATGAAATTGTCCGGCACTTCGGTGAGCAGAATGCGCTTCTTCTCGAAGGCGCACTGGCCGATGAGGCTCTCCTTGAGGCGGTATCCGTTGGAGAGGGTCTTGCGCCCGCCGAACCCGTAGCTTGCGATGAGGTGGAGCATCGGCTCGTTGCCGAGGTCCTCCTTCTCGAGCATGTAGAACGCGCCGTGCTGTGCGTCGACGAGCGCGGTCAGCTCCGACATGATGAGCTGGGCGACGGACGCGATGCTCCGCTGGCCCTGCATCATGCCGGAGAACTTGGCGACGTTGGTCTTCAGCCAGTCCTGCTCCTGGTTCTTGTGCGTCGTGTCCTTCAGATTGCCGATCATCTGGTTGATGTTGTCTTTCAGAGCGGCGACTTCGCCCTGCGCGGCGACGCTGATCGACCGCGTCAGGTCGCCCTTCGCGACGGCGGTCGACACTTCCGCGATCGCGCGCACCTGCGCGGTGAGGTTGCCGGCGAGCTGGTTCACGTTGTCGGTCAGGTCGCGCCACGTCCCGCGCGCGCCCGGCACGTTGGCCTGCCCGCCGAGCTTTCCTTCGATACCGACTTCGCGCGCCACCGTCGTGACCTGATCCGAGAACGTGCGGAGGGTGTCGGTCATGTTGTTGATCGTCTCGGCCAGCGCGACGACTTCGCCCTTCGCTTCGAGCAGGAACTTCTGGTTCAAGTCGCCGTTGGCGACGGCGGTGACGACTTTGACGATGCCGCGCACTTGCTTCGTCAAGTTCGACGCCATGACGTTGACGTTGTCGGTCAGGTCCTTCCACACGCCGGAGGCGCCGGGCACGTTGGCCTGTCCGCCGAGCTGCCCTTCGACGCCGACTTCGCGAGCCACGGTGGTGACCTGGTCGGCGAAGATGCGCAGCGTGTCGGTCATGTTGTTGATCGTCTCGGCGAACGCGGCGACCTCGCCTTTCGCTTCGAGGACGAACTTCTGGCTCAAGTCGCCGTTGGCGACCGCCGTGACGACCTTCACGATGCCGCGCACCTGCTTCGTGAGGTTCGACGCCATGATGTTGACGTTGTCGGTGAGGTCTTTCCACGTCCCCGAAACGCCTTTGACCTCGGCCTGTCCGCCGAGCTTTCCTTCGGTGCCGAGTTCCTTGGCGACGCGCGTGACCTCTGCGGCGAAAGAGTTCAGCTGATCGACCATCTTGTTGATGACGTCTTTGATCTGCAGAATCTCGCCTTTGACGTCGACCGTGATCTTTCGTGTCAGGTCGCCGTTGGCGATGGCGGTGGCGACCTTGGACACGTCGCGAAGCTGCACCGTGAGGTTCGACGCCATCGCATTGACGTTGTCGGTGAGGTCTTTCCACGTGCCGTAAACGCCTTTGACGTCCGCCTGTCCGCCGAGTTTTCCTTCGGTGCCGACTTCCTTGGCGACGCGCGTGACCTCGGCAGCGAACGAATTCAGCGTGTCGACCATCGTGTTGATGGTGCTCTTCAGCTCGAGGATCTCGCCGCGCGCGTCGACGGTGATCTTCTGCGACAGGTCGCCTCGGGCGACGGCCGTCGTCACCTTGGCGATGTTGCGCACCTGGGTCGTGAGGTTGGCCGCGAGCACGTTGACGTTGTCGGTCAGATCCTTCCACGTGCCGCTGACGCCGCGCACCTCGGCCTGACCGCCGAGCTTGCCTTCCGTGCCGACTT
>DATHQY010000038.1:0-6275 GCA_035482215.1 Polyangiaceae bacterium | reverse complement strand
ACCCTACCGGTAAGAAGATCTCGAAGAAGCAATTACGAGAGCTGAGAATCGAGCGCGATGACTTCCACGGCGACTGGAACTACGTCATCAGGCCGCGCATCGATCGACCGTGACCGGTCGACTTCGCCATTCCCGGGCCCTTAGAGCTCTTTGCTCGGCGCCACGACGGATCCGAGCTTCCGATCGAAGTCAGCCTCAGTCCCGTGGACTCGCCGAACGGTCGTGAGGTGTGTGCGACCATCCGCGACACCGCCGAGCGTAGGCAACTGGTGACGACGCTCCGCGTCCAGGCGGAACGGCTGCGTATCGCGGTCGAAACGATGCAGGACGCGCTCGCCTTCTTCGATGCCGACAACCGCCTGGTCCTGTGCAACACGCCCTACCTCCGAATGCTCGGCGATCCGCCTTTCGAAGCGGTCGTCGGAAGGTCGTACGAAGATCTGCTCGATATGTGGATGGTCAGCCTCGCGTGGGACGGCGAGGAAGACCGGCGCCGCTTTCGAGCGCAGCGCATCGCAGCACGTGGAGATCCAGGGGCGGTCTTCGAAGTAAGGACGCCCCTCGGGCGGATCCTTCGGGTGCTCGATCGGCGCAGCGAAGACGGGGGTCTCGTCAAGACCATCTGGGACCTGACGGACGACGTGCTGCTCGCCGAGGAGCTCAAGGAGGCGCGTACGGCGGCGGAAGCCGCGAGCGCGGCCAAGAGCGAATTTCTTTCTTCGATGAGTCACGAGCTCCGGACGCCGCTCAACGCCATTCTCGGGTTTGCGCAGCTCCTCGGCCGGGACAAGAAGGAGCCGCTCTCGAAGCGGCACAAAGAGCGTGCGGATCAGATTCTCCGCGGCGGGGAGCACCTGCTTCGTCTGATCGACGACATCCTGGATCTGTCGCGGATCGAAGCGGGGCGGGTCTCGATTTCGACCGAAACGATCGACGTTCGGAGAGTCCTGGACGAAGTGCGTTCGTCGCTCGAAGGGGCAGCCGCCCGCGGTGCCGTGCAGATCGCGGTCGCTCCGCTCACCGCCGATCTCCCCGACGTTCGCGCGGATCGAACCCGCTTCATCCAAATCTTGATGAACTTCGCCACGAACGCCATCAAGTACAACCAACGCGGCGGCCACGTCACGATCGGCGCCCGCGTCGTCGCCGGTGATTTCGTGCGCGTCGAAGTCGCCGATACGGGGATGGGCATCCCTCTCGACAAGCAAGACAAGCTCTTTCAGCCGTTTCAGCGCGCGGGGCAGGAGGCCGGACCCATCGAGGGCACGGGTATCGGCCTGGTCATCACGAAGCGCCTCGCCGAGCAGATGGGCGGGCGTGTCGGCTTCCGCAGCGTTCCGGGACGCGGCTCGGAGTTCTGGGTGGACCTGCCCGCCGAATCGTCGACTGCACCCGCGAAAGAAATCGAGTCACAGCCTCACCGTCCGGTCCCCGCCGTGCTGGGGGCGCACCGCCGTCTCGTCGTCTACGTCGAGGACAACCCCGCCAACGTGACCTTCATGCGTGATCTCCTCGGGGACATCGACGCGGTCGAACTGGCGACCGCGCCGACGGCGGAAATGGGTATCGAGCTCTGTCGCGCGCGTAAGCCCGACGTCGTGATCCTGGACATCAATCTTCCCGGGATGAGCGGATTCGAAGCATTGGCGCACCTGCGCGCCGAGCCCGCATTCGCCGAGCTCCCGGTGATCGCCCTGTCGGCAGCGGCTTCGGAGCGCGACAAGCAGCGGGCAGCGAGGGCGGGCTTCGACCACTACCTCACGAAGCCCGTTCAGGTCGAAGAGCTCTTGAAGGTGCTCGACGACATACTCGGACACGACTCGTCGCAGCGGTAAAGGATACGTTCCTCGTTTGCGCCGTGCGCGTGGAGCTCGTCGAGGAACGTGCGCGCGGCGTCCACCGGGACCGCGGGGAGTGTCGCGCGAAGCTGAGCGAGCCGGCCCCGCAGGTACCGGTGTTCCTCGAGGAGGACGCGCGCCTCGCGAGGACTTGCGACAAGCAGGTCCGCGACAAGGGATCGCTCCTCGTGATCGAAATGGGCGTGGAGTGCGTCGTCGAATTGCGTCCATAGAGTGGCCGCTTCCGGCGTTCGCCCTTCCAGTGCCTCGAGCACTTGGGCGAGAAGGGACTCCAGAGCCCGGTGGTCCAACGCGTTGGGAATCACCTCGCTCATGCCGCACGGACCCTTGAGCAACATTGGTGCCCATAGGGATATGTGCGTAGATTCGGGCGACTATTCCGTAGGGGAGGCCGGTCGGCGAACGCAGATTTCGCTCCCATACGCAAAGCTTGCACCTGGGACGTTCGGCCCTAGCGAGCTCTCCGCTTTCATTCGCCCGCGGACCCGACTACCAACCAACGGGCCAGAGCCGTTGTCGGTCGCGGACGGAAGACGTCCGTCGAAGACCACGGACAGGGGGGCCACGAAGTCGATGCCTACGCCCGCCGAGACCACGGTGCTCGTCGTCGATGACAACGAAGCCAATCGGCTGCTCGCACAGAATACGCTGGAAGACGAGGGATACCGGGTCGTCGTGGCGTCGAATGGTGCGGAAGGGCTGGCCCTCTTCGAAGCTGGGCCTGTCGACTGTGTTCTGCTCGACATCCGAATGCCCGGCGTCGACGGCTTCGCGGTTTGCGAGCACCTCCGGGCCCTGCCGCGCGGTGCCGACACGCCCGTTGTCTTCCTGACCGCACAACGCGACGTCGATACGTTCGATCGAGCATTGCGGTCCGGCGGCGACGATTTTCTCACGAAGCCCGTGCGGCCGACGGAGCTCGTCATCCGTGTTCAATCTGCGCTGAAGGTGCGCGAGCTCCGATCGGCGCTGCGCGAGCACTACGACCTGCTCAAACACCAGCGGGACGACCTCTTGCGTCTGCAGCTCCAGAAGGAACGCTTGATGGCGTTCGTCGTCCACGACCTGAAGAACCCCGTGTGCGCGATGGACCTGCACGCGCAGGTTCTTCTTCGTGACGAGACCTTGCCGGAGAGCGTGCGCGAGTCGGCCGAGCAGATCCAAGAATCCGCGCGCCGCCTCTCGCGCATGATCCTCAATTTGCTCGATCTCAGCAAACGCGACGAGGGAAAGCTCTCGGTCAAGAGGACGCGCGTGGATCTGCGAGCGCTCGCCCAGGTGGTCGAGGCGGAGATCGACCTCAATGCTCGCGAGCGGGGCATCCGGCTCGAATCGACGATCGGCGTCGACGCCATGGAGGCCGACGAGGATCTTCTGCAGCGGACACTCGTGAATCTTCTGGAGAACGCCGTTCGGCACGCCCCGCGCGCCGGTACGGTGCGGCTCGAGACGTCGCGCACGGACGGCGCCGTCGAGATTCGCGTGAGAGATGGCGGAAAGGGAATCCCACCCGAAATGCGAACGGCGATCTTCGAGCCGTTCTTGCAGCTCGAGGAGAAGGGCGCACAAGCGAGCCGCGGCGGATACGGGCTGGGTCTCGCATTCTGCCGTGCCGCCGTCGAGGCCCACGGCGGCACAATCCACGCGGATGACGGCAATCCCGGCGCTATTTTCGTTCTCCGCTTTCCTGACCGCTCCGGCGGCGACCCGCCTCACGAGTCGGAAGGCTTGTTCACAGCGGCGCGTTGAAACGTCACTCCGTACTCGTTCAGCTTGTACTGAATCTTGCGTACGCTGATGTCGAGCATCTGGGCCGCCTGGGCCGTGCGCCCTCCGCAGGCCTCGAGCGTCCCGAGGATGGCGTACCGCTCGATCTCGTCCATCGTTGACCCGGGAATGCGAACGTTGGTGCGCGCCGTGGCCCCGACCCCGGCCGGCAGGTGGCGCGCGGTCAGGCTCGTACCGTTGCAGAGGACGACGGCACGCTCCATCACGTTTTCGAGTTCGCGCACGTTGCCCGGCCACCGGTACGCGCCGATGCGCTCGATCGCGTCTTCGGCGAATCCGTCGACTTGCTTTCCGTTCTCTTTCGCGAATCGGGCCAGGAAGTGCGTCGCCAGAGGGAGCAGATCGCTCGGCCGCGCGCGCAGCGGCGGCATCTCGATGTTGACGACGTTGAGGCGATAGAAAAGGTCCTCGCGAAACTTGCCGGCTGCGACGTCTGCCTCGAGATTGCGGTTGGTCGCCGCGACGATGCGGACGTCGACCTTCACGGTCTCGTTGCCGCCCACCCGCTCGAAGGTCCTCTCCTGAAGGAACCGGAGAAGCTTGACCTGAGTCGCGGGGGAGATCTCGCCGATCTCGTCGAGGAACAACGTGCCTCCGTCGGCCTGTTTGAAACGGCCCTCGCGTCGCGCGGCGGCGCCGGTGAACGAACCTTTCTCGTGGCCGAACAGTTCACTTTCGAGGATCGTTTCGGCCAGCGCCGCGCAGTGGAGCTTCACGAACGGCGCTCGCGCGCGCGGCCCGTTCTCGTGAATGGCCTGGGCCACGAGCTCCTTGCCCGTACCGCTCTCGCCGGTGATCAGCACGCTCGCCTTGGTGGGCGCGACCTGCTCGATGACGCTGAAAACGGCCTGCATGGCAGGGCTCGACCCGATGATGTTGCCGAAGCGGAGGCGCTCCTTGAGCCGCGAGCGGAGCTCCACGGTCTCGCGTTCCAGGCAGCGCCGCTCGAGGGCGCGGTCGACGACGACGAGTAGCTCGTCGAACTGCACGGGCTTCGTCAGGTAGTGTTCGGCCCCCTTCTGCATCGCGCGCACCGCGGTCTCCACGTCGGCGAACGCGGTGACGAGGACCACGACGACCTCGGGGCGCGCTTCCTTCGCGCGTTCGAGCAGCGCGATCCCGTCCATCCCGGGCATTTGCAGGTCCGTGAGGAGCACGTCCGGAGCGGTCGCCTCGAGACCGGCCAGCGCGCTCTCCCCGTCCTCGGCGACGTCGACGGTGAACCCCTGGCTTCGTAAGAGCGACGCGAGAGCGCTACGGGCGCTCGGGTCGTCGTCTGCGACGAGGATGCGTGCCCGAGTCCGATCGTTCGTTGCTTTGGTCGGTGCCATGGTTCGCTCTGGATGCAGAATCTGCGCTTATCGGCAGGCTCTGCGCAACCCATGAGCGCCGTGATCCGCCGTTGCGCCCATTTCTCGTCGCTTCGGGCCGAATGCGCAGGTGGCTACGCCGGGCATGGGAGTTGTATTCGCTCTTCCACGCGCCCCAGCGGCCCGCGAACGGGAGTTACGATCATGCGGGTTCTCGTGTTCAGCGAGCGAGCGTCCGAGCGCCATGCGGTTGCTCGCATCCTGCAGGGCTCGTGCACGGTCGAGACCGCGGCAGACGGCCGTATCGGTGCGGCCGTCATCGCTCGGGAAGCGCCCGAAGTCCTCGTGGTGTCGTGGCCGAGGACGGGAGGCCGGGAACTTCTTCGCCTGTTGCGCGGCGCCGACTCGGCCGGACATATGTACATCGTCGCGTTGCTCGACCCCTGTCCACACGGGCGCGACGTGGCTCATGTCCTCTCGGCGGGAGCGCACGACTTTCTGCGTCGCCCCGTCGTCGACGGCGAGATCGTAGCTCGGGTGTACGCGCCGACGCGACTTCTCCCGTGGGCGAAGGCGATTGCGAAGCCGCGGGTCTTCGACTTGTCCGGCGGCATCGACATGAGTGGTCTCCAGATGTGGAAACGAATGGGCGAGGTGATCTCGGGGGACTTCGAGCAACTCATGGGTCATGCGCTCACGGTCTCTCGCGGGTGGCCGAAGTCGTTCGGACGCGGCGTGCGTGGCGCCACGATTCCGATGTCGCTCGCCACGGAAGGGTTGGAGTTGATGGTGTCGGTCCTGGCCAATCCCGCCACGCTGAAGTGGCTCGGCGGCGCGCTCTTGGGCCACCCCGACGCGGGGCTCGCGAACCTGGACGACGTCTTGCGCGAGCTCGCCAATACCGCCGGCGGTGCGGTCAAGCGAGCGGCGCTTCCCGAGAACATCACGTTCACCACGGGCATTCCGTTCAACGAGAACGCCGTGCATTTGGGCGCTCCCGACGTGCAGGCTTTCTCGGTGTCGCTGGACGGCGGCGCGGCGTGTCTCGCCGTCGTCGGCGAGATTCGCAAGCGAGAGAACCATCGCGTGTCCGCCGCGGGGTTGCGCGAAGGAATGGTTCTCGTTCACGACGTGCGGAGCGATAGCGGCGCGCTCCTGGTGACGGCAGGCTCGAGGCTGACGAGCACCACCGCCCAGCGCCTGGCCACGGTGCTCGGGCCGAGCTTCGTCCTCGAGGTGGCCCGCGCCGCGTGACGGCGGCTTCGAGACCTCTCGCGCCAGCTCCTTGCTTACTGCGAGCCGCGTGGGGTCTTACCGC
>DATHQY010000037.1:0-2209 GCA_035482215.1 Polyangiaceae bacterium | reverse complement strand
CGACCCGGAGGTCGTTCTCGAAATCGAGATGCACGCGCGGGTGCGGGATGCCGGCGACCAGGGTCTGCAGGGCGCCCGAGAGATCGAGCGGCGCCTCCTCGCGCATCGCGCTCACGACGCTCCGGAGCTCGACGAGGAGCTCCTTGGTGAGGGCGTGCGCGTGGTCGACCGGTCCCTTGGTTTGCCGGTCGGCGATGTTTCGGGCGAGCTCGAGCTGAAGGTTCAGGGCGGTCAGGTGGTGGCCGAGCGCGTCGTGAAGCTCACGTGCAATGCGCAGCCGCTCGGCGGTGCGGGTGCTGTCGGCGAAGAGCTCGCGTGTCGCAAGGAGCTCGGCGTGCACGCGCGCGAGCTCGGCACGTGCTTGCGCTTCGCGTACGACGAGCCGCGAAGCGCCAAAAGCGAACAGTTGAAAGCCGGCATACGCAAACGCCGAAAGGTGGGTCGCTCGACCGCGGTAAGGGCTTACCAGGTCGACGGCCACCATCGCGACGGTCTGCGCGATCACCCAGACGAACCCCGTTTTCTCGCCCACGACGAGCGGGCTCTCGCCCGCGACGACGCAGAGGAGCGCCCCCTCGAACCCGGTGTTGCCGATCGCGAGCGCGACGAGTGCCGCCACGCTCTGCCCGGCGAGCGCCGCCGCGCGCCACGCTCCGCGCCGCACCGTCCGCGCCGCGAGGTGGAAGGCGATCGCGAACGATCCATAGGCCGCGCACCAAACGACGGAGCTTTGCTCGAAGGAAGCTCGCCCTGACGCCCAAGCCGCCATCTGGGGCACGGCCGCCGCCATCCAGACGACGAACCCGGCCCCGACGAGCGGACGCTCCGAATGGGCTCGAATCATCGCCTCGGGCAGCGTACGAGCCTTGCCGCGCGCCCGCCATGGGCCGAAAGTCACAAGAAGAATCGACACGCCGGTAAGACGAACGGCTCATGTGGAATCGTCGGGGAGAGCGCACGATGGGGCCGTGGCGCTCCTGTTCCAGAGTGTGCTCGCCGTTCACATCGCGGCGGGAGCGGTCGCGCTCTCGGTTTTCTGGGTCCCGCTGGTCACGAAGAAGGGTGGGCGAACGCACCGCCGCGCCGGATGGGTCTACGTCGTCGCCGCGGCGACGCTTGCGACGACTGGCTTCTTGCTATGCATCCAGCTCGTGAGCAGCGGCGGCCCATTGCGGTGGCGCGCGGGCGTCTTCCTCGCGTACGTCAGCGTCCTCGCGGGCGCGAGCGCTCAGCTCGGCGTGCGCGCGCTCCGGACGAAGGGACGCGCCGGGGCGTCGCGAGGCGCGATCGACCTTGTCCCGCCGCTTCTCCTCGTCGCCGGCGGGGTCGCGCTCGCGGCGTTCGGCATCTGTCGGTCGACGGTCCTCTACGTCCTCTTCGCAGGGCTCGGCGTCGTACTTGGCGTGGCGCACCTTCGCTTCTGGCTCACCCCTCCCGCGCACGAGCGCGCGTGGTTCCTCGCGGACATGAATGGGATGGGGACGTCCTGCATCACGACCGTCACCGCGTTCGTCGTCGTGAACGCACGGCGCTTCGGCATGCGTACGTTCGATCTCGCCCTCTGGGCCGGCCCGATTGCCGTCCTCGCCGTCGGGCTGACGATCTGGCGCCGGTATTATACCCGGCGCTTCGCCGCGGACGGCGCGACCGGCGGCGTTACCAGGGTCCAGTAAGACGAGCTCACGACCAAGTTTCAGCGCGCCGTCATTCCGCCGTCGACGAGGATGTTCGCGCCCGTCATCCACTTCCCGCGATCCGACGCGAGCAGCGCAACGACCTCCGCCACGTCGTCCGGGGACCCGAGGCGACCGAGCGGCACTGACTGGGCGAATACGTCGGCCGGAGCGCCCGTCGCGTCGCTGAACGCCTTCCGCGCCGCGTTCGACGAGATGTTCACGATCGCGCCGACCTTCGACTCGCGGAGCGCCGGCAACACCGCATTCGTCAGGCGGACCGCGGCGAACAGGTTGAGCCCGAAGGACGCCTGCCATTCCTCTTCGGGAATCGACGCGGTGCCTTCCGCGAACGGGCGCGCACCGCCCGCGGTGTTGACGAGGATGTCGAGGCCGCCGAGGGCACCGACCGCTTTCGCGGCGATTGCCTTGACTCCTTCCATGGAACTGACGTCGCCGGCGATGAAGGTCGCTCCCTCGGGAGTGGCCTCGCCACGCGAACGCCCCGTCACCACGACCTTCGCGCCGGCGTCGAG
>DATHQY010000036.1:0-4367 GCA_035482215.1 Polyangiaceae bacterium | reverse complement strand
CCGGCGGAGATCTTCGCTCTGCAGATGACCGCGCCGCCGATCCCTCCGAGCGACCGCGTCGAGGGCATTCCCCCGGCGCTCGAATCGCTCATTCTGAATCTCATCGAACGCAAGCCCGCCGACCGGCCACGCGACGCGTTCGCGGCCTGCGACGCGCTGCAGGAGATCCTCTCGCGCGCGGAGGGGCCCTCGTTCCCACCCGCCCCCGAGACGACGAAAGCGGGCGCCGCGTTCGTCGCGCCGGCCGGAGCGGCCGGAGCTGGCGTTCCTGCGGGCAGCCCGGCCGCGGCGGCCGACGAGGCACGCCCCGAGTCCCGCCTGGAGAAGAGTGCTCCGTCCGACCCGGCGCATTCGAACGTGGCAAGCGAGATTCCGTCGCGCTGGCGGGCGAGCCTCGAGGACTTCGAGCGCCAGATCGAAGCGGCGCGGAAGGCGCGCGGCGAGACCGACCCGCGGGTGCGCCGAGCGGCGGATCTCGTGGCGGTAGGAAGCAGCCTCCTTTCGTCGCTGGAACGCGCTGCGATTGCCGTGTCGCAGTACCAGGGTACCGTCGACGACTTGGAGGGGGAGGGCCGGGAGTTCCGAGCGACGCTGGGCCACGCGATCGACACGCTGTCGCGGGACCGTTCGCGCGGGCTTGCCAGGCTCGACACGATCCTGCGGCGGCGTGTCTCGTTGCAGGAAGAGTCGGTCCCCGAAGGAACCGACGGGCAAAAAGAGGAATCGACGGCGTGGGAGCTCGCGGCGCTCACGTCGGAGGAGGCGCGGGAGCGCTCGCTCGACGTCGATCTCGCCTACCAGATCGACACGCTCGAAAGGCAAATGAACGACCGCAACGAGGCGCTCGACGGCAAGCTCGCGGAAGCGACGGCGAGGCTCGAAGGCGCGCTCTCGGCGGTCCGCCGCATCACCCGCGAGCTGACCCGAACACGCGAAGACGCCGCCCGCGCGCTGAAGGCGTAGCCGCGAGGGTAGCGGTGCCGGAGATCCGACGGGGGAACGACCTGCGAGCACAGATCGCGTTCCTGTGGAACATCGAGGCTAATCCACCCACCGCAAGACGAGACTCGTGGCCCGAGGGGGGCGGTCGTCGCGTAGACCGTCGGGGTACAGGACGAGCGAAGCGCGGTCGCCGAACCCGACCCGTATCAGGCGGAGGAACTCTTCGCCTCGCGAGACGGCGACGTGCGTGTGCCATTCGCTATGCCATCGCTCCGGCTCGAGCGCCGAATGGAGCGCGAGCTGCGCATAGCCCCAGCCGATGAATTGCCGTATGGCCCGCAGAATCCGCGCCCGCCCTTTGGTGGTCAGCGTGACCGTTCGCTTGCGCGTGTCGTTGATGACGATATCGCGTTGAATGTAGCCAATGGCCTCGAGCCGTTTCAGCATCCGGCTAATGACCGATGGGCAAACGCCGAGGGTGCGCCACAGCTGGCCTTGCAGCGTCGGGTATCGGCCTTTCTTGTGGATGACGTACAGCACGTCCATACGAGCCGCGGTCAGCCCCATCTTGCGGAGCGTCCGTCGCGTGAGCCCGAGAGTGGCGTAGTACGCGCGCTTCAAACCGAAAAACACGGGGGTCATTCTCATGCCAAAGATCACATCTTGTGCCAACGCCGGGAATCGGCAGTTCGAATTCGCGGTCCCTGCGGGCGGAAACCCTGGGCCCGCGCGAAATTGGCCGAACTATGGGCACTTCATTGCCTAGTCAATGGAATGCCCATAGCCGTGTATCGGGGCGGGGGGCCATCCCGACGGCTCGGTAGGGTGTCCAGGGACGGCGCGGCGGCGTCCTGGGACTGGCGTCGATGCGCTGAGTCCGACGTGCCCGTCGCGACCCACGCTGCGGAACACGCCCTAGCGGCAAGCCGTCCTGTCGGAAGACTGCGCGAGAGAAGCGCGCTAACGCTTGAGCAATCCGCCGAGCCGGCGTTTGCGGGGAGCGGGGTCGTTGTCGCGCAGGAAGCGCAGGTTCGCGTGGTTGATCACGGCGTGCGCGACGACCGGGCCTGCGAGGCTACCGGTCAGCGCGAAGACGGTGGCGAATGCGGTCCCCATCACGGTGGCCCAGGCCATCCAAGCCCAGCGCGCGGGCCCACGCACCTGATGCAAGAGGCCGAAGAGCACTGACGAAAAGACGATGCCGGCGAGCGGCACCAGCAGGCCGCGAAACAGGAGTTCCTCGCCGAGCGCGCTGGCGAGGGCGAGCGCCGCGAGGGCCCCGTCGGTCGCGCCGTGGACTGCCGGACGGAGCGCGACGTGAAGCGCCCGCGCCCAGGGTGCGCGGCGCATGAGAACCCGCGTCGCCGCCACGGTGATCGCGCCGAGCGCGACGCCCGCCCCGAGGCTCAGGAGCCAGGAGGCCTCCCCCCGGGCGCCGAGCCATCCATCGCATGCGAGCGGGCTTCGCCCGAGGACGACGGCGATGCCAGAAGCAATGGTCGCCATGGCGACGTACGCGGCGAGCGCCGCGTAGAGGGGGCCGTTCAGCGGGCCGGTGCTCTCCGCGGGGGCCGACCGCGCGGACAAGTCATTCCGATCCGCCATCATCGCCCCAACCCACGCTTCCACGGGCGCGCAGACGGTGCAAGAGCGCGCAAGGGCAACGCATACGCATGGCGGCGGCGGCCCGCGCCCGCTGCCCGCTGGCCCGCGCCCGCTTGCCCGCCGGCCCGCTGCCCGCTGGCCCGCCGGCCCGCTGCCCGCTTGCCGCCGGCGATGCCCAGCGGCCGGTTCGCCCGCCCGGCCCGCTGGCCCCGGCCCGCCGCTCAGCCGGCAGCCACCGCCCGCCGCTCAGCCGGCAGCCACCGCGCACCCGCCGCCCGGAGGGCAACCTGCGGCCGAACCGTGACGCGAGCGATGCATGTCCGGGAGATCTGCTAGAGTGCCAACGGTCCTCGAGCCGATGTCGACCTCCGGAGAAGGCGAGCGTCCCCGCGTCCTCATCGTGGACGACGAGAAGTTCATTCGGGACATCCTCGCGGATTTTCTGGGCATGGAGGGATACATCGTCCGCACGGCGGAGGATGGCACCGCCGCGCTCACGGAGCTCCACAGCGCGCACTACGACCTCGTCATCAGCGACCTGAAGATGCCGCGGATGGGCGGTATCGAGCTACTCGACGCGATCGGCACCGCCGCGCCCAATGCGCTCACCGTCATCATGACGGGCTTCGGCACGGTCGAGACGGCGATCGACGCCATGAAGCGGGGCGCCTACGACTACATCCTCAAGCCCTTCAAGGTCGAAGAGGTCATCCGGGTCGTGCAGCGCGGTCTCGAGAAGCAGCGTCTCGCGGCCGAAAACCTGCGGCTCCGGGAAGCGCTCTCCCTTTACACCGTGAGCGAGGCGATTGCGGCCAGCCTGTCGCTCGAGGAAGTGCTCGCGACGATCGGGCATACCGCGGTCCACGAGCTCAAGGGCGATCTCGTCTCGACGTGGCTCGACAACGGCGAGGGCGGTTACTTCGAGCGTCAACGGCTGATCGGTGAGACGTCGGGGCCCCCGCGCGAAGGCGTGGTGTTACCGGCACCCCCGTTCGCACCCAAGGCGTTCGTCGACCACTATGCGGCGCACTCGACGCTCCTCGAGCAGGGCAACAAGGGCCTCCGCTTCTTCGCGCTGGCCGAGCCGCTCGCGCAGCCGCTCGTGTCCCTCGTGTCGGTGCCGTTGTGGATGAAAACGCGGCTCCTCGGATGGATCGCGGTCGCGAGCTTCACGAAGCAGAAGCGGTTCAACGAGGGTCACCGCAAGCTCCTGTCGATCGTGGGGTCGCGGGCTGCGGCTGCGATCGAGAACGCACGCCTCTACGAAGACCTGCGCGCCACGTTCCAGCAGACGATCGAAGGGCTGGCCCGCGCCATCGACAAGATGGACCGCTACACCGCCGGTCACTCGGAGCGCGTCGCGATGTATGCGACGTACCTCGCCGTCCGGCTCGGCCTGCCGCCGGAGACCGTCGAAATCGTTCGGCAGAGTGCGCTCATGCACGACATCGGCAAGATCGGGTGCGTCATGAACCTGAACAAGCCGGGCAAGCTCACGCAAGAGGAATACGAAGTCTTCAAGCGCCATCCGGTGTACGGGCGGGACATCCTCGATCCCATCAAGTTCTTGCATCCGCTCATCCCAGGCGTGCACTTGCACCACGAGCGCTGGGACGGCCGGGGGTATCCGCTCGGGCTTCGCGGCAACGACGTCCCCATCGTGGCGCGCATCATCTCGGTGGCCGACACGTACGACGCGATGACGAGCGATCGGGCCTATCGACGGGCGCTCCCGCACGAGGTGGCGGTCGGCGAGATCGACCGGTGCAGCGGGATGCAATTCGACCCCGAGGTCGCCCATTCGTTCACCGGCGGGATCG
>DATHQY010000035.1:0-2775 GCA_035482215.1 Polyangiaceae bacterium | reverse complement strand
TGTCGCTGTCGCGCTTCGGGACGGCGGAGGCCGCGGGCAAGCTGCTCGACAGCGTCGAGCACGAGCCGGACGGGCTCGTTCGCTACAAGTCGCTCCGCGCGCTGGGCCGCCTCGTCGTCGACAGTCGGATTAGCGTGGATCTCGCGCGGGTCGAGCGCGTCTTGCGCGCGAACCTCGCCACGTACTTCACCCTGCTCGCGACGCGCGTCGCGCTCGGCGAGGCCCCGGCCGGCGCGAGCGTCGCCCGCGCGAACAAGTTCCGCCTGCTGGCCGGGTTGTTCGACGACAAGGTGCACCAGGCTCTCGAGCGAGCCTTCCGCCTGCTGAAGATCGCGCATCCGAAGGAAGACATCCATCGCGTGTACGCGGCCATGATGAGTCCGGACAAGCGCGAGCGGGCGAACGCGGCGGAGTTTCTCGACGCGCTCGTGCACCGTCGCAAGGATCCCCAGCTCCACGAGCTACTGCGGATCGCACTCGACGATCTCTCGCCCGCGGCGCAAGTCGCGCGGGCGGCGAATGTCCTCGGCTTCGTTCCGCCCCGGACGCCCGAGGACGCGGTCCACGCCGCGCTTGCCGATTCGGACATCAAGGTCGCGGCGCTCGCAGCGATGTACGCGGTGGAGACCGGTGACGAACGGCTCGTCGCCTCCGTCGGCCGGGCGCAAGAGAAGCGCCGCGAGCTCGAGCCCGCGACGCGCGAGGTGTTCCAAGATTCGCTCGATCTCAGCCGGCCCGCGGCGCAGCTCAGTTAGGGCGGGAAAGGCGCGGCGCGGCATGGCCAATTCGGATATCTCTCTGCAGCGCACGTCGCGCGAAGTCTTTCTTTCGATTCTCGCGGGCGATACGCAGAGCCTCGAGACGTGGGTCATCGATCGGATGACGTCGGTCGTCGAAGAAGAGGACGTCCCCGCCGGCAAACGCCTGTTCGTGGCGGGCGAGTTGCCCGACTACATCTTGTTCGTGGGTGACGGCTCGATCCGGTTCGAGCGGCCCGGCGCGCCGCCGTGGATCGTGGAGGGCCGGCGCGTGATCGGCGCGTTCGACGCGCTCACCGATCACGCGAATACGCGCACGGCGACCGCGGTCACCCCGTTGCACCTCCTGCGCTTGCGGGCGGACGTGTGGCTCGAGCTCCTCGAAGAGAGCTTCGGACTCGCGCGCGCATCGTTGCGGAACGCCGTCCGGCATGTCTCTGCGCTCATCGAACAGTTCTGGTCCACCCAGGAGGACGCGCGCGCCCCGGCGATGCTCAAAGTGCCGAAGATCGACGGACCGCTCACCTTCGTCGATCGCGTCGCGGTCCTCTCGGGGGCGCCGCTCTTACGGAGCGCCGGGATCCAGGTCATCGTCGAGCTCGCGGAGGCGTTCTTCGAGGTCACGTTCGAAGCGGGCGACGCGATCTTCCAGCGGGGCGTGCCCGGCGGCCAAGCATTCCTCGTCCTCGAGGGCGAGGCCGTCGGCACGCGGCACGACCCGGAGCTGCGCGTGCACTTCGGGCCTGGCTCGTGGGTCGGCGGGGTCGCGACGCTCGGCCCCGCGATTCTCGCGTGGGAAGCGCACGCGGTGACCCATGTGCGCGCGCTCTCGGTGCGGCTCGAGGACTACCTCAATGTCATGGAGGAGCACTTCGATCTCGTACGGTCGGCGCTCTCCGAGCTTGCCCGCATGCGCGAGGTCATTCTCGCGGAGTTCGAGTCGAACGGCCGCGCGTTCGAGTTGTAGAGCGGCCCGGCGCGATCCGACTCGGGGCTAATGCTCCGGCCGCTCCAGCCCAACGAGCCGAAAGCCTCGCGTCGGGCCGAGGTCGTACAGGTACGCGAGGAGCGGCCCCGGCGCGACGCCGTCTTCGACGCGCACGCGCACGTAGCGGCTCTCGTCGTCGTCCGCCGCGCCGCCATCGGCCACGCGGTGCCCGAGCGACGCGCAGAAGTGCGCGCTGTCTCGCGCGGTCACGGCCAGTGGCGATCCACCACGGCTCGCGCGGTACGCGAACTGCGATGCGTCACGCACTCCGCGCGCCGCGGCCAGATCCGTCGCGCAGAGCGCGTCGCCTTCGAGGTGCACGTCGCCGAGCGGCGAGAGCCGCGTCAAATACCGTTCGAGGATCTTCTCGAGGCGTTGCTCGAGAAGCCCCGCGAGATACTCCTCGTTCGACGGATCGCTGAACTGCCCCGCCGATGCCAGCGCGCGGACCAAGTCCGGCGTGAACCGCGAGAGAATGCGCGCCATCCACGCCCCGTCGCGCTCGGTCATCCGGCTGAAGGCGGGATTCGCGTATTCGTTCTTCCATTGGTCCGGAACGAAGTTGTCCGCGCGGAAGAATCCGAAAATCTCGCGGCCGGGTACCCGCGACGTGGTGTCCCACGGCCGGAGCGGGATGCCGAGCGTCACGAAGTCCTTCGCGACGTCGCCCCAATCGACGATATACGATTTGCCGAGGCGTCGCGAGATGACCTCCCAGTCCCATTCGGAGCCCAGGCAGTCACTCGTGTCCAGGTAGTAGTGGACGACGTGGCCCGGGGACGAATCGGGCGTGTCCTTGTGGTCGGCGACCCACGTGTCCATGCTGTTCTGCTCGCGCGCGTCGAAGTGATCGAGCCAGGCCGCGAGCACGCGCCCGCCGCGGAGCTCGCGCCGATCTTCGTGCGGAATGACGTCGTTCGGGTCGTCGCCGCGGGTCTTTTCGTAGCGAAAAGGCCCGATGAGATCGCCGTCGAGCCACGCCGACGCTTGAAAGCGCAGATAGTCGCCTTTGCGCGGCGTCTTCTTCAA
>DATHQY010000034.1:0-10717 GCA_035482215.1 Polyangiaceae bacterium | reverse complement strand
CCGCGTCGCGGGTCCGATTCCGATGTCCGCCGTGCGTTCACCGGACGCAATGCTGCTCGCACGCTACATCGACGGCACGTCCACGTTCGGCGACGTCGCGCAGATGTCACCGCTCGGCCAGCTCCGAACGCTCAAGGTGCTCGTCGGCCTCTACTCCGGCGATGCGGCGCCCGCCTCGCAGCCTCCGCAAGGGCCGGAGCCCTCCGCGGACGACGAAGGGAGAGCTCCGCCGCCGGCCAGCGCACCTTTGCCGATCTCGACGCGCGTCTTCGAGACGGAGGACGACAAGCGCTATCGCGAGATGTTCGGGCTCGGCACGGCGGCCTTCGTCCAGAAGCGGTACGCGGACGCCGCGAAGGCCTTCGAGGCATGCGACGGGTTCAGGCCGGGAGATCGCGCCGCCTCCGTGATGCTGCGGCGTTCGCGGGAGCTCGAAGGCTACTAGGAATGTGCATTGCCCTCGTCGCGGATCCGGATTTGCGCGAGCGGGCGCGCTGCATTCGAGTCATCGCGGGCCAGACGTCGCTGAGCGCGCTCGGCGCGGCGACGTGGGAAGAGGTCGATCAAGCGTTCGAGGGCGCAGCGCGCATCGGGCTCATTTTCTACAGCCTGGCGCTTCCCGGGGCACCGGACGACGCGGTGACGCAGCTGCTCGGGCGCACCGGCAAGCTCGTCGTCGCGGTCGACGACCCGGGCGCGGCACCCCCACCCGCGGGGACCACGCGCGTCACACGGCCGATCGCGGAAGAGACGCTCATCTTGATGGCTCGCGCGGCGGGCTCGCCGTCGACGCAGATTCGAATCAGCTTCCTGCCGGTGGATTTCCTCCAGATGGTCTGCATGTCGAACGAGTCGCACGTGCTGGTCCTCAGCCATCAAGGGAGTGACCTCGGCGTCATCGAAGTGCGCGACGGCCAGGTGTGGACCGCGTTCGACGGCCTCGGCGTCGGAGAGGGAGCGTTCGCCCGGCTCATCGGACCGCAGATGCGCGCGAGGGTCAGCCCTGCATCCGGTTCGACGAAGGAGCGGACGATCTTCAAAGACCTTCACGAACTGGTGCTCGAATCGTTACGATCGATCGACGAAGGACGGGTTTCGCGCCCTCCGAAGATGTCCAGCGCACAGCTGGACGCTTTTCTTTCGACGCCGGAGCAACTCGCAAAGAAAATCGGCGGGCTCAATCACGATGCGAGACGCTTGCTGATGGAACGAAACTACGATGAGGCCGCACGCGTACTCGTTCACCTCTCGGAGCTCGATCCGAGCTCCAGCCTCGTGCGCGCCAACCTCGAACAGCTACGCAGGCTCGGATATCCCAGATGACACGATCCATTGCATTCGCCAGCCTGAAAGGCGGCGTCGGAAAGACCACCGCGGCGCTCAATTGCGCGTTCGCCCTCGCGCGGAGGGGCTTGCGCACGCTCATCGTCGACACCGATCCGCAGGGAGCGATCGGATTGTCGCTCGACGGCATCGGTGACCGGCCGGGCCTCGCCGCGAATCTCGCGAACGACGGGGCCGCGTTGGCCGGCGTCATCAAGACGCGCTTGCCGGAGCTGCACCTCTTGCCGATGGGGCACGTCGATGCGCTGAACGTCGACCGGCTCGCGGTCGAGGCGCGCGACGCAGACGTCCTCCGAAGGGTGATCGACTTCGCCCAAAGGGACTACGAGATCGTCCTCTTCGACACGCCGGCGGGTCTCGGAGGGATGACGCGTGTCGCGCTCGAGGCGGTGGAGAGCGTGATCGCGGTCGTCCAGTGCGAGCCTCTGGCGCTGCGCTCGTTGCCGCGGCTCCTCGAGCTTCTCGCTCACCTCCGCGAGGTGGGAGCGTCGTGTTCGCTCCTCGGCGTTCTCAGCACGATGAGTTCCTTTCGCGACCCGGTCATGCTCGCTTCGCTCGAGGAGCTGTGGTCCTTCTACAAGGATCAAATTTTCGAAACGGCGATTCCACGCGACGCGGCCTTCCTTCAAGCGAGCCGCGCGGGCGTGCCACTCGGTCTCCTGAGCCGCCGGCCTCCGGCCGTAGCGGCTGTCTTCGACCGGCTCGTCGGCGAAATCGAAGAGCGCATCGATCTCCAGAAAGGTGGCGAGGATGATGGGCCGATCCGTCTCGTGGACTGAGCCGGAGAAGCTCGCCGCGCTCCTCGCAAGCGTCGCGCCGCCCCGCCCCGCGGCCCTCGTTCCGCTCGTGCCGGCCATGGGAGCCATGCGCGCGGCGGGAGGGGCGCGTGCGCGCACCGCGGCCGTGACCCCGCCGGCCCCGGCTCCACCCGCCCCGAAGAAGGTCACGCCCCGTCTCGTGCAGACCTCCGACAATCCGTCCGATCGGCTCGACGCCCTCGTGGGGTGGACATTGGATCACCAGCCGTGCACCGGGGCATTCGTCGCGGACGACAACGGCCTCACGCTCGCAGCCCACGGCATCTCCGAGGCGCACGTCGCGCTCGTCGGCCCGCTCCTTTCCGCGCTCGTCGCCGTACGCGCCATTCCCGGCATCGACGCCAGCCGAGGCGCCCTTTGGCTCGGAACGAACATGATGTCCTGGGTCGAGACGCGTACGGAACGCGGCGGCTTTTGCCTGGGCGCGGTGGGCCGGGAGGCCCTCTCGATCGAAGCGCTCGATGAACTCCGCGACGCGCTCGATACCACCGTACGCGGACTGTGATAGAGGAGAGCCTCCGCCTTCTTGCAATTGGCTCCGACAGGAAGACCATGATCGACACCAAAATTCTCGATGCCGCGGTTTCTGATCTTCGCAACATCTTGCGCGACGGGCTGGTCGCGACCGACATCTGGGATCGGACGGCCGGGCTTTCGCTCGCGGGCTACAATCAGCAGCCGGTCGCCGTGGCGTTGTTCACCCGCATTACCCAGGAGCTCGAGAGCTCGCTGGTCGATTCGAGCTTCCCTCCTCTTGCGCGGTACTACCTGCTCGACATGGAAGGCAATCACACGGCCGTCGTGGTCAACCATGGCACGCTGTTGCAAGGCATGCTCGTGGACAACAAGCGGGCGAATCTGGGCATCCTGATCGCAGTTGCCATTCCGCGAATGCTCGAAAGCGTCGCGCGCGCGAAACTTCGCTGAATTGCGACGGCGCGGCGGCCAGGCAAAAGCGGCTGAAAAAGAGGTTTTGACGGCCGGGACCCCAGGATCGCCAGGGGTACACAGATCGATCTCCGCCAAACGTCCTCGCGTCCTTGGCGTCCCGGCGGCTCTCTCTCCCGACCCTCCCCGTTGAGAGACCAGCTGGGAGGTTGGGGTGCCGCGGCCGCCGCCAGCGGGCACCCGAGCGTGCCCTAAAGAGCGGCGCCGACTAAACGATTTTCGTTGCGTTTCGAATCATCCAGGCGCAACGTAATCACGTCGTGATGGTCCTTCGCCGTTCGGGGAAGGCCGGCGTTGCGTGGCCCTGCAAATCGAAGCTGCGGAGGCCGTCCGGGGGGGCGGCCAGCCCCCGTGGTAGTCACTCTCGCAAAGCATAAGTGCGTGTGTTTGTCTCCGGACTCCGTGGGGGGGAAAGAGGAAAGCACGGCATGAGCGGCGGTGGGAAGAAGCTGGACGGAATCGTCGGAAAGCACCTGATTTACACGTACGACAACGGTTGGCAGTACGAGATATACGTAAAGAACGAGCAAACGTTCAGCTATCGAATCCATAGCGGCCTGGTCGGCGGACGTTGGGTCACGGATCAAGAAGCCCATATCGTCGACGTGGGGAACGACGTCTTCAAGATATCGTGGGACGAGCCGACCGGGACGACCGTGAGCCTCGCTGTCAACCTGGTGCGGCGGCAGATTTATGGGACGATCTTCTTTCCGCGCTGGGTCGCGGACGCTCCGTCGAAGACGGTCTGTTACCAAAATCAGCATCTCGATTTGATGCGACGATATCGCGATGCGGGGCCGACCTATCCGAAGTTGGTGATCGACGAGGCGGCGACCGTAACGTTCTTGGAAGACTGCGGGCGAGACCGGAACGACGTCATCGACCGGCCTCCATGCGATCTTCCCTCCGACTACACGTCTCGCATCAACTGACCTGGCGTTCTACCCCCCCCCAACTTCCAATTGATGGATTCGAACTATGACGACGAGCATCTTCATCGGAGAAGACTCCACAGTTGACGTGGACACGCTGGTTCGGGTCGCGCGGGATCGAGAGCCCGTGTTCGTCGACCCATCGTGCCGCGCACAGATGAACGCGTGCCACGCGTTCTTCTCGCGCAAGGTCGAGAGCCGCATCCCGATTTATGGGCTCAACACCCAGTTCGGCGATCAAGTGGTGCTGCTCGATCGTCACATGGACGATTACGAGACGGAGCACTACCAGAACTCCCTCCAGAGCCGCCAGAATAGCCTCATCAAGTCCCACAATTGCGGGATGGGCGAGCCTGCCGCGGGCGAGGTCGTGCGCGGGGCGATGCTCCTGCGCGCCAAATGCCTTTCTCGCGGATACTCGGGAGTCCGCCCCGAAGTCGTCGAAAGCTATCTCGAGTTCTTGAATCGCGGAATCACTCCGATGTGCTACCGTTACGGATCGATCGGAGCGAGCGGAGACCTCGTCCCGCTCGCCACCATCGCGGCGGCGGTCGTTGGCGAGGACGTCGACGTGCACTTCGACGGCGGCGTCATGCCGGTCCGCACGCTGCTGCGCCATCTCGGCTTGTCGCCGCTTCGAATTCAGGGGCGGGAGGGGCTCGCACTCATCAACGGCACTTCGTTCATGAGCAGCATTGCGGGCATCGCCCTGCACGACCTGACGCGCGTGTTCGAGCCGATGATCAGTTCCATCGCGATGGCGCTCGAGTCGCTGCGCGTCATCGAGGCCGGGTACCAGCCGATCGTCCACCAGCTCAAGGGCCACGAGGGCGAGATCGCAGTCGCTGCGATGATCTCCCAGTTCTGGGAAGGGAGCCAGCTGACGCGCGACCTCGAAGAGGCGCGGACCGAAGGCACGACGGAGCTCGGCGTTCAGGACTATTACTCCCTCCGCTCGGTGGCCCAGGGATTCGGTGTATTCCACGAGGATCTCGCCCGCGCGACCCGTTGGATCGAATCCGAGATGAACTCGGTGAACGACAACCCGATCGTCGTCCCGGCCGATGGGCAGATCTATCACACGGCCAATTTCATGGGCTACTACGTGAGCTCGGCGTGCGACATGCTCCGCGCGAGCATTGCCCAGGCGGCGACATGGCTGCACGCCCTCCTCGCCAATTTGGTCCATCCTCGAAAGAGCCGTGGCCTTCCCGTCAATCTCATCGAGGATCCAACGAACTACAGCGGTTTTCGGCCGATACAGATCCTCGCGGCCTCCCTCGCAGTGCAGTGCCGCAAGCTTGCCCAGAGCCACGCTGCGTTCGTGCTGCCGACCGAAGGCGACAACCAAGACGTCAACAGTCTCGGGACGCACGCGGCGTTCGATCTCCGATCGGCCGTCGAGCACCTCGAGCAACTCACGGGCATCGTGCTCATGGCGGCTGTTCAAGCACTCGAAATACGCGGGGTCGCGAAGGCGGGCATTCGGAGCCAGTCCATCGTCGCGCGCTATCGCCAGATCGTTCCGACGCTCCGCGAGGACCGCTTGGTGCACGACGACCTGAACGCGTCGGTGCTGTTCCTTCGGCAGATGACTTCGCAAGACGCGACTCGCACGCCGGTCCCCGAACCGACGGAGCAGGAGACTCGCCGCAAGTCCGCCGTGTGGCGTCGCGCGACGCAAAGCGAGTGCGAGCCCACCCAAGAACCGGCTGCCGGAGAACGGAAGTAAGCGCGACCGACCGCCTCGCAGGCAGCGATCGGCTTCTCGCCGTCGCCACGTCAGGCCGCTGCCGCCGTCAGCTTCTTCGCCGCGGCGACGAGCATTTCCGGCTTGAAGGGCTTGACGATCCAGCCTTTCGCTCCGAGGGCCTTCGCGCGCTGGATCAGCTCGGGTTGGCCCTCCGTGGTCAACATGACCACGGGAATCGACAAACCGTTCGCCGACATCTTCTCGAGAAACTCGATTCCGTTCATGCGCGGCATGTTCACGTCGCACACGATGAGGCGCACGTCGGCGCCGCCTGCGAGCTTCTGGTGCGCCTCGAGGCCGTCACAAGCCTCGAGCATCGAGAACCCGGCTCCCGTCAGGGCCCGGCTCACCTGCTGACGGACCATCAGCGAATCATCGATGACCAATATCGTTACACTCATTTCTTGCTCCGGCTCCCTTTAGTTCTTGTCGCTCTTCTCAGAAGAGCATCATTTCGCCGGCTTCCGCCGCCACTTCGCGCTTCGCCGGCTCCTTGAACGAGAAGCCTTCTTCGAACGTCGCGCTTATGAGCACTTCGAGGTCCCAGGTCGGACCGTCGAAGACCAGTCGGACGTGGGCGCCCGCGGGCCGCGCCATCCGCAGGCCGCTTCCCGCCGCGGTGGTCGGAGTCGACAGCAGGACCGGCAGCCCTTCGGCCAGGAGACGACCCTTCAGCCGGCCGAGGAGCATGTTCGAGAATTCGCCGAGCGTGTCGCAGACGTCGCCCCCGCCGTTCGGCTCGCCGATCGCCCAGAGCCAGGTCTCGACGGCCGCGCGCGACGCGATCAGCACGAGCGCGCCGCGGACCTTTTCGCCCGCGTAGCCGATGCTCGCGACCACCGACTGCGCGTTCACATCGAGCTGGCTGACTCGCTCTTCCGACGCCTGGGAGATGCTGATTCCGTACGACTCGAACATGTCGACCGTCGACTCGGCGAGGTGCCGGACGATCGCGTCGAATGCTTCTTGTTCAATGAGATTCATCCTGTCTCCTCAATTCATGGCCGCCGCGGGTAGCAAGCTCTCGACCGAACGTCCGGCGGACGCCGGAAAGGTGAACCGCAGCGTCGTGCCCTCGCCGGGAACGCTGTGGACGACGACGTCGCCGCCGAGCGCGCGCGTGCCTTCGAGCAGCGCCCCCATTCCGATTCCACGGCCCGAGACCTCCGTGACACTGGCCGCGGTCGAGACGCCCTCGGCGAAGAGAGCCGCGCGGAGGTCGTCGTGCGTTTGCGCCGGCAGGCCCAGCGCGCGGGCTCGATCGGCGAGCGCGTCCCAATCGATGCCTCGGCCGTCGTCCGCGATTTCGACGACGATGCGGTCGCTCTCCTCGTAGGCACGGAGCGCGACGTGGCCTTCGGCCGGCTTCCCGGCCGCCACGCGGACCTCCGGCGTCTCGATCCCGTGGTCCACGGCATTGCGAACCGCATGAATGAAGCTGCCCCAGAACCCCGCCCACCGCCGTGCGTCGAGGCGGACACCCCCGTCGGCGACCTCGACGTGCACACCGGGTTTCTCCAGCCGCTCGGCGATTCGGTGCACTTGCTCCTGGAAGTGGCGGAATCGGTTTGCCGCCGATTCGAGCCTCAGGCTGCGCACGCGGCGCATGAGCGCGAGATGCGGTTCGCCCGCGCGCACGGCGGCTTCGATCGCCGCGTATTGCCTTTCGTCGACCTCGATCGTGTTGCCCCGATTCCCGAGCAATCTGCGGACGTCGGACGAGAGCCGGCCCCACCGCTCCTTGAGCGCTCCGAAAGCCTCGGGCCGGGGGATCCCGGCTTCTCGTTCGATGTGATCTTCGAGCTCGTGGCACAGAGAAGCGACGCTCTGCAGTCCGAAGAGCGACGAATTGCCTTTCAGCGTGTGAACCAGGCGCTTCACCGCTGCAAGATCGGTCGTGCGATCGTTCACGAGGGCGTCGAGCGCGGCAGCTCCCTCGTCGAAGAACGCCTCGAATCCCGAGCGGTCGACGAGGACGCGCTGGAACACGGCGATGCCCTCACGGGCCTCGTGCTCGGCGTGCTCGCGCTCCACGTCGACCGTGACGTCGGTCACGATGACGAGAAAGCGTTCGCAAGCGCTCGGGTCGCCGATCGGACGGTATTCGACGCGGTAGTGGGTCGTGTTGTTGATCGCGAGATCGCGCGGCATCTGGTAGAGCGTGAGCTCGAGCGGCATCACGTCGGCGACGACCTCGTCCCATGCCATGCGCGTCTTCTGGGCGAATTCGAACGACACCACCGACAAGTAATTGAACCAGGAAGCGTCATCGCGCGCCGGACCAAACCAGCGCTCGACCGCGGCGGAGCGCTCCTTGGCCAGACGGCCTTGGCGATCGATGGTCAGAAACCCTTGCTGCACGTTGTCGAGCAAGAGGCGCATGTCGCGGTTCTTGGCGTCGAGCGCGAGCGTGCGGGTATGGACGATCTTCTCGAGTCCGATCACGTTGTCGAAGAAGCTCCGCGAGATGAAGCATGCAGCGGCCGATTCGAGGACGACGAACGCCGCGTGCACCCCGACCACCCACCATTGCGCGTCGTAGTTGAAGACGCTTCGCGGAAGGACGAGCCACACGACGAGATGGTGCAGCGCCACGGTCACGGCGGCCGCGAGAATGACGAGCGGATTTCCGAACACCGCGCACATCGCGATGAGCGAAAAGAAATAGAAGTGCATCTCGATCTGCACCGGTCCCTGACCGAAGTGCACCAACAGGCCGCCCATGAACATCGCGGTGACGCCGTGGACGATCGAGACCGTGCGGGGATTGCGAAGAGTCGCAAACGCGATGGCCGGGCCGAGCACGACGGCCGCGGACAGGAGGGCGGCCACTGCCGGCCGCGTCCCATTGATCCAGGCGATCAACACGAAGACGGGCACGTGCAGCGCGAAGAACGCAAGCGCGACGCGATTGACGCGGGCGAGGTAGCGCCGTTCGAAGGGGGTTATCTCCTGCGGGAGAACGAGGAATTGCAGAATGGATTTCATGGGCGCGATCAGGGAACCGGCAAGAGAGAGAGCTGGCGCCGAAGCCGATCGCTCACGGCGCAACCGAAGAGGGGAAGACTCGGCGGCGCGGCATCGAGGCGCACCTCCGCAAGAATGCGCGTGTCGTCGATGACCGGCCCCTGCTTGCGTTCGGTGTACCCGCCCGCGTAGCGAATCCGTCCTTGTGGATCGAGCGCGATGAGCATCGGCGCCGACTCGATGCCGAGCGCGGCAAGATCTTGCGGTGTGATTCTACGAACGTCGAAGCGCCGTTCGAGCTCCGGGGTCGGCTCAGGACCGCCCGCTGGGGCCCCCACCCAGAGCACGACCTCCGTCCAATCCGGGGGCCGGCCTCCGGCGAGGAGGTGTTCCTGGACGCGCTGCGAACACCGGCAATCGGCGTAGAGCGCGTGCACCGCGAACCAGCCGCCCTGCGCCGGCGCCGGGCGAAGTGCGTTGAGCGAGGCGGCGAGTTTGGCGCTCGCCGAGGGCGCCGAGAACGCGACGGCGTGCCGCGCGAGCAGGCCGGCGCCCAGGAGCACCATCAGCGCGAACCACACGCACAAAGCGACACCGCCGGCGCGGCCCGTAGTCTTGGCGGAAGCTCGCGTCATTCCAGGAACTGGAGGACGGCCATTCGACGAGGATCTGAAGCGACAATGGGTCGGGGACGCCGGAGTCTCGGAGTTTCGCAGCACCGATGGCGCCCACCCGGGGGCCTACCTCCCTCCACGCCACCCTCCACCGTTCCCGCGAGCGCGCGGGCTACAAGGGGCGCGACCGTGGGGGTTACGAAGACGGAGATTCGACCGTTTTTCAAGATGTGCATCCGTCTCCGAGCGTCCTCCTGATCGACCCGAACGATGCGGGACGCGCCGTGTTGGCCGAGCGACTGCGGCTTCAGGGTTTCACGGTGAAGGAGTCTACGGACGGGGCCGACGGCGCAATCAGCGCGTTGGAAGCCCCTCCCGCAGCCGTGGTGGCCGACCTGTCGATGCCGAGCATCTCGGGAGTGCAGCTCTGTCGACTCCTGCGATCCGAAGCGGGCACCTCGTCGATTCCCGTCATTCTTCGAGGCGCCGAAGGGCGTAGGAACCGGTTCTGGGCCGAACAGGCGGGCGCGTTCGCCTACGTCGTGAAGGGACGCATGGCGGAGCTCGTTCGCGCCCTCCGCAAGGCATTCGAACGCCAGGTGCCCGACGACGGCTTCTTCGTCGTGAGCTCGACGGAGGGTCTCGACGTGCGCGACCGCATCGCCACACACCTCGACGCGGCCCTCTTCGAGTCGGTCATCGCCGCGGAAGTACGGCGCCTCGGGACCAGCGAATCCTTCGACCGACTCGTCGATCTCCTGTCGCAGTTCGTCTCCCAGGTCACTACGTACCGCTGGATGGCCGTCTTGCGTCACTCGCCCATGCGCTTGGGCATCCACACCAACCCGCATCGCCGCGACATCGCCGTCATCGAGGCAGTGCGCGCCGTGGGCACCCGCGACGTGACGCCGCCGGTCGCGACGGTCGAGGACGAGGATGCAGTCGACGACATCGAAGGCCCGGCCGCAGTCACGGCGCCGATCGTCTTCGGGGACGCCTCCATCGGCGTGCTGGCGCTCGCGCCGCGCGCGCCGGCCCACGTGAACGATCCCGTGCTCGTGAGAACGATCGCGCGCGAGCTCGGGGGTGCGCTACGAATGGCCACGCTCGTCGAGGAGTCGCGATGGATGGCGACGACCGACACCCTGACAGGACTTCTCAATCGGAGGGCCTTTCTCGATTGGGGCAAACGCGAAGTGGCGCGCGCCACGCGATACAAGGACCCGCTCTCGGTCGTGCTCCTCGATGTCGACCACTTCAAGTTGATCAACGACAAGCGTGGCCATTCCGTCGGGGATCTCGTCCTCTCGCGGGCCGGGCACTTGCTCAGCAACCACGTAC
>DATHQY010000033.1:0-5638 GCA_035482215.1 Polyangiaceae bacterium | reverse complement strand
TCGGTCATTCGCACCGGCGACCAGCTCATCGTCGACGGCCTTCGCGGCGAGGTCATCGTCAATCCGACCGACTTCACGGTGGAAGACGCGCTCGGGCGCGGCGCGCGCCACCTCGCGTTCGCCAAGCGCCTTTTGAGCTCGCGTAACCAGCCGTGCGTCACGCGGGATGGCGAGCCGGTGAGTCTCAAGGCGAACGTCGAGCTGCCGGCGGAGGCGATCCTCGCGCTGGACCACGGCGCAGAGGGCATCGGCCTCTATCGCACCGAGTTCATTTACATCGACCGCACCACGATGCCGACCGAGGACGAGCAGTACGAGTTGTACCGCGCCGTCGTCGAAGCCGTGGCGCCGCGCCCTGTGACGCTGCGCACGTTCGACATCGGCGGCGACAAGTTCGCCTCGAGCTTCGCCCTCCCCGCCGAGATGAACCCGGCACTCGGCCTGCGCGCCGTGCGCCTCGCCCTGTCGCGGCCCGACGTATTCCTCACCCAGCTCCGGGCCATGATCCGCGCGAGCGACCACGGCGATCTGCGCATCATGATCCCGATGGTCGCGAGCGTGCAGGAGCTCCGCGAAGTGAGAAAGCTCCTCGTGCGGGCGATGCACGAGGTCGACGCCGCGGGCCATCCGTACAAGAAGCACATTCCGCTCGGGATCATGATCGAAGTGCCGAGCGCCGTCGTCATGGCGGACGTGCTCGCGCGCGAGGCCGAGTTCTTCAGCATCGGCACGAACGATCTCATCCAGTACACGCTGGCGATCGACCGCGGCAACCGCGCGCTCGCGGCGCTCGGATCCCCGTTTCATCCCGCGATTCTTCGCATGATCCGTCAGGTGGCGCGGGCGGCTTCCGTGCACGGCGTCCCCGTAGCGCTCTGCGGCGCGATGGCGAGCGACCCGCTGGCGGCGGTGCTGCTCGTCGGCCTCGGCCTTCGCGAACTCTCGATGGAGGCCGCCGCGATCCCCGAGATCAAGGAAGCGCTGCGGCGCGTGTCGACGACCGATTGCGAGCGCGTGGCCGAGACCGCGCATTCGCTCGATACCGCCGAGGCGGTCGAAGAGCTCATCGCGGGCGCGTTCGCTCCGGCGCTCTTCGACTTGTTGACCGGGGCTTCGCTCGACGGACCCTATTCCGCACATGATCCCTACGCGCTGACACGCGACGCGATCCGGACCGTGCCGAACGAGTAACGGTCACTTTCGTTCAGGGGTAGGGGCCTTCGGGCGTTGACGTGAAGGCCGCTACGCCTATACTGCGCGCCCGGCTTCGGAGCCGCTTCGAGAAACAGCGATGCCCCTGAATACAGACAAGACGGCTGCGGTCGTCAGCAAATTCCAAACGCACGACCACGACACCGGCTCGCCTGAAGTGCAGGTTGCGCTCCTGACGGAACGCATCACGTACCTGACCGAGCACTTCAAGACGCACGTCAAAGATCACCATTCGCGTCGCGGCCTGCTTCGCATGGTCTCGAAGCGCCGCCGTCTCCTCGATTACCTGCGCAAGCACAGCCTGGATCGCTACCGCAAAGTGGTCGGCGCGCTCAACCTGCGCAAGTAAGCCCGAGCGCGGCAATTTGCCCCCTCTCTCGGCCCTGGAGAGAGAGAGGGATGACCGCGCGAGACGCCAGAAGCAGAGGCGGCTCGGCGGCAGAGGCGTTGTTCGAGCGGCGATTGCGCTTTGGTTCGTGGGCGAGACGCCAACGAAGCGGGTGGCGCGCGCCGCCAATGAAATGGCTTGTGCCCGCCTCTCAGGCAAGTCCCCGCCCAGAGGCGGATCTCGCGCAGGGGTGATAGACTCGCCGCCTTCGATAAACCGTGGTCACCGGACACGACCTTTTGCTCTTCGATTCGCGCGCCTGAGCGCCGGCTGCCCCGACGGGGCTTGCGCGGCGCTGACGTTCGCGAACCGAGGATCAAAGGCGGACGGTGCCCCGGCGTTTCGCCGCACGCACGCGGCGGTTGCGCGAAGGAGCGCAAACGCACATGTCATTCGTCCGTGAATCCGTCATGTTGAACGGCCAGCCGCTCGTCTTCGAGACGGGCCGGCTCGCCAAACAAGCCCATGGCTCGGCGCTCGTCACGTACGGCGAGAGCGTCGTCCTCGTCACCGCGGTCAGCGGCGACGAGCGCCCCGGCATCGACTTTTTCCCGCTGACTTGCGACTACGTCGAAAAGACGTTCGCGGCGGGCAAGATCCCCGGAGGCTTCTTCAAGCGCGAAGGCCGCCAGCGCGACGACGAGATCCTGACGTCGCGCCTCATCGACCGCCCGTGCCGTCCCCTCTTTCCCGAGGGTTTCCGCAACGACACCCAGATCATCGCGACGGTCCTCTCGAGCGACAAAATCAACCCGACCGACGTTCTCGCCATGACCGCCGCAAGCGCGGCGCTCCACATCTCGGAGATTCCTTGGGCGGGCCCGATCGCGGGCGTGCGCGTCGCGCGCGTCGACGGCGAGCTCATTGCGTATCCGACCTTCGAGCAGCACGCGAAGTCGGACATCGATCTGGTCGTGGCCTGCTCGCGCGACGCGATCGTCATGGTCGAAGGCGGCGCGGCGGAGGCATCCGAGGCCGACATCATCGACGCGCTCATGTTCGCGCACGCCGCCGCGCAGCCGATCGTCGACCTCATCGAGCGCATGCGCGCGGCCGTCGGCAAGCCGAAGCGCACGTTCGAGAAGAAGGCTCTCCCGGCCGAAGTCGCGGCCCGCGTGAAAGAGCTCTGCGACCGCGACATCATGGCGGCGTCGCTCATCAAGGACAAGAAGGCCCGCTACGACGGCTACAAGGCGACCAAGGCCAGGCTCGTCGAAGCGCTGACGGCGCAGATCGGCGCGCAGCGCTACACGGAGCTCGAGAAGCTCGTCAAAGAAGAGTTCGAGGAGCGCAAGTACCACGTCGTCCGCGACTACGTGCTGTCGGAGCGCAAGCGCATCGACGGGCGTGACATGAAGACGATCCGCCCCATCGTGTGCGAAGTGGGGATCTTGCCACGCACGCACGGCTCGTCGCTCTTCCAGCGCGGCGAGACGCAGGCCGCCGTCGCGGCGACGCTCGGCACCTCCAGCGACGAACAGAAAATCGACGCGCTGACCGGTGAGCGCTGGAAGCGGTTCATGCTCCACTACAACTTCCCGCCGTTCTCCACCGGCGAGACGAAGCCTCTGCGCGGCCCGGGCCGGCGCGAGATCGGCCACGGCGCCCTCGCCGAGCGCGCGCTGATCCGCATGATCCCCGACGAGGATCGTTTTCCCTACACGATCCGCGTCGTCAGCGAGATTCTCGAGTCGAACGGCAGCTCGTCGATGGCGAGCGTCTGCGGCGGCACGCTGAGCCTCATGGACGCGGGCGTCCCCATCAAGGCGCCGGTCGCCGGCATCGCGATGGGTCTCATCAGCGACGGGCCTCTCACGGACGCGAAGACGCGCACCGCCATCCTGAGCGACATCCTCGGCGACGAAGATCACCTCGGCGACATGGACTTCAAGGTCTGCGGTACGCGCAAAGGCGTCACCGCGATCCAGATGGACATCAAGATCGCGGGCCTCTCGCGCGAAGTGCTCACGCAGGCTCTCGATCAGGCGCGCGAAGGGCGGGTCTTCATCCTCGACCGCATGCTGTCGACCCTCGGGCAGGCCCGGACGGACCTGTCGAAGTGGGCGCCGCGCATCACGCAGATCAAGGTGAAGCCGGATCAGATCCGCCTCATCATCGGTCCGGGCGGCAAGACGATCAAAGGCATCATCGACCAGACCGGCGTCGCCATCGACGTCGAGGACGACGGCACGGTGAATGTGGCCTCGGCCGACAGCGATGCCGTGAAGAAAGCCCTCGACATCATCAAGGGCCTCACGACGGAGCCGGAAGTCGGAGCGACGTACAAGGGGACGGTTACGCGCGTCGCGGACTTCGGCGCGTTCATCGAGATCATGCCGGGGACCGATGGCCTCCTGCACGTCTCGGAGATGGCGCACCACCGCGTCGAGAAGGTGACCGACGAGATGAAGGAAGGCGACAGCGTCGAGGTGAAGGTCATCTCGATGGACCGCGACGGCAAGATCCGCCTCACGCGTCGCGAGCTGATGCCGCTTCCCGAGGGCCCCGAGGGCGAGCGCGCGAAGCAGCGCATCCAGCAGGCGCGCGAGGCGGGTGCGCCGGCGCCGCGCAGCGGTGGTGGGGACCGCGGCGGTTCGCGCGGGCCGCGTCGGTAGGATCAAAACCGTTGCGTCTCCCGGCCCTCTTCGCAGGTGCGGTCGCTACGGTGACCGCCTGCGGAGGGTGCCAGGCCGCGTCCTTCGTGTGATCCACGTCCCGCCGACTTGCGTAGGTGCTCGGAGGGTACGCCGCCCTGAGGGCCGAGGCGGACGCGACGGCCGCGGAGCCTAGCGCCGCGACAAGACGACATACCCCGCGCCGGTCGCTCCGAGCGGCAAGAACGCGGACGGCGCGAAGTGGCGCGCGATGACGTCGTCCGCGGCGAGGCGCGCTTCGATTGCGCGCGAATACGTCGCGTCGCGGTAGGAGGCGTCCAGCGCGCCTTCTGGCAGGCCGTACGGTGTGTAGAGAAGCAGAGCATCGGGGTCGCGCGCGAGAATCAGCGTCGCCGGCACCCGTTTCGACGTATGCCCTCCCGGGAGCGTCGCGATGACGGGATCCGTGACACCCGCAAGGTCGAGCAGGTCCGCATCGGTCGCCGCGCCGACCCAGCCCACGTCGAGCGACGCCACGCGCGCCAGCGATCCGAGAACGGGCCGGGCGTCACGGACGAGCAGCGCTCGATCGGCACCGACGCTTCGCCCGCTGGTTCCGCCGCGCGCGACGAGAACCACCCCGACGGCCAGCGCGATGGCGCACCGCGCCGCCGTGGCCCACGCCGCCGCGTGCTCCGCGGCGAGCGCCGCTGCGAGCGCGAGCGACGGCAGGATCGGCACGACGAGGCGCGCGTAGGGCATCCAGTCGCCACCGGCCGCCACGATGGCGGCGAGGTGCACCAAGCCCGCGATCGCGAGAACCGCCCCCCGCGCGCTCCGGCGTAGCGCGAACGGTGCGACCACGAGGATCGGCACGAGCGTCACGACGCATCCGGCGCCCGCGTACGCGGCCCCGTGCGCCAGATCGCTCGGCTTGGCCCAGACCGCGAGCGGCGCCGGGTGCCCCCACACCGCAACGCGAATCCCCGCGCAGAGCACGAACGGCGTCATCGCGAACGTCACGGCGAGGGCCATGCGCAGCGCCGGCGGTCGCGCCACGACGCACGCCCCAAGCGCCATCGCGAGCGCCCACGGCAGCATCTCCGGACGCATCGCGGCCGCGAACCCCGCGAGGAGCGCGCACGTGCGCGGACGTTCGAGCCGTAGCGCCGCGCCCGTCGCCAGGAGCGTCGCGACCGGGGTCTCCATGCCGCTCACCGCGTAGGCCGCGGCGGGCACGGAGAGCGCGAGCACCGCCAGCACGGCCGCGCGCGCCCATCCGGGCGCACGGCAACGCCCCACGGCGCAACCGGTTGCCACGAACGCGAGCATCCCGAGCAGGAGCCCCAGCGCCTTCGCACGCCCGAGCATCGCGAGCCCATCCGCCGACGCGAGCGGCACGAGCAGAAACGCCCACGGTAGCGGCGTCACGCCGTCCGTGCTC
>DATHQY010000032.1:0-18749 GCA_035482215.1 Polyangiaceae bacterium | reverse complement strand
GATCGCCTTGATGACGCCCGAAAGGCGGTACACCGGGTCCCAGAGCGTGACGATTTCCATGTAGTGCGTCGCGCCGCACGCGATGATGAAGATCGCAAAACACAGGAACATCCAATTGAACGGAAGGTCCTTGCGCCGCCGCGCGAACGAATAGAGCGTGAACGGGATCGTCGTGTACGACAGGGCGACGAGCGCGTCGGAAATCACGTGGAGCCAGACGATCTCGGGGCGCCACAGGTAGCAATGGCCGTGCGGCATGAAGCCATCGGCCGAGAACAACCGTTGGAGAAATTCGGGCATCGCCCCCGCCTTCGCTTCCCGCCGAAGGCCGACTCCGGCGACCGCCCAACCTACACGAGTTCGCCCCGCCCGTCGCCGCGGTGCCGCCGCATGGCCAACCCGCGTAGCGAGCCCGTCAAAGCTCGAGGTCGAGGACGACGATGCGATCGAACGTCGCGCGAATGAGCGCTTTGGGTCCGGCGTGCGCCGGATGAGGCCCGTAGGCGTCGAGGCTCTCCAGGTCTCGAAAATCCATCGAAAATCCGTGGGTGAAGCCTTCGCGGCGATCGGGCGCGACTCGATTTTGGCCCCAGTGGCAATCGACGAGGCCGGGAATCTGGCCCACGAGCGAAGTGATGGCCCTGCGGCAGGCGTCGATGGCCTCCCCGGTCGCGTCCGGGCGAGGCTGCAGAAGAAGGATGTGGCGAACCATGGTGATCGGCCTAACACAACCCTAGGTGTCGACACACAAGCTGCGCCCAAACGACATGAGCCCGTTCCTTGCGGTCGGCATGGTCGACGTGGCGATCGGGCCGCGAAAAGCGGCTGCCATCGCGCAGCCGCCCAACAGTCCCACAGCAGCCGCACGACACAAGGAGTCCTTTCCATGGATATGACGACGAACGAGAGCCACTGCGTTGCCGTGTACGCCAGGCACGAGGATGCCGAAGCCGCGATCCGTTCGCTCCAGCACTCGGGATTCGACATGAAGAAGCTGTCGATCGTCGGGCGCGACTACCACACCGAGGAGCACGCGGTCGGCTTCTTCAACTTCGGCGATCGCGTGAGATACTGGGGCAAGTCGGGCGCCTTCTGGGGCACCGTCTTCGGCATTCTGTTCGCGCCGGCTTTCTTCTGGATACCGGGCGTCGGTCCGATTCTGACGGGCGGTCTCATCGGGTCCGTGCTGATGGGCACCGTGGAGGGGGCGGCGGTCGGGGCTGCGGTCGGTGCGGGAACGAGCGCCCTCGCCGCCGCGCTCGCCGGGATCGGCGTGCCCGAGGACAGCGTCATTCGCTACGAGGCCGAAGTGAAGGCCAACAAGTTCCTGCTCATCGCGAGCGGAACGACGGAAGAAGTCGCGCGCGCGCGAACGATCCTCGCGACGACGTCGCCGACCTCGATCGAGGTCCATGCGCAAGTCCCCGCCCACGCCTGAAGAGGGCATTGGCTACCACAAAGATTCTCGCAAGCGCACACGTGCACGTGAAACGGAGCTTACGATCCATGACGCCTTCCGACGCCCTCGTTTTCTTCGGTGCGACCGGTGACCTCGCCCACAAGATGATCTTTCCGGCGCTGCAGGCGCTCGTGAAGAAGGGCCGCTTGCAGGTCCCGGTCGTGGGCGTCGCGAAGGCGGGATGGACCGTCGAGGAGCTCCGCAAGCGCGCACGCGACAGCGTCGAGAAATTCGGTGGGGGCGTCGATGAGCCGGCGTTCGCAAAGCTGTCGAGCCTTCTCCGGTACGTCGACGGCGATTACGAGGACGCGGGTACGTTCGAAGCCCTGCGCCGCGAGCTCGGGACCGCAGAGCGTCCCCTGCACTACCTCGCCATCCCGCCGAGCCTCTTCGGCACGGTGGTGAGCTCTCTCGCGAAGTCGGGATCGGCCAAGAACGCCCGCGTCGTCCTCGAGAAGCCGTTCGGCCGCGACCTCGAATCGGCACGCGCGCTGAACCGAACGCTGCTCGCGGTCTTCGACGAGTCGTCGATCTTCCGGATTGACCACTACCTCGGCAAAGAGCCCGTGCAGAATCTGCTCTACTTTCGATTCAGCAACAGCTTGTTCGAGCCGGTGTGGAACCGCAACTACATAGAGGGCGTGCAGATCACGATGGCCGAGAGCTTCGGCGTCGAAGGGCGCGGCAAGCTCTACGAAGAGACGGGCGCGATTCGCGACGTGTTCCAGAACCATCTGATCCAGGTCGTCGCCTGCCTCGCGATGGAGGAGCCGGACAGCGGCACGCCGGACGCGATGCGAGACGCGCGGTCCCGCCTCATGAAGGCCATCGAACCGCTGTCGCCCGATCGCATCGTGCGCGGCCAGTTCGACGGATACCGCCGCGAAAAGAGCGTCGCTCCTGACTCGACCGTCGAGACGTACGTCGCCGCCCGGCTGGGCATCGACAGCTGGCGGTGGGCGGGCGTTCCGTTCTTCATTCGCGCCGGCAAGGGTCTGCCCGTTTCCTGCACCGAAGTGCGGGTCGACTTCAAGCTTCCGCCGCGGTCCGTCTTCGGCGAGGGGTTCGCCCCCGGGAGCGCGAACTACGTTCGATTTCGCCTCGGGCCGGACGTCGCGATTGCGCTCGGTGTGCGATCGAAGACGCCGGGCGAAGAGCTCGTGGGGCATCCGGTCGAACTCGTGACGACGCAGGACGGGCGCGAAGACATGATGCCGTACGAGCGCCTCCTGGGTGATGCGATGAACGGCGACGCGACGCTCTTCGCTCGGGAAGACTCGGTCGAAGCGGCTTGGCGGGTGGTCGACCCAGTGCTCGGCGACAAGGCGCCGATCCACGTCTACCCGCGCGGGAGCTGGGGCCCGCCCGAAGCGAACACGCTCATTGCCTCGGCCGGGTTCTGGCACGATCCGGCGAGCAAGCCGTCCGACGGCGCCGCCTAGCCCCTCTGCTTCAGCGTGTCGCCGAGCTCGTGGAAGGCGGCCCCGAACGGCGAGCTCGGACGCCAGACGAGAGCGATCGTCCGTGACGGCGCCGGTGGCACGAAGGGCCGAATCTCGATCTGCCCGCGGCGATTTTCCACTTCGACGGCGAGCTTCGGCAACAGCGTGATTCCGCGTCCGGCGGAGACCATCTGGACGAGCGTCGCCAGGCTCGTCGCGCGAAAACCCGTCTCGCGGACGCCGGCCTTGGAACAAAGCGCGAGTGCCTGCGTCCGGAAGCAATGCCCGTCGTCGAGCAGGAGCACCGGTTCTTTCTCGAGGTCGGCGATCGCGATCCGCTTCTTCTTCGCCAGCGGATGGCCGAGCGGCATGGCGACCACGAACGGGTCCTTCAGCACTTCGTGCGCTTCGTGCTCGCCGAGGTCGGCTTCGAGCGCCAGAAGCCCGAGGTCGAGCGTCGCCTGGCGCAGGTCGCGCGTCACTTCGTCGGTGCGTTCCTCGCGGAGGACGATCTGCAAATTCGGGTACCGCCGGCCGAGCGCTGGCATCACCTCCGGCAAGAGATACGGCGCGACGGTGGGGATCACGCCGAGGCGAAACGTACCGGCAAAGGGGTCGTTTCCGCGCGCCGCCGCCGCGAGCAGATCGCCCATTTCGCGCAGGACGCGCCGCGCACGGTCGACGATCGCCTGGCCCTGCGGCGTCACGAGCACACCCGTTCGCGCCCGCTCGAAGAGGCGCACGCCGAGGACGGACTCGACCTGGGCGATCTGCGCGCTCAGCGTCGGTTGCGACACGTTGCATCGCTCGGCCGCGCGATGAAACCCCGCCGTCTCGGCCACTGCGACGACGTACTCGAGCTGCCGCAGCGAGAGATCCGAGATGGCCGGCATGATGGATTCCTTCTATCGCGGCCATCGAAACATCGTATTGGAAACGTTTACGGCCGCGGCATACGTTCTCCCCCACGATGATCGAGCGAACGGCAGGGCAAACGGCAGGCGAGCGCGCGGTGGACGTGGTCGTCATCGGTGCGGGGACCGCCGGCCTCGCCGCGTACCGTGCGGCCAAGGCGGTGACGCCGAACGTCTTGCTGGTCGAGGGGGGCAATCACGGGACGACGTGCGCGCGCGTGGGCTGCATGCCGAGCAAGCTGCTCATCGCCGCGGCGGAGGCGGCGCACGACGCGTCGACGGCGGAGCCCTTCGGCGTCCACGCCGCGGTTCGCATCGACGGGCGCGCCGTGATGGACCGCGTGCGCCACGAGCGCGACCGGTTCGTCGGTTTCGTGGTGGATGCGGTCGAGCAAATCCCGGCGGCCGACAGGATCACGGGCTGGGCGCACTTCATCGATCCGGCGCGCCTTTCGGTCAACGACGAGGTGCTCCTGCCGAGGGCCGTCGTCGTCGCGACGGGGTCGTCGCCGTTCGTGCCTCCCCTCTTGGCCGACATCAAAGACGGCGTCGTCATCAACGACGACGTGTTCGCGTGGGAAGAGCTCCCCGATTCCGTGGTCGTGTTCGGCGCCGGCGTCATCGGGCTCGAGCTCGGGCAAGCGCTGCACCGGCTCGGGGTCCGCGTCCGCGTCTTCGGCAAAGGCGGCCGTCTCGGCATTCTGACGGACCCCGTGGTCCACGCGGCGGCGCTCCACGCGCTCGAGTCGGAGATCCCCCTGGACATCGACGCCGCCGTCCGGTCCGTGCGGACCGAGGGCGGGCGGGTCTTCGTCGAATGGCAGGATCGGGACGGTCAGGTTCGTGCCGAGTCCTTCGCCTACGCGCTCGCGGCCACGGGCCGCCGTCCCAACGTGCGCGGCCTCGCTCTCGAGAAGGCCGGCCTCGTGCTCGACGAGCGCGGTCTGGCTGACGTCGATCGCACGACGCTTCAGGCCGGGACGTCGAACGTCTTTTTCGCGGGGGACATCAATCCGGACGTCCCGCTCTTGCACGAGGCGGCGGACGAAGGGCGCATCGCAGGCGACAACGCGGCGCGGTACCCCGACGTGAAGCATGGTGCGCGGCGGTCGCTGCTCGCGATCGCGTTCACCGATCCGGAGCTCGCGGTCGCGGGCGAGACGTTCGCCAGCATCCAGAAGCACGCCCCCGATGCCGCCATCGGCGAAGTCAGCTTCGAGAACCAGGGGCGTAGCCGCGTAATGCGGAAGAATCGCGGAGCCCTCCGCGTCTACGCGGACCTCGCGACGGGCCGGTTTCTCGGCGCCGAAATGGCCGGACCCCGTGCCGAGAACATCGCCCATCTTCTGGCCTGGGCGCACCAACAAGGCCTGACGATCGAACAAATGCTTGCGATGCCGTTTTACCACCCGGTGGTCGAAGAGGGCCTCCGGACGGCGCTCCGCGACGCACTCGCGACGCGAAATGCCGTGCGCGCCGGGCGCGTCGCGTCCAGCACCGCCGCTCCGTAGGCACCGGCAACGAGAAATCCGCGTGCCGGGCGCAAGCTCCAAAAAGTGCGCGCGCGAAAAAGCGAACACAGAACCGAAACAGGAGAAAAGCCATGTTTGCGAACAAGGAAGGCCAGCGCGTCCCCGAAGTGACGTTCCGCACCCGCACAAGCGAGGGGCAATGGAAGAACGTCACCACGGCGGACGTCTTCGCCGGCAAGAAAGTCGTCGTCTTCGCGCTCCCCGGCGCGTTCACGCCCACGTGCTCGAGCAGCCACGTGCCGCGGTACAACGAGCTCGCGGCCACGTTCAAAGCGAACGGCGTGGACGACATCGTGTGCCTCTCCGTCAACGACGCCTTCGTGATGAACGAATGGGCCAAAGAACAGCACGCGGAGCAAATCCGCTTTCTGCCCGACGGCAACGGCGAGTTCACGCAGGCGATGGGGCTTCTGGTCGACAAGCGCGCGGCCGGATTCGGCTCACGGTCGTGGCGCTACTCGATGCTGGTGAACGACGGCGTCATCGAAAAGATGTTCGTCGAGCCCGAGGGCGAAGCCGGCGCCGACCCGTTCGTCGTCTCGGACGCGGACACGATGCTCGCGTACCTCGCGCCGGGCGTCCGGCCGCCGCCCGACGTCGTGCTGTTTTCGCGACCCGGCTGTAGCTTCTGCGCGAAGGCGATGGCCTTGCTCGACGCGCGCGGCTGGCCCTACGAAGAGGTCGCCGCCTCGCCCCGCCGGCTCCGCGCCGTGAGCCGCAAGAGCACGACGCCGCAGGTGTTCATCGACGGCGCCTACATTGGAGGCACCACCGAGCTCGAGGCCTGGCTCGCCTCGCACAGCTGACGCCGCCGCTAGCTCCGGCGATGACTCGAGGATCGCCGCCGGGTTTCAGCGGTGCGCTTCGACCGGCTCGGCGAAAGCCTCCGCGTCGTCGGCCGCAAAGCTGCCGGTGAGGCGCGCGGCCAGAGCGGACCGCGCGATTATCCAGTCGACGCAGAACGCGGCGATCTCGGCATCGCCCGAGCGCAACGCCTCGACGCGCAGCTGGGCCGCTGCGCTCACCGTGCGGGCGGTGCGCTCGGCCAGCGCGGCATAAATGTCGCGGGCCCCGCGCGGCCACAGGTCCGTGAACCAGTGAAACACTGTGACCGCGAACGACAGCACCCACGCGGCGGCGCTCGGCCCAGCGGCGCCGCGCACTTCGGCCAGCGCTTCGACTTCGTCGACGGAGGCGCGCGTCTGGTACGCGAGCTCCAGCAAAATCAGGCCGCCGTGGGCTCGCTCGAAGCGCGACGCCACGCGGAGCGCGCGCTCGCCCGTGAGCCTCTCGGCTTGGGCAAATTGGAACAGCCGCTCACGAAGCTCACGGGGCAGGGTCGGTTGGGCATTAGGCATTGGCAACCTGAACGCGGAGGGACTGAGCAACGCACATGCCACCGCGCGAGGCCGTGCGGCGATGCCCTCGCGTGCGTACCGTTGCGCGTTGCGGCGCGGTACGGTGGCCTAGAGATCCACCGGAAATGGGGCGAAGCAGCACGTGAGCGAGTCGAAGCAGCCGACCAATGACCAAGTGGTGGCGAAATACAGGCGCTACGTCTTTGCCAGCGTGGGCACGTATTACGAGGAGGCCCTTCCGCTCGAGAGCGGAAAGGGCTCCCGCGTCACCGATTTCGACGGCAACACCTACCTCGATTTCTTCGGTGGAATCCTCACGGTCGGTCTCGGGCACGGCCACGCGGCGGTGACCGAGGCCGTGCAAGCCCAGGTGGCGCGACTCGGACACGTGTCGACGGTCTATCCAACTCTGCCGATGGCGGATCTCGCCGAGCGCCTCGTGAAGCTGACGCCGGGCGCGCTCGAAAAGGCATTCTTCTGTTCGAGCGGCACGGAGGCGGACGAAACGGCCGTGGCCCTCGCGCAGGCCTACACCGGTGCCTCCGAGATCATCGCCCTCCGCCACGGCTACTCCGGGCGGTCGATTGTCGCGCAATCGTTGACCGGCAACTCGAAGTACCGCCTCGTTCCGACGCAGTTCGCCGCGGCCAAGCATGCGCACGCTCCGTATTGCTATCGGTGCCCGTTCGGCTTGCAGTACCCGAGCTGCAACCTGAAGTGCGCGACGGACATCGAAGAGTTGATCCAGACGACGACTTCGGGCCGGGTGGCGGGAATGATCGTCGAGCCCATTCTGGGCGTTGGCGGGTTCATCACGCCGCCGCCCGGGTGGCTGCCGCTCGTCGCGTCAATCGCGCGAAAGTACGGCGGCATCTTCATTTGCGACGAGGTGCAGACCGGGTTCGGCCGCACCGGCACGATGTGGGGGGCCGACCACGAAGGCGTCGAGCCCGACGTGATGACGATGGCGAAGGGCATCGCCAACGGCTTTCCTATCAGCGCCGTCGTGACGACGGCTCCTATCGCAGACGCCTGGACCGCGGGAAATATTTCCACGTTCGGCGGGAATCCGATTTCTTGTGCGGCGGCGAACGCCACGATCGACGTCATCACGTCGCAGGGGCTCGCCGAACGCGCGAAGGCGATGGGCACCGTCCTTCGCGACGGGCTCGTCGCCCTGCAGGCAAAGTACGCGTGCATCGGTGAAGTGCGAGGCCGCGGGTTGATGCAGGGACTCGAGCTCGTACGCGACGAGACGGCCGGCGATCGCACGCCGGACGCGAAGACCACCGCGCGCCTCTTCGAGGAGACGAAGAAGCGGGGCCTGTTGGTCGGTCGCGGAGGCCTTTACGGGAACGTGATCCGCGTCGCGCCGGCACTCGTCGTCGAGAAGCGCGAGATCGAGGACGCGCTGGCGATCCTGGACGCGTCGTTCGCGGCGCTGGGCTAGGCGCGTCCCTCGGGGGCCTACCGCTCCGCTTTTCGCGTCAATCGCTCTTTGCGGCGATTCGTTCGCTCGTCGCTTTCGCCGGTGCCCTGCTCCACCCACGCGAGCGCGTGCGCCGGCGCCTTGACCCAGTGCTCGTATAGCTTCGCGAGCTCGAGCCGCGCGCCCGGGTCGTCGACGAGGGCGGCCAGCGCTTCGAAGTCCGCGAGAGCCCGCGTGCGATCCCCGCGCGCCTTGGCAATCTCGGCGCGCGCCCGTAGCGCGTCGGCGCTGCATCCGCGCAAGACGGCCGTGTCGGCGATGGCATAGGCGCGGTCGAGCGCCCCAGCGCGGCGCAACGTCCGCGCCACACCGGGCAGATCCTCGGCGCGAAGCGCGTCGTGCAGCGGCTCGCCGTAGAGCCCGAGGAGCGCCACCATCGCGATCACGTCCCACGCGTTGTGCTCGATGACGCCAAGGAGGGCCCTCGCGTGGCCCGTCCGCAGAAAATGCAAATAGCACTCGCTCACTTCGCCGGAGGGCACGTCGTCGATGCGCTCGAACCCGAGAATCTCGCTTTCGAGCGCGAGCAGCCGGCAGCCGCCACGCTTGCCGTGCACGCGCCGCGCGATGTGCAAAAGATCGAGGTGGGGGGGCTCCGCGGGCGGCGCGATGCCGGCCATGACGAAGCGCGTGCGCAGAAGCGGCATGTCGAAGCTCTTGCCGTTGAACGTCACGAGCATCGACGCGGCTTCGACGCGCTCGCGCACGCGTTCGAGCATCGGGCCCTCTTCGCCGAGCGCCCGAACGAGGAACTGCTCGAGCACGAGGCCCCCGTCGTCCCAAAACGCGAGCCCCACGAGAAACGCGACAGTCCCCGCTCCTCCCGAGAGCCCGGTCGTCTCCGTGTCGAGGAACAGCGCGCCGCGCGGATCGCACCCTGCAAGCGTCGGGTCGAGGGCGAGGAGCGCGAGGAGCTCGGCGTTCGCGTCCTTGGCCGGCGAAACGGACGCCCTCCCCATGCGATGCGCCGCCGAGAGACGCTGCGCGCGGGTGTGGCGGGGACCGCGCGGGGTCGCCTCCGTGACGAAGGGCAGCTCCACGGTGTCGACGGGCGGCGGCGGCCGCAGCTTGCGGGCCGTGCGTTCGAGGGTCGCCTGCATGCGCGCGCGCAGGTCCGCGAGGGTCGTCGAAGGCGAGGCGGGAGCGGCACTGCCGGTCCTCTCGACCCGGTCTGCATTAAAGGAGGGCCCCTCCGTCGAGGGACCCACCGAAGTCAGGCGGTCGAGCTTGGAGCGAAGCGACACGACGACCCGACGGTACATCGGTTCAGTGGGGTTCGCCATGGTTCCGCAGACTCCGGACGCGATCCGGCAGCCTCCTGGCACGACGCGGGAGCGAAACGCCACCTCTTCCTCCTTTCCTCCTCCCCTCCCTGTTTCTTCCTCTCGCTCTCTCTCCATCCCGCCGCGCGCTTCGAGAGCCGGCTACGCGAGGCAGCGAACGACGACGACGCTCATGTCGTCTTCCTGTTTGACCGCCCAGCTTCGCACGGCATCCATCAGGTGGTCTCGAATCGACTCCACCGGTTCGGACGCGACGCGCTCGACGATCGTGCACAGGCGCTCGAGGCTGAACTGGACGCCGCGCTCGTCCATCGCTTCGGTCACGCCATCCGTATAGAGGACCATGAGGTCCGACGGTTCGAGCGACACCTCGGACTCGACGACCATCCGTGTCACGTTCGCGACCGCGCCGACCCACGGACCGCGCGTCTCGATGCATTCGCAGCGCCGGGTCTTCGTGCGATAGACGACGATGTCCTCGTGCGCTCCGGCGAACACGAAACGGCCGCCCCCGTCGTACCGGATGAGGGTCAACGTCGCGTACTCGTCCTGGTCCATGCGCCGGTGCACGTTGTCGAACATGACGGCGTTCAAGACGTTGAACACGTCGCTCGGCGAGGCTTTCGGCTCGCGCCGGACGAGCCCCGCCACGACGCTCTGGATCATGAGCATCACGAGGCCCGTGCCGAGTCCGTGGCCCGCGACATCGCCGACGCCGATCCAGCACCCGCCGTCGAACGAGACGACGTCGTAATAGTCGCCGCCGACTTCGGTCGCCGGGATCATCGCCGCCGCGATGTCGAGCCCGTCCACCGCGATCGTCTTCGGGACGATCGCCGTCTGGATGCGAGCCGCGATCTCCATTTCTTTCTCGATGCGTTCGCGCTCGGCGCGCTGGCGAGCAGTCGCTTCGAGCACGACTTGCTCGACGAGGCGCGCGCCCTTCATGGCGCTGCTCACGAGCTCGCGCAGGCCCTCGTAGACCACGCCCTCGCGCGGGCCGACCTCGAAGAGCGCGAACCCGAGAGGCTCGCCCTGGAACGCCAGAGGCTCGGCGATGATCGTGCGCGGGCGCGCCGCGAGCCAGTCCCGCGGAGCGAGGTCCGCCGCGGGAAACGAGGTGTCCCCCGGGCCGAGCGGGACCGATTCGCCGTTGTCGTACAGAAAGAGCGGGCGCGCGCGCTGGGTGACGCCGGTCTCCGGCGAGCCCGCGTACACCGCGAGCGCGCACGCGGGGATCTCGAGCCGCGGCAGCTGTCGCGCGACGGCGTCGACGAGCGCGGTCTCGCCGAAGGCCGTCATGAGGGCTTCGCTCGTCTCGTGCAGCGTGCGGATCCAGCGCTCGCGCTGGATGCGGTGCTGCGCCTGGATGCGCTCGCGAATGTCGCCGATCAGCACGCGCGCGCGGTGCAGCACTTCGTCCGCGCGCACTTTGCTCTTCGGATCGCCGAGCGTCATCATCACTTCGCCGGCCAGCGTGGAGATGACCGCATGCCACGGACGGATGGCGCCTCCGGCGGCGACGACGCGGCGCAGGGTGGCGGTCAGCAGCGACACGAAGCGCACGCTCGTGGCTTCGCGCAGGTCGGCGATGAACGCGGCGACGAGGGGCTCGGGCCAATCGGACGGAATGCGCGCCTGCTCGGGCGCGACCGCGCGCGCGACGGCGCGAACGATGTCGTCTTTGCGCGCGTCGAGATGCGCCGGCAGATAGGCTACCGTGGAGAAATCCTCGGACGCCTCGGTCATGACGGCGCGGTCGAGCGAGCAGCCGCACGACTCGCGGAGCACGAGGAGCGTGTCGAGCACGACGCGCGCGGGATGCCCCTGCCCGCGCAGCATGGCGCTCACGATCTTGCCCGCCTGGCGGCCCGATTCGTGGAGGGGCTGGCGCACCGTCGTGAGCGGCGGGGTCGCGAAGCGCGCTTCGTCGATGTCGTCGAATCCGGCAACGCCGATCTGCCCGGGCACGTCGAATCCGCGCTCCTGGAGCGCCGCGATCGCGGCGAGGGCCATATAATCGTTGGCCGCGATGAGCGCGTCGAAGGCAACGCGCCGCTCGTCGCAAAGCACGCGCACGGCTTCGGCGCCGGACGGCGGATTGAAGTCGCCGACGGTCACGAGCTGCGGGTCGAAGGCGATGCCGTGCTCGTGGAGCACGTCGCGGTAAATGCCGAAGCGCCGCTCGGCTTCGTCGCTGCCGACGGGTCCGCGGATGAACGCGATGCGCCGCGCTCCGTGCGTCGTGACGAAGTGCTCGACGAGCCAGCGCATGCCGCGCGCGTTGTCGACGAGGACGCTCGGTTTGTCCGGCAGGGACCCCGACAGGGTGCATATCGGCAGCGGCGCGAAGCGTGCGCAATAGTCGCCGAGCGCGGCCACGCCGATGTCGTTGCCGAGCGAGACGAGCACGATGAGCGCGTCGATGCGCTTGGGATCGATGAGGTCGTAGATCGAATTGCGCTGCGCGCTCGCGCGGTCGGGCGAGTCGAGCACGCCGCCCGCAAAGAGGAACACCGAGGCGCCCTGTTCACGCAGCTCGTCGCTCGCGCCGAAGAGCACCGTGTTCTGGTATTCGTCCAGCACGCTCCCCGCGAGAACGCCGATGGTGAAAGGCCGGGTCGGGTTGGTCACGTTTCCGCTCGCGTTTGCGTCACGTGCCCGCCGCCGCCGTCGCGGGTCGCGCGAGCCCCTCCGCGACGATGGTGACCTCGTCGCCGTCGACCTCGCCGTAGACGCGCATCTCGGCTTCGGCGACGATCCGTGCGAGGCCGAGCCCCGAGCCGTCGCGGGCCTTGGCGCACCGCCGCACGAACGTCTGGTACATCTCGAGCGGATCGCCGAGTTCGCCGATCTCGCGAATCACGCGCAGCACTTCATGGGCCCGCTCGGGCGTCGCGCGGTTTTTCACGCGGATGCGCAGCATGAACGAATCGCCGTCGACGCCGACCTCGATGGCGAACGTGCTCCGCCCGTCGACGGAATACTTGAAGACGTTCTCGAGGAGCTCGTGCGTGGCGAGCGCGATGCGCGAAACCGCGTCCGGATCGTCGAGCACCCGCTCGTAGAACGCCGCGACGAACTCGCGCGCGCGCGTGATGAGGTCCACGTCGGGACGGAATTCGAACGTCATCGACGCCCCCACCGGAGCGAGCGCCGCGGTCATGACGGCCGGCCCTTCTCGGGGGGCCTGCTGCCCGGCTCGGGCGGCACGTCGCTCGCGCGGCGCTGCGCCAGCGTGGACGGCGTCGCCGACACGCAGTTGCGCCCCCTCGACTTCGCGTCGAGAAGCGCCGAGTCCGCCCGGCCGGCCAGCTCTTCGAATCGCCAGGGCACCTCGGACGACGCGACCCCGACCGACACCGTCACCCGAAGTGGCGTCCCGTCTTCCGAGAGCGTCGTCGTATCCTGGACGGCGCGGCGCACCCGTTCCGCCGTGGCCAGCGCACCTACCGTGTCGGTGCACGGAAGTGCAATGAGAAATTCCTCCCCGCCCCACCGTGCGATGTAATCGCACTGGCGAAGAACTTTCGCCGACGTGGTCGCCACGCTCTGGATGACGCGGTCGCCTGCGAAGTGGCCGTAGTGGTCATTGACCCGTTTGAAGTGGTCGATGTCCAGGATGAGGATGGTCATCGGCAGCCCGTATCGCTGCGAGCGGTTTCCCTCTCTCGTCATTTGCGAGAGGAGCGCCCGGCGATTCATGAGACCCGTCAGCGGATCCGTGGATGCATTGTGCCTCGCATCTTCCAACAGCGAAATAATTCGCCACGGGCTTCCGAGTTCGGAGGCGATGAGGTCCACGAGGCGCCGAACGGGGTGCGTGTGGCTGGAATCGGGAATGCCCATGGCGAGCTGCCCACATTGCTTCGCGCCCGAGAAGACCGGCACTTCGACGGGCACGGACGCGTCCCGTCGGTCGAATTCCGGCGCGGGCAAAAAAACACCGCAGCGCACGTCGGCCGCGATGCCGAGCGCCGCCCGCGCTTCCGCATCGGCGCGCTCGCGCTGGCTCTCGGGGGCGCCGAGAAATAGCGTGGGTGCCGGATGGTCCGAATAGAGCGCCACCCAATTGGGCGAGAGCAAGCGGCGCAACAGCGCATCGAGCCCGTGGAAAAAATCGCCGTAGCTCTCTTCCTCGGCGAGAGAGCGCACCTCCGCCGCGACCACCGCTTCGAAGAGCGCGTCGTCGAGCGCCTGTGCGAGGCGTCGGGTGAGATGCTCGCGCGAAACCGGCCGGCTCATCGCAGGCGGCCTGAGCGACCCGCTGCGCGTGAATCGCTCGAGCAGCGCCGGCAGCTCCTCTTCGGGAGATTGGATGACGTGTGCGCGCGGGCACGTCGCGGCCGCGAACAAGCGACTCCGCGCGTCCGACGGAGAAGTCACGAGGACGAAAGGCAGTTGAGAGGCGAGCGACTCCTCTTCGAGAAGGCGAAAGAGCTGAACTCCGGAGATGTCGGAAAGGCTCGCCTCCGCAATGATCCCTTCGATCGGCTCGCTCGTCGCGCACTCGAACGCCGCCCCACCGTCGACAGAGCGGCGCGCCGACATTCCGTGCGCTGCGAGAACCCGACTGATGCGCTCAAAAACCAGCTTGTCGCTAGTAACCACCAGAACCGGGTGCAATCCTTGTCCTCGTCCTCGGCCCGTGACACGGCCGTCTGATTCGGTCATAAAAGGCAGGCGGGGCTCCGCCGGCACCTCTCTCGTGTCGAGTCACCGCTCTCCCTCGGAAACGTACCATGACCCAAGCAACGACGCCTGCGAAGGAGCCTCGGGTTTACTTCGAGATCATCTTTCGTCCGAGCGTGATTTTGACCACCGTGGTCCGCCGTTTCATTACCGACTTCTACGAAAACGTCATCGACAGTGAAGACTCGGTCTCACGGTTGGCCCTTGCCACTCATGAGCTCCTCGAGAATTCCGTCAAGTACGGCATGCCCGACGAGACGACCACGCTGAGCGTCGACCTCGACCAGCGCGAGGGCACCGTGACGATTCGCACGAGCAACCGGAGCGTTTCTCCCCACCTCGAGGCGCTGCAGCGTCGATTTGCAGAAATGCACGCGGCCCCGAACGCGTTTCGACATTACCAGCAGCTCCTCCGCGAGACCGCGCGCGAGACCAACGTCTCGGGCCTCGGCCTCGCACGAATACGGTGCGAAGGCGAAATGGAAATGGATTTGAAAGTGGAGGGCGACCTCGTACGCATCAGCGCCGTCTCCCGAACCGGTTCGGAGTTTGCGCCATGAACGATCGCGCCATCAGCAGCTTCTCTTCGCGTGCGGCCCGTCACGGGGACACTCTCGAGCTCCTGCTCGAGGGGGACGCGAACATGAACGCGGTCGACGAGATGGGGCGCATCTTGGACGAGGTGCACAGCTCCGCGATCCGCGAGCCCACCGCGCTCGTCGTGATCGACGTTCGAAATCTCGAGTTCATGAACTCCTCGTGCTTCAAAAAATTCGTGACGTGGCTCGGCCGCGTGCAGGAGCTGCCCGCCGAGTCGCAGTACAAGATTCGCTTCCTGTCGGATCCGAAGATGCACTGGCAGCGGCGCAGCCTGCACGTCCTCCAGTGCTTCGCCGCGGAGCTCGTCACCATCGAGACCTGATCGAGAGCGCGAGGATTAACCGCCAGGACGCCAAGAACGCCAGGATCCGAGAACAGAGCGGTTGGGAGGGCCGCTCGGCGGGCCTCGTACCAGGCTCCCCGCCATCCCGTCGACCTCACCGGCTTTCGTCTCTGGCGTCCTTGGCGTCCCGGCGGTTTTCTCTCTCCCTCTCGCTCGCTCTCTCCCTCTCGCTCGCTCTCGCCCGACGCGAGCGGCTACTCGAGGACGGCGAGGCCGGGGTCGAGGGCGGCCTGGAGCATGTCGGTCATGCCCATGGCGAGCGAGGCCGGTAGCTCGTCGCGCCGGAAGAGGCCGACCTCCGTCACTTCGAGCGGGTTCATGGGAGGCTTGGTCGGTTCGTCGATGGAGCACTCGACGACGATCGTCACGGCGTGAAAGCGCGGGTCGCGATCGGGTCGCGAGAAGACGCCCACGACGCGAACGACGTCGCATCGCAGGATCCCGGCCTCTTCCTCGAGCTCGCGGAGGAGGCTCGCGCGGAGCGTCTCGCCCCACTCGAGCGTGCCTCCCGCGAGCGCCCATTGTCCGACATCGCCGCGCCGCACGAGGAGCCATCGTCCGTCGTCCGTACGCGCCGCCGCCGCGATACCCACCACGGGGCGGCGGAGGAGATGGCGCGCGACTTCTTTGACGATCGCAAACGCACCGCGAGGAATGCGAAATCGAGCCATCGGTTGAATGCGCCTCTGGCGTGGACTAGCACCAATCCCAATGTCCACCCTGAGGCATTTCACGGTCATCCCGCGTCTGCCACCAACCCTCGAGCGCCTTCGCGACATCGCGTATAACCTCTGGTGGTCGTGGTCTCCCGCGGGCGAAGAGCTGTTCGAGCGGCTCGACACGGACCTCTGGGAGGAGGTGCACGGCAATCCGATCGAGCTCCTGTGCCGCGTCGACCAGGGCCGCCTCGACGAGCTTGCGGGGGACGACTCGTTCACGAGCCAGCTCGACGCCGCGTGGCAGACGTTCCAGCGCTACATGCAACGCGAAGGCTGGTTCTCGCGGACGTTCCCCGAGGCCGCGGGCGCGCGCATCGCCTACTTTTCGATGGAGTACGGCATCCACGAGTGCCTTCCCATCTATTCGGGGGGCCTCGGCGTCCTCGCCGGCGATCACTTGAAGACAGCGAGCAACTTGGGATTGCCGCTCATGGGTGTGGGGCTCGCCTACGCCGAAGGCTACTTCCGGCAGGTCTTGAACGCGGACGGCTGGCAGGGCGAGAGCTACCCCGTCAACGATTGGCGGCGCATGCCCGTCTTGCCGGTGCTGGACGGCGCGGGCAAGCGCCTCGTCATTCGCGTGCAGTACCCGAACGCGGTGGTGCTCGCGCAGCTCTGGAAGGTGCAGGTCGGGCGGGTGCCTCTCCTCTTGCTCGACGCGAACGTTAAGGAGAACTCGCCGGCGGACCGTGCGATCACCGGATCGCTCTACGGTGGCGACCAGGAGTTTCGCGTTCGCCAGGAGATCATGCTCGGGATCGGCGGCATCCACGCGCTCGAGGCGATGGGCTTCTCGCCGACCGTGTGCCACATGAACGAAGGCCACTCGGCCTTCCTCGCGATCGAGCGGATCCGGCGCGTCATGGGCGACCGCCATGTCTCGTTCCAGGTCGCGAGCGAGGCGAACAGCGCGGGCAACGTCTTCACGACGCACACGCCCGTGCCGGCCGGCAACGACGCGTTCGATCCGGCCCTCGTGCGCCGGTACCTCGAGCCGTATCGGGCGCCGCTCGGGATCTCCGACGCGGAGCTCCTCGGCCTCGGGCGCATCAACCCGGCCGACGGCGCCGCGCCCTTCTCGATGCCCGTTCTCGCGATCCACACGTCGGACCACTACAACGGCGTGAGCGAGCTCCACGGGGAAGTCGCGCGCAAGATGTGGCAAGGCCTGTGGCCCGATCTGCCGACCGAGGAGATCCCCATCGAGTCGATCACGAACGGCGTGCACACGTCGTCGTGGGTCGCGCACGAGATGGGTGAGCTCTACACGCGCTACCTCGGGCCGCGCTGGCCGGAGCGCAGCGACGACCCCGAGCTCTGGGCGCGCGCGCAGGAGATCCCCGACGCGGAGCTCTGGCAGCTCCACGAGCACCGGCGCCACCGCCTCGTGCAGAACGCACGTCGGTGGCTCCGCGCCGCGGCGGAGCGGCGCGGCGCCGGCCGCGAAGAGCTCGACGTGTGCAGCGAAGTGCTCGATCCCCAGGCCCTCACGATCGGCTTCGCGCGCCGCTTCGCCACATACAAGCGGGCGGACCTCTTGTTTCGCGACCTCGCGCGCGTCAAGCGCCTGCTCAACGACCCGAAGAGGCCCGTGCAGCTCATCTTCGCGGGCAAGGCGCACCCGCAAGACCGCGGAGGCAAGGAGCTCATTCGCTCGATCATCCTCTCGAGCCGGGATCCGGCGCTCCGCGGGCGCGTCGTCTTCATCGAAGACTACGACATGCGCATCGCGCGCTCGCTCGTGAGCGGCGTCGACGTGTGGCTCAACACGCCGCGACGGCCCCTCGAAGCGAGCGGCACGAGCGGCATGAAGGCCGCGGCCAACGGCGCGCTCAACGTCAGCGTCGTCGACGGCTGGTTCGCGGAAGCCTGGCGCGATCACGGGTGGGAAATCGGCTGGGCCGTCGGCCGAGGCGAGGAGTACGTGGACGCGAGCGGCGACGCGCGCGAGGCGGAGCTGCTCTACGACCTGCTCGAGCGCGAGGTCGTCCCGCTCTTTTTCGATCGCGGCGGCATCGATCGACTGCCCCGGGGCTGGATCCAGCGAATGAAGAACGCCATCGCGAAGCTCGTGCCCCGCTACAACACGGCGCGGATGGTGCGCGAGTACGCACGCCGTTTCTACGTGCCGGGCATCCGCCTCTCGCACAACCTCACGGAGAACGACCTCGCCGAGGCGAAGGCGCTCACGGCGTGGAAAGACCGCGTGCGGAGCGCGTGGCCGGGCGTCACGGTCCGCGAGATCCGCCTCGACTCGAAAGACGAAGTCGCCGTCGGGGACCCGCTGAAGGTGTCCGCCGTCGTCGATCTCGGCGCGCTCGCGCCCGGCGACGTCACCGTGGAGCTGTACCACGGGCCCACCAACGGCGGGCACGAGATCACGCACGGCAAGATCGTGCGAATGAGCCCGGCCGACCGTGCGCCCAACGGGCAATGGCGCTACAGCGGCGAGATTCCGACCGCCGAGAGCGGCGCGCAGGCGTTCGCGGCGCGCATCGTGCCGTACAATGAGGCGATGACGCATCCCTACGAGACGTCCCTCATCCGCTGGGCGTAGGAAGAAAGCCGACCGTGCGGAAGGGCTTCGTCGATCTGCATTGCCACTGGGTGGCGTCGATCGACGATGGCGCGCGCACCACCGAGGAGGGGCTCGCGATGCTCCGCGGCCTCGCCGCCGCCGGATTCGACACCGTGGCCGCCACGCCGCACATGCGGCCCGGGATGTTCGACAACGACAAGGCCAGCCTGCAAGCGGCCTTCGCGGCGATGCAGGCCGCGGTCGCCGCGGATCCGAAGCTCCCGGCCGTGGTCCTGTCGAGCGAGCACTTTTTCGACGACGTGGTGTTCGCCCGCCTGGTGCGGGGCGAGGGGCTGCCCTACCCGGGCAAAGCCGCGCTCGTCGAATTCGGTTCGAACCG